>NZ_CP151802.1:3327945-3630486 GCF_038446665.1 Lysobacter sp. FW306-1B-D06B | reverse complement strand
CGTGCAGGGAGAGGGCGTGGGCAGCCTGAGCTTCAAGGTCGAGGACGAGCGCTTTCTGGAGCTGACCGGCCGCCCCGGGTTCATCCCGGCGCCCTACCTGGCGCGGGCGCGCTGGGTCCAGATGCCCGATTCTTCGCGCGTCCCGGTGAAGGAATTGAAGGCCTTGCTGCGCCGCAGCTACGAGCTGGTCCGGGCGAAGCTGCCGAAGAAGACCCAGCGCGAGCTGGCCGACTGATCCTGTGCGCAGAGCCAGGCGCGTGCAGTCCCGGCGCGTCGCGCCCCGGTGCTAGACTCGCGCCGCCTTACGCACACTCATTCAACTCTTCAGGGAAAGACGGCATGGCCGGTGGTGGTGATTCGACCCGCGCGATCCTGTTCGCGCTCGGTGCCAACTTCGCGATCGCGGTCGCCAAGGGCGTGGCGGCGTTCTTCACCGGTTCCAGCGCGATGCTGGCCGAGACGGTCCACTCGCTGGCCGACTGCGGCAACCAGCTCCTGCTGCTGCTGGGCATGCGCCAGGCCAAGGCGCCGGCCTCGCCCGATTACCCGCTGGGTTACGGCAAGGCGATCTACTTCTGGTCGTTCCTGGTCGCGGTGATGCTGTTCACCGTCGGCGGCATGTTCTCGCTGTACGAAGGCATCCACAAACTCCAGCATCCCGAGCCGCTGAAGCAGTGGTGGTGGGCCGCCGGCGTGCTGGTGTTCGCCATCCTCGCCGAGAGCGTTTCGATGCGCGCCTGCCTGCAGGAAGTGAACAAGGCGCGCGGCGAGCGCGGCCTGTGGCGCTGGTTCCGCGAAAGCCGACAGGCCGAGCTGGTGGTGATCTTCGGCGAGGACCTGGCCGCGCTGCTGGGCCTGGTGTTCGCGCTGATCGCGGTGATGATGTCGGTGGTCACCGGCAATCCGCTGTGGGACGCGGTCGGCACCATCGCTATCGGCGCGCTGCTGATCGTGGTCGCGGTGTTCGTCGCCATCGAGGTGAAGGCGATGCTGATCGGCCAGAGCGTCGATCCGGCGCGCCAGCAGCAGATGCGCGAGTTCCTGCAGACGCGTCCGGAGATCGAGCGCATCATCAGTCTGATCACGCTGCAGTTGGGCAACGAGGTGCTGGTGTCGGTGCAGGCGCAGATGCGCGAGGAGCACGGGGTCAGCGGGCTGATCGACCAGATCAATTCGGTCGAGCGGGCGCTGAAGCAGTCGTTCCCGGAAGTGCGCTGGAGCTTCTTCGAGCCGGATCGGAAGTTGCAGGCGTAGTCACCTTCATCCCGGCGAAGGCCGGGATCCAGGCCCGCAGTGCGCGGGCACTCCGACAGCGGCGAACCACTTCACCGTCATTCCGGCGAAGGCCGGGATCCAGGCCCGCAGCGCGCGGGCACTCCGACAGCGGCGAACCACTTCACCGTCATCCCGGCGAAGGCCGGGATCCAGGCCTGCAGTGCGAGGGCACTCCGACGGCGGCGAACCACTTCACCGTCATCCCGGCGAAGGCCGGGATCCAGGCCCGCAGCGTGTGGGCACTCTTTGTGCGCCCAACACACGTCACCGTCATTCCCGCGAAGGCGGGGGCTTCTGGGCCGCCGCACGGCGGCACTCTCCAGGGACTTTCCACGCTTTCCCTGCCCACTCGAACAGCAACAACAAAGCTTCCGATCGGCTGCGCCGCTCGGGTCACTTTTCTTTGCTTGCCCAAAGAAAAGTAACCAAAAGAAAGGGCCTTCCTTGACACCCCAATCCCACGACCGGACGGAGCAAGGGCGCGTTCGCGATTCGCCATCCATGGCTCAGCGCTCACCGCCGCACATCCATGTGCGGCGCCCTTCGGGGCTAGGGACCTGAAAGGCTGTTCGACAGCAACAGCAACAGCAACAGCAACAGCAACAGCAACAAAGACAAGGAACAACAGCCAGCAAGCAACCGCCGTGCGCGACTACGCCCCCCGCACCAGCCACTCCAGCCTCCCCGCCGCGTCCGCGCTTTCACCCAGCACTTTCGCCAGCAGGGGCAGTACGCCGGCCAGGGTCTGGTCCAGTTGCCACGGCGGGTTGAGGATCAGCAAGCCGCTGCCGTTCATGCGCAGCGGGGAATCGTCGGCGCGCACCAGCAGTTCGGCGACGAACGAGGACTTCGCCGGCAATGTCGTCGCGCGACGGTAGAACGGTTGCAGCGAGCGGCGCAGCTTGATCGGGTACCACAGCACATACGTGCCCTGCGGCCAGCGGGCGAGGGCGTCGCGCAGTGCGCCCAGCGCGGTGTCGAACTCCTCCAGCTGCGCTTCGTAAGGCGGGTCGATCAGCACCAGCCCGCGGTTGTAGCGGGTCTCGCCGATGCGCGGCGGCAGCAGCGCCTTCATCGCGGCGTAGCCGTCGCGCTCGTGCACGGCCACGCGCGGATCGTGGGCGAACACCGAACGCAGCTGCCCGGCCTCTTCCGGCAGCAACTCGCACGCGGCGATGCGGTCCTGTTCGCGCAGCGCGTGGGCCAGCAGCCAGGGCGAGCCGGGATAGCTCGCCTGTCCGTGTTCGTGCCGACAGGCGCGCACGGCGGCCAGGTAACGGGTGATGGCCGGGTGCTTCGGGGCCTCCGCCAGCAAACGGCCGATGCCGCCTTCGGCCTCGCCCGTGCGTTGCGCCGAATTGCTGTCCAGCGCGTACAACCCGCGTCCGGCATGGGTGTCCAGCGCGAACGCCGCCGCCGGCTTCGCCGTCAGGGCATCGCACAGGGCGAGCACGGCGATGTGCTTGAGCACGTCGGCATGGTTGCCGGCGTGGAAGACGTGGCGGTAGTTCATGGGGCGTCCGGGATTCGGGATTCGGGATTGGGGATTCGATGGCTCGCGCAGCGCCCACCATCCAAGTTCGTTCGCGCAGAATAGTCCCCGCCGACCGTATCCCAAAGCACAAGCTCCCGAATCCCGAATCCCGAATCCCCAAGAATGCGCATCCTCCTCGTCGAAGACGAAGCCGCCATCGCCCAGATCGTGCTGCACGCGCTGCACGCGGAGGGGTTCGAGGCGATCCACTGCCTGACCGGCCGCGAGGCCCTGGCCGCGGCGCGTGCGCAGGACTTCGACCTGGCGGTGCTCGATGTCGGCCTGCCCGACATCGGCGGCTTCGCGTTGTGCCGTGAACTGCGCCGCGAGCGCGACCTGCCGGTGATCTTCCTCACCGCCCAGAATGCCGAAGCCGACCGCATCCTCGGCCTGGAGATCGGTGCCGACGACTACGTGACCAAGCCGTTCTCGCCGCGCGAGCTGGTCGCGCGCGTGCGCGTGGTGCTGCGCCGTCTCCAGCCGTCGCCGACCGCCGCGCCCGTCGACGCCGGATTCGTGCACGACGCCCAGGGGCACCGCATCCGTTACCGCGGCCGCGCGCTCGACCTCACGCGCTACGAATACGGCCTGCTCGCCGCGTTGCTGCAACGCCCGGGCGCGGTGCTCTCGCGCGCGCAACTGATGGACCGCGTGTGGGGCGATGCGCTGGAAAGCGGCGATCGCACCGTGGACACGCACATCAAGACGCTGCGCGCGAAGCTGCGCGATGTCGCGCCCGACGCCGATCCGATCCGCACGCACCGCGGACTGGGCTACTCGCTGGAGACCGCGGAATGAGGATCGCACTGCGGGTGTTCCTGGGCTACTTCGTCATCGTCGCGCTGGCCGGCTGGCTGCTGGCGCAGGTGTTCGTGGCCGAGGTGAAGCCGGGCGTGCGCCAGGCGATGGAAGACACGCTGGTCGACACGGCCAATGTCCTGGCCGAGCTGGCCACCGACGATTTCATCAAAGGCCGCATCGACGACGGCGACTTCGCCAAGCGCGTACGCGCGATGGCGCGGCGCGATTACGGCGCGCAGATATGGGGCTTCGGCAAGCGTTCCTCGCAGTACCGCATCTACGTCGCCGATGCGCGCGGCATCGTCGTGTTCGACAGCGACGGGCGCGATGTCGGCAAGGACTACTCGCGCTGGAACGATGTCTATCTCACGCTGCGCGGCCGCTACGGCGCGCGCTCCACGCGCAACGATTACGCCGATCCGAACTCCACCGTGATGCATGTCGCCGCGCCGATCCGCGACGTGGACGGGCGCATCGTCGGCGTGCTGACGGTCGCCAAGCCCAACCGCGCGATCGCGCCCTTCATCGAGCGCAGCCAGCGCGCCGTGTGGCGATGGGGCGCGGTGCTGCTGGGCGTGTCGCTGGTGATCGGACTGCTGGCGGCGTGGTGGCTGTCGAAGCAGTTGGGCGCATTGCGCCGCTACGCCAACGCCGTCACCGCCGGCGAGCGCGCCGCGCCGCCGCGCGCGGCGGGCGAGTTCGGCGAACTGGGCTCGGCGCTGGAAACCATGCGCGTGCGCCTGGAAGGCAAGCAGTACGTGGAGCAGTACGTGCACACGCTCACGCACGAGATGAAGAGCCCGCTGGCGGCGATCCGTGGCAGCGCGGAGCTGCTGGAGGGGCCGCTCGACGAACCCGACCGCGCGCGCTTCGTCGCCGCCATCCGCGCGCAGAGCGAGCGCCTGGCGCAGATGATCGACAAGATGCTGGCGCTGGCAGCGGTGGAGCATCGGCAACGGCTCGAACATCCCGAAGCGCTGTCGCTGTCGGGTGTCATCGCCGATGCCGCCGCGCAGTGCGACACGCGGCTGGCGCAGGCGGACCTCCGCCTCGATTTCGACCTGCCGGCCGGTCTGCCCGACGTGCGCGGTGATCGCTTCCTGCTGCGCCAGGCGGTGGTCAACCTGATCGAGAACGCCATCGACTTCGCACCGCGCGGCAGTGCGATCGAAGTGCAGCTGCGTGCTGATGGTGCGTCGCAATGTGTGGCGGTACGCGACCGCGGGCCGGGCATCCCCGATTACGCGGAAGGGCGGGTGTTCGAACGCTTCTATTCGCTGCCGCGCCCCGGCAACGGCAGTCGCAGCAGCGGGCTGGGCTTGCCGTTCGTGGCCGAGGTGGCCGCGTTGCATGGCGGCGAGGCGGTGCTGCACAACCGTGAGGGCGGCGGGGCGGTGGCGGAAATCAGGCTGCCGCCGGGCGAGTGATCTGACGAGGTCCGTCGAATTCACCGTCATCCCGGCGAAGGCCGCGGTGAGTCACCTCACCGTCATTCCGGCGAAAGCGGGGCTTTCGCGGGAATGACGTGAAGTTTCGGACGACGTGATGTCCCGGAGGGCGTGACAGCCTGGATCCCGGCCTTAGCCGGGATGACGGCTCCGGGCGGGTCTCTATCGGCCGACGCTTCCGCACGCCCGTGCGACTTCACCGTCGCCTCACACAAGCCCCATCGTCCCCACGCAACACGCGCGCAGCCTGTCGCCATTCCACGACAGGAGTTCACCATGCGCCTTGCCTTCAAGGTCGCCATCGTCGCGTTCATGACGATCGCGATCCTCATCCCGCTGAGCATGATCCGCGGCGTCATCCACGAGCGCGAGGAGTACCGCGCCGGCGCGGTCGCCGACATCGCCCGCAGCTATGGCGGTGCGCAGGCCTTTGCCGGGCCGGTGCTGGTGGTGCCCTACACCGAGACCGTCGAGGTCGAGGAAACCGACGCCAACAACGTTGTGCGCAAGGTCCGCCGCGCGAAGACGCGGCAATGGACGTTCTTCCCCACGACGCTGGACGTGGGCGGCCCCATGGTTCCCGACACGCGCAAGCGCGGCCTGCACGAAGTGCGTGTGTACGAGTGGAAGGGGCACGCCACGGCGCGCTTCGATGCCGTCATTCCCAACGAAGGCAATCCCGCCGATCGGCAGATCGGCCGTCCCTGGCTGAGCTACGGCATCGCCGACGTGCGCGGCCTGCGCGCCGCGCCCGTGTTGCGCATCAACGGCCGTGACGTCGCCTTGCAGGAAGGCATGGGCAGCCGTGAGGCGCCGGGCTTGCACGTGCGGCTCGATGCGCCGGTGCCCGGCCAGACGATCGCGCTGGACACGCAGCTGGACGTGCTGCTGGGCGGCACCGAATCCCTCGTGCTGGTGCCGCTGGGCAAGAACAACCGCTTCGAACTGGAGTCGACCTGGCGCCATCCCAGCTTCGCCGGCACGTCGCCGCGACACGACACCAGCGCGGACGGCTTCACCGCGAGCTGGGATATCGCCTCCGTCGCCAGCAACGCGCAGCGCAACTATGTCGAAGGCCTCGCGTCGCCGGAGATGGGCTTGGCGAACATGGACTCCGTCGGCGTGTCGCTGATCGATCCGGTGGACATCTACACGCAGGCCGATCGCGCGACCAAGTACGGCCTGCTGTTCGTGCTGCTCACCTTCGTCGGGTTCTTCTTCTTCGAGCTGATCAAGCAGTTGCCGATCCACCCGATCCAGTACGGCCTGGTCGGCCTGGCGCTGGCGATCTTCTTCCTGCTGCTGGTGAGCCTGAGCGAGCACGTGAAGTTCGTGTACGCCTACCTCGCCGCCAGCGTGGCGTGCATCGGGCTGCTGGGCTTCTACCTGAGCGCGGTGCTGCGCAGCCTGGCGCGCGGCCTGGGCTTCGCGGCGATGCTGACGACGCTGTACGCCGCGCTGTACGGATTGCTGGTCTCGGAGGACAACGCGCTGGTGTTGGGCGCGGGCCTGCTGTTCCTGGTGCTGGCCACGGTGATGGTGGTGACGCGCAGGATCGACTGGTACCAAGTGGCCGGTGCGCGCCCGGCGGTGCGTCAGGCATGAATGAACGCGGCCGTGGGCGAATCCAGCCCACGGCCGCTTCGTCATGCCCGCCGCCCATCCTCCGACCGGGGTCCCCTACCATGTACGTCATGGACGTCAAACCGCTCGACACCGCCCGCCCGCTCGACGTGCGCTGCTACAACGGCGCCGCGATCGAGCCCTGGCTCGGCCACCTGGCCGCGCTGCGCATCGCGGTGTTCCGCGACTGGCCGTACCTGTATGACGGCGACGAGGACTACGAGGCGCAGTACCTGAAGATCTACCTGCAATCGCCGCGCAGCGTGGCGGTGCTGGCCTTCGACGGCGATCTCGTCGTCGGCGCCTCCACCGGGTTGCCGCTGGCGGACGAATCGGAGGCGTTCACGCAAGCCTTCGCGCAGACGTCGATCAATCCGGCCGAAGTGTTCTATTGCGGCGAATCCGTGCTGCTGCCGCAGTACCGCGGTCGCGGCATCGGCCATCGCTTCTTCGACGAACGCGAAGCCCACGCGCGCAGTTATGGCGACTACGCGTGGACGGCGTTCTGCGCGGTCGATCGCGAACCCACGCACCCGCGTCGGCCGGCCTTCCAGCGCGGCAACGACGCGTTCTGGAACAAGCGCGGCTACCGTGCGCGCCCGGAACTGCGCGCCCGCCTGCCGTGGCGCGAAGTCGGGCAGGCCGGCGAGGTCGACCACACCCTCACTTTCTGGCTGCGGCCCCTGGAGCGCACCCGATGACTTCAACGCAGGACCGCCCGGCCACCGCACTCAAGGTGGCCGTGGCCAAGTACACGATCGACGCGCCGGCGGATTTCGACGCCTTCGCGCACAAGCAGGCGCAGTGGCTGGACGAAGCGCAGGCGCTGGGCGCGCGCATCGCGGTATTGCCCGAATACCTGTCGCTGGAACTGGCCGCCACGTTCGACGCGGCCACGCGCGGTGACTTGCATGCCTCGCTGGCGGCGACGCAGCGCTATCACGCAGACTGGATCGCGTTGTTCTCGCGCCTGGCGCGCGAGCGCGACCTGCATGTGGTTGCGGGCACGTTCCTGCTCGACACCGGGCGCGGCCGTTATCGCAACCGCAGCTACGCCTTCGCACCCGACGGCGCGCATGTGTGGCAGGACAAGCTGCGTCTGACCGGTTTCGAGAAAGGCACGGGCGTGATCGAATCGGGCGATGAGCTCAAGGTGTTCGAAACCGACGGCGTGCGCAGCGCGATCGCGGTCTGCTACGACAGCGAGTTCCCGCTGCCGGTGCGTGCGCAATGCGAGGCCGGCGCGCGGTTGCTGATCGTGCCCAGTTGCACCGACACCGACGCCGGTGCGACGCGCGTGCGCGTGGGCTGCCTGGCGCGCGCGCTGGAGAACCGGTGTTTCGTCGCGCAGGCGGTCACGGCCGGCGAAGCGCCGTGGAGTCCGGCGCTGGACGTCAACACGGGAGAGGCGGCGTTGATCGCGCCGATGGACGTGGGCCTGCCGCACGACGGGATGGTGGTGCAGACGCGCGGCGAGCAGCGCTGGGCGGTGGCGACGCTGGACTTCGCGGCGCTGGAAGCCAGCCGCTCGCATGCGCAGGTGGCGAACGATCGCGATTGGGCGGCGCAGTATTTTCCGAGCGTGGCGCGGGCAAGGGTGGTGCGGGCGGCGTAGGGGGTGTCTGGTGTCTGGCGTCTGGCCTCCGGCCTCTGACGTCGGCGCTTGGGCACGCCGGTGACGGCCCCTCATCACCGTCATTCCAGCGAAAGCTGGAATCCATTTTGATTTGGCTTTGGCAGGCTTCTCAAAGAAGGAAGCAACAACAAAGCTTCCGATCGGCTACGCCGCTCGGGTCACTTTTCTTTGCTTGCCCAAAGAAAAGTAACCAAAAGAAAGGGCAGTGGGCCCAGATCAATCCCACGACCGGACGGAGCAAGGGCGCGTTCGCGATTCGCCATCCATGGCTCAGCGCTCACCGCCGCACATCCATGTGCGGCGCCCTTCGGGGCTAGGGACCTGACAGGCTGTTCGACAGCAACAGCAACAGCAACAGCAACAGCAACAGCAACAGCAAATCCATCGTAGCCACAGCAAATCCACCGTCATCCCGGCGAAGGCCGGGACCCAGGCCCGTAAAGCACGGGCACTCCCTTTGCGGAAAACCACCTCACCGTCATTCCCGCGAAGGCGGGAATCCAGGGACTTTTCACGCTTTCCCGCTGCCTATGAACAGCAACAGCAAAATGGATTCCAGCGTCCGCTGGAATGACGAGAAGTGTCGGAAGGCGTGACAGCCTGGATCCCGGCCTTCGCAGGGATGACGGCTTCGGGTTGACGACCGCTAGGCTCACACACGCCCTCACGCCCGCACGCCCGCACGCCCGCACGCCCGCACGCCCTCACGCCCTCACGCCCTCACGCCCGCACGCCCACACGCCCACACGCCCACACGCCCACGCACTCACGCACTCACGCACTCACGCACTCGTTGCACGCACCCCTCAGAACAACGAAACCCCCGGCACCAGCCACAACGACACACCCGCCAGCGCGGTGCCGATCGCCGTCGCCGCAATCACATCGCTCGGGTAATGCAGCCCCAGCACCACGCGCGAGGCCGCCACGCTCGCGGTGAACGGCACCAGCACCCAGGCCAGCACCGGGTAGTGCGCGATGCCGACCAGGCTGAAAGCCACCGCATGCAGCGTGTGGCCCGACGGAAACGAGAACTCGTCCAGCGGCGCCACCCACGCGTGGATGCGCCGGTCCGAAGCGAACGGTCGCGGGCGGCGCGTCCAGCGCTTGAGCAGTTTGTAGAGCGTCAGCGCGATCACGCCGGTGGCGGCCAGGTGCGCGGAGGCGGCCAGTCCATCCAGGCCGTCCACCGCGATCAGCACGGCCATCAGCACGTACCAGAACACGCCGTCGCCGAGCCGGCTCACCGCGGCGAAGTACGAGCGCGAACGCCCGCGTTCGCCCCAGCGGTTCGCGCGCAGGCACCAGCCGGAGTCGCCTGCGGCCAGTCGGTCGTGAAGCGAGCGCTTGTGCAGGGAATGAAGTTTCATGACGCCTCCCGTTCGGCTGCGGTCGGGGTGAGGGTGTCGGCGCTGCGCGCGTCGATCAGTTGCTGCAGCAGTGCGTCGAAGTCCGCGCTGACCTGTTCCGGGCGCAGTGCAGCCACGGCCTGCCGCGCCGCCGTGCGCATCGTTTCGCGCGCGTTGTCGTCGGCGGCCAGGCGCACGCATGCGGCGACGAAGCCGGCTTCGTCGTGCGAGGCGATCGCCGCGCCGTGCACGCCGTCGCGCAGGTATTCGCGCGCGGCGCCGTAGTCGAACGCCACCGTCGGCACGCCGCTGGCGAGCGCTTCCAGCGTGACGTTGCCGAAGGTCTCGCTCAGGCTCGGGAACACGAACAGGTCGCCGCTGGCGAAATGCCGCGCCAGCGCTTCGCCGCGCTGCACGCGGCAGAAGAGGAAGTCGGGGTTGTCCTGTTCCAGCTTCGCCCGCGCCGGCCCGTCGCCGACCCACACGAAACGCGCATCCGGACGCACCGCCTGCAGCTGGCGGAATGCGCGCACGGCCAGCTCGAGGTTCTTTTCCGCGGCGATGCGGCCGACGTAGATCGCCACCAGCGTTTGCTCGCCCGCGCCCCACTGCGCGCGCAACGCGGCGCTGCGGCGCTGCGGATCGAACAGCGCCGTGTCCACCGCGCGCGGCAGACGGACGACGTTGTCGAAACGCTGGGCGCGCAGGAACTCGACCAGCTCGCGCGTGGGCACCAGCGTCGCATCGGCATGGTTGTGGAAGCGGCGCATCCAGCGCAGCGCGGTGCCGGCGAGGAAGCCGGCGCCGTAGTCGCGCATGTATTCGTCGAAGCGGGTGTGGAAGCCGCTCGCGGCGGGAATGCCGAGCCGGCGAGCCGCGCGCAACGCCGACCAGCCCAGCGGACCTTCCGTGGCGACGTACACCGCATCCGGTCGCGCGGCGCGCCACGCGTCCCGAATGCGTCCGCCCGCCGGCAGTCCCAGGCGCAAGCCCGGGTAGCGCGGCAGCGGCGCACCACGCACCAGCACCTCGTGCGCGGCGGCGCGGTCGCTCGCGCCCTGCCGGGGACGGATGAGCTGGACCTCGTGGCCGCGCGTCCTCAGTCCCTGTTCCAGTCCCTGGACGGTGAGGGCGACCCCGTTGATCTCCGGCGGGTACGTTTCGCTGACGATCGCATAGCGCATGCGCGGCTCCCGGTTTGCGCAAGGTTGAGCCGCGGCGGTGTACCGGCGATGGCAGCGGGATGACGCGCGGATGACGCGGCTGTCCGCAAACCGGGACTGAAAACGGTTACCCGGTGTGACGGGAGTGAAAACCCGGCGTCAATGGCCGTCCGTGTCGATCCGATTAACGAATCCCTCCCTAGAATGAATCGCTTTGACATCGCCCAAGGAGTGCGCGTGCACCGACGCGAAGTGTTGCTGGCCGGTCTGTCCTGGCCCGTGTGGTCGTTGTTGGGAGGCGCGCAGGCGCACGCGTGGGCGCCGTCGGGCGCCGCGAGCGCGTTCGATGCCGATACCGTCGCCGGCATGGCGCGGGCCCTGGCGGCCAAACCGTTCGTGCCGCAGAGCAAGCAGCTGCCGGCTTCGCTGGAACGCATCGGCTACGACCAGTACCGCAGCATCCGCTTCAACCCGGCGCAGGCGTTGTGGCGCAGCGAGGGGCTGCCGTTCCAGGCACAGTTCTTCCACCGCGGCTTCTTCTTCCGCGACCGCGTGGACATCTACCAGGTGGCCGAAGGCAAGGCGACGCCGGTCGTCTACAAACCGTCGCAGTTCACCTTCCAGGGCGTGAAGGCGCCGACCGAGACCGACCTGGGCTACGCCGGCTTCCGCCTGCATGCCCCGATCAACCGGCCGGAGTATTTCGACGAGATCGCCGCCTTCCTGGGCGCCAGCTACTTCCGCGCCGTCGCCAAGGGCCAGGCCTATGGGCTGTCGGCGCGCGGGCTGGCGTTGAAGACCGGCGGGACGCAGGAGGAATTCCCGGTGTTCCGCGCGTTCTGGCTGGAGCGCCCGGCGCCCGGCGCGAAGCAGATCACCGTGCATGCGTTGCTGGACAGCCCCAGCGTCGCCGGCGCGTACCGCTTCACCATCACGCCGGGCGAGCAGACGGTGTTCGACGCCTCCGCGCGCATCTTCCCGCGCGTGCCGCTGGACGAGGTGGGCATCGCGCCGCTGACGAGCATGTTCCAGTTCGATTCCAACGACCGCGTCGGCATCGACGACTACCGCCCGGCGGTGCACGACTCCGACGGCGTGGGCATGGTCAACGGTCGCGGTGAACAGATCTGGCGGCCGTTGCAGAATCCTTCGACGGTGCAGGAAAGCGCCTTCGAGGACACCAACCCGCGCGGCTTCGGCCTGATGCAGCGCAAGCGCACGTTCGCCGACTACGCCGACAGCGAAGCGCATTACGAGAAGCGCCCGAGCCTGTGGATCGAACCGCAGGGCGAGTGGGGCGACGGCGCCGTGCACCTGTTCGAGCTGCCGACGGCGGACGAATTCCACGACAACATCGTCGCCTTCTGGCGCCCGAAGCAGCCGCTGGCCGCCGGCCGCGAGCACCGTTTCGATTACCGAATGCACTGGTGCGACCAGCACAGCTGGAAGCCGGAACTCGCCACCGTGGCGCGCACGCGCATCGGCGGGCTGACCTTCGGTGAGAACACCGGCAAGGCGAGGCTGGTGGTGATCGACTTCGACGGCGGCCGCCTGGCGGGCCTGGGCGACAACGCCAAGGTGCGCGCGGACGTGACCGCGTCGAAGGGGAAGATCGCTAACGTCACCGCGCATCCGAACCCGGGCGCGGGCGGCTGGCGACTGGGCTTCGAACTGGTCCCGGGCGAGGAACGCAGCATCGAGTTGCGCGCGGTGCTCGGCGACGAACGCGGCCCGCTCACTGAAACCTGGCTTTATCGGTGGACCCTGTGACCGAAGTTCACGTTCCGCCGGTGGTGACGATTCCCGTGGGCGGCGACGCCTCGCCGTGGCTGCCGCCCGAAGCGCCGCTGACGATGCCGGTGCAGACGCTGCGTGCAGGCGCGCTGCAAAACGCATCGCTGCCGACGACGCCGCGCGCCATGACGCTGCGGCGCACGGCGGTGATCGGCGGCGCCGCACTGCTCACGCTGATCGCCACCTACCAGATCTGGTGGGTGTTGCGCGGCGGCGGCATCGACATTCTGGAAGGCATCCTGCTGGTGCTGTTCGTCGGGCTGTTCGCGTGGATCGCGCAGGCGTTCGTCGGCGCACTGGCCGGTTTCGTGCTGATCGTCGGCCGTCACCGCGCGCGATTGGGCCTGGAATCGGCGCAGGCGCTGCCGCGGCTGGGCACGCGCACGGCGCTGCTGATGCCCACCTACAACGAAGACCCCGAGCGCCTGCTCGCGGGCCTTCAGGCCATCTACGAATCGGTGCAGGCCACCGGTCAGATGTCGCAGTTCGATTTCTTCGTGCTCAGCGACACGACGCGCGCGGACATCCGCGCACACGAGGAACGCGCCTTCGCCGCGCTGCGCGAGCGCATCGGCGGCGGCGCCAACGTGTTCTACCGGCTGCGTATCGACAATCGCGAGCGCAAGGCCGGCAACATCGCCGAGTGGGTGCGGCGCTTTGGCGGCGCGTATCCGCAGATGCTGATCCTGGACGCCGACAGCTTGATGACCGGCGACACCATCGTGCGCCTGGTCGGTGCGATGGAGCGCAATCCCGACGTCGCATTGGTGCAAACGCTGCCGATGATCGTCAATGGCAACACGTTGTTCGCGCGCATGCAGCAGTTCGCCGGGCGCGTGTACGGGCCGGTGATCGCGCACGGCATCGCGTGGTGGCACGGTTCGGAGAGCAATTACTGGGGCCATAACGCGATCATCCGCACGCGCGCCTTCGCCGATGAGGGCGGCCTTCCGGAACTGCTCGGTCCCCGGCCGTTCCGCGGCACGGTGCTGAGCCACGATTTCGTCGAAGCGGCGTTGATGCGTCGCGGTGGCTGGGCGCTGCACATGGTGCCCAACCTCGGCGGCAGCTACGAGGAAGGCCCGCCCTCGCTCACCGACATGCTCGTGCGCGACCGCCGCTGGTGCCAGGGCAACCTGCAGCACGGCGCGGTGCTGCCGGCGAAGGGACTGCACTGGGTCAGCCGCTGGCACCTGATGATGGGCATCGGCCATTACTTCACGTCGCCCATGTGGGCGATGCTGATGCTCGTCGGCCTGGCGATCCCGCTGTACAAGGCGGGGCTGGGACTGGAGATGTTCACGCTGCCGGGCTTTTCGCCGTCGGCCTACTGGCGCGAGCAGGATCCGGAACGCTTCCTGTGGGTGTTCATCCTCACCATGTCGGTGCTGCTGGCGCCGAAGTTCATGGGCTGGCTCACGCTGTTCTTCGACCGCGACACGCGGCGCGGATGCGGCGGCATGGTGCGCTCGTTCCTGAGCATGCTGCTGGAAACGCTGCTGGCCGCGCTGATGGCGCCGGTGACGATGTACGTGCAGTCGCGCGGCGTGGCCGAGGTGCTGGCCGGCAAGGACTCCGGCTGGGACGCGCAGCGTCGCGACGACGGCACGCTGCCGCTGTCGGGCCTGGTGCGCAGCTACGGCGGCGTGACCGTGCTGGGCGTGATCGCCGGCGTGATGGCGTACCTGATCTCGCCGTCGCTGGCGGCGTGGATGGCACCGGTGATCCTCGGCCTGCTGCTGTCGATTCCGATCGTGGCGTTCACCTCCGCACGCGGGCCGGGTTTGTTCCTGCGCCGCATGAAGATCTTCTCGATCCCGGAGGAGCACACTCCGCCGACGGTGCTGGTGCGCGCGGCGGAATTGCGCGCGCTGCCGGCGGAGCATGTGGTGCCGCCGGAGCCGCATCTTTGAGCGCCTGCTGTTCCCGCGAACGGCGCCCATAGAGGCGCGGTACTGAAATGCAAAAGGCGACCTTTCGGTCGCCTTTTGCTGTCTGCCGGCGGTAGGTTACTGGAGCACCAATATCTGCACCGACTCCGAGTCTCCCCAGATGTTGCATTCGCCAGTGCCGTAGATGGTCACCGACTTTCCACTCGCCTGCGCCGACAGGAGGCCGGCAAGTTGCGCCTTGCCGGAGGCGTCGTTCGTATTGATGGCGAATCGTCTGGCCGTGTTGCACGCAGCAGGGGTCGCAATCTGCGCGGGAACGACGAGTACTGCTCCGATCGGCATGAAGAGAACCTGGTTGATCGACCCCTGAGAAGATCCGGCCGCGTAGGCGGGCAGAGAAGATGCCAGCACGAGCATCGACAGAAGTCCTGCCGCAATCTTGCGCTTGGCCAGCGAATTCTTGCGGGAGATGTTCGAAGCAGAGATTTGGTTGTTCATCCTTTTTCACCTTTATGTTGTTTCTGCAGACAAGCAGATGGCGCTAGGCCCGTGGGTTTAGTTCAAAAGCAGCATCAGGGCTGGCGTGATATCGCGAACTCGGCTTTGAACGGTCAGTGCCGGGGAGCTTGATCCCTTGGCAAAGTAGTTGTCTCCGCTGAATGTCGCGGAGAACGTGTAATTGCCTGGCGACGACGGGAGCGTGTATTTCAGCGAGTAGGTGCTGGTGTTGAATCCGTAGTAGTAGAACCGTACGCCGCCGCTATCCACTTGAGCCTTTTGCTGTTGAGGTCCCGTGTTTGAGGGAGTGATTTGCCTGCTTCCAATGAGGTTCTGCCCGGAGAAGATGCTGACGGTTCCGCCGGTTTCAGTGTGCTTCGGATTCCACGGGTCGTAGTTCTTATCGGCTGTTAGGCATGACACCGAAAACGAGCCGACGGGTGCTTCAAGTAGGGCGATCAGGGTGACTTCTTGGCCTGGCCGGGGATTCTCCGGCTCCATGCGGATCGAGATCGTGGTGTCATTGCTTTGAAATCGGCCAGCGTCTTGGCAGGCAGCGAAGGTAATGCCTGAGTAGAGCAGTAGCAGGGCTGGTCCTATGCATCTGTATCGCAACATACGTTCCTCGCGTGTTGGCTTTATGGGCCAATGGAAGGTGCAGTTCGGAGGAGCTTCGCTTGAACTGCCCAACTTTCCTTTGGCGAGGAGGAGCGTGTCGGCGATCAACGCTCGGAGCAATGAGAAAAGTGCATCTACCTTCGTAGTGAAAGGACGAGCATTGCGCTCTCGACATCGCGAAAGCGCCTGGTCAGACGGCGAAGGTAGAAAGGAGCCTGGACTCGGCTCAATCAGTGCTGAAGCGGGACAAGCGACCGCTGTCGATCAATTGGCACTGAGTTGAAGCGACAGGCCCAAGCCGCCGATATCTTCCGGCTCACCTTCCAAATCCGCGCGAACCAACGGACGCGCATCAAGCCAGCGCCGCGATACGGTCAGCGTGAGCGTATTGCCTTCGGCGCGCGCGTCCAGCTGCGGAATCGGATCGGCCTCGTGCGCGCGGTGCAGCAGCACCGCCAGTCGTAGTAGTGCGGCCAGCCTGCGCGCCGATGTGAGCAGGCGGTCCGGCAGTGCATCGAATGCGGACTTGGGAATGTTGCGCCGATGCGTGCGCACCAGCGCCGCGAGGAACTGCTGCTGTTGCCGAGAGAAACCCGCGATGTCCGAATGCTCGACGATGTACGCGCCGTGCACGTGGTACTGGCTGTGCGCGATCGCCAAGCCCAGTTCGTGCAGGCGCGCGGCGCGTTGCAGCATGAGGTTGTCGTCGGCGTCCAGCGACCACGCCTGCGCGACCTGCTCGAACAAGCGCATCGCCGTGCCGGCCACGCGCCGCGCCTGGCTGTCGTCGATGCCGTAGCGTTGCATCAGCGCGGCCACCGAGGCATCGCGCGGATCGTCCGCGCCGCCGCGACCGAGCATGTCGTACAGCACGCCTTCGCGCATCGCCGCCTTGCTCACGGCCATGCGCTTGAGGCCCAGCGCGTCGAACGCGGCTTCCAGGATCAGCACGCCGCCGGCGATCACCGGGCGGCGGTCGGCGGACAGGCCGGGCAGGTCGATGGCCTCGATGCGGTCGGCTTGCAGCAACCGGTCGCGCAATACCGGCAGCGCTTCGGCCGTGACTGCGCCCTTGGTCAGCTTCATCGCCGCGCAGATGTCGCCGATGGCCTTGTTGGTGCCGGACGAACCCAGCGCTTCATTCCAGCCCAGCGCACGGTACGTGCCGGCGAACTGCTGGAACTCGGCGGTGACTTCGGTCAGCGCTTCCTTCCACTTCTTGCGCGAGAGCTTGCCGTTCTCGAAGAAGCGACGCGTGGTCGCGATGCAGCCCAACTGCAGGCTCTCGCGCTCGATCGCCTCGAAGCCGGAGCCGATGATGCATTCGGTCGAACCGCCACCGATGTCGATCACCATGCGCAGCTCGCCCGGGCGCGCGGGCTGCGCGTGGGCGACGCCAAGGTAGATCAGGCGCGCCTCCTCGCGGCCGGCGACGACTTCGATAGCGTGGCCCAGTGCGGTTTCGGCCGGCATCAGGAACGCCTGCGGCACCGCGAGGCGGCGCACGGTGTTGGTGGCGATGGCGCGCACGCGCTGCGGCGGGATGTCGCGGATGCGCTGGCCGAAGCGGGCCAGGCATTCGAGCGCGCGCTGGCGCACTTCAGGCGACAGGCCGCCCTTGCGGTCCAGGCCTTCGGCCAGGCGCACGGTTTCGCGCAGACGGTCCACGATGCGCAGCTGGCCGAGCACGTAGCGCGCGACCACCATGTGGAAACTGTTGGAGCCCAGGTCGACGGCGGCCAGGAGGTCGCCATCGACGAGCGGCAGTTTGCTGGTGGGGAAGGCGTCGCTCATGCGTACATGATCCCCGTTCAGCGGTGGTGGCGTCCATCCATGGCCAGATCGCGGGCGAGATCGCGCCGCATCAGGCGCCGACGTTGCCCAGCAGCGACAGCTGTGCCGAGTGCGGCGTCTCGCCTTCGCCCGGCGTGAGCCGCTCGTAGTGGCCGTCGGGTTGCAGGGTCCAGGCGGTGCAGTTGTCGGCGAGGTAATTGGCCAGCGCCTCCTCGTACACGCGCGTGGCCAGCTCCGGCGCGAGGATCGGGAAACCCGTCTCGATGCGGCGCAGCAGGTTGCGTTCGAGCCAGTCGGCGCTGGAGCAGAACAGGTCCGGGTCGCCGTCGTTGGCGAACCAGTAGATGCGATGGTGCTCGAGGAAGCGGCCGACGATGGAGCGCACGCGGATGTTTTCCGAAATGCCCGGCAGCCCCGGTCGCACGGTGCACGCACCGCGCACGATCAGGTCGATCTGCACGCCCGCCTGCGAGGCCTGGTAGAGCGCACGCACGACCTGCGGCTCGTTGAGGGCGTTCATCTTGGCGATGATGCGCGCGGGCTTTCCGGCCTTGGCGTGGCGGGTTTCGCGGTCGATGCGCTTGAGCACGCCGGCGTGCAGCGTGAAGGGCGACTGCAGCAGGCGCTTGAGCTTCATGCTCGGCGCCAGGCCCGACAGCTGCTGGAAGATGAGGTGCACGTCGTTGCCGATGTCGGCATCGGCCGTGAACAGTCCGAAGTCGGTGTAAACGCGCGCGGTGCCGCTGTGGTAATTGCCGGTGCCCAGGTGCACGTAGCGGCGCAGCCGGCGGCCTTCGCGACGCACGATGAGCATCATCTTCGCGTGCGTCTTGTAGCCCACCACGCCGTACACCACCTGCACGCCGGCGTCCTGCAGGCGATCGGCAAGCCCGAGGTTGGCCTCCTCGTCGAAGCGCGCGCGCAGCTCGACCACCACCGTCACGTCCTTGCCGTTGCGCGCGGCCTGCACGAGGCTGTCGACGATCTGCGATTCCTTGCCGGTGCGGTACAGCGTCTGCTTGATCGCCAGCACGTTGGGGTCTTCGGAGGCCTGCTTGAGCAGTTCCAGCACCGGCGTGAAGGCGTCGAAGGGGTGGTGCAGCAGCACGTCGCCTTCGGCGATCTTGTCGAACATCGCCTCCACGCCCGACAGCTGGCGCGGCTGGAACGGCAGGAACTTCAGATCCGGGCGCTGCACCAGATCGTAGACCTGGATGACGCGGTTGAGGTTGACCGGGCCGTTGATGCGATAGACGGCGTTCTCGGTGAGGTCGAAGTTCTCCAGCAGCGTGCGCACGATGTCGTCCGGGCACTGCTCGGCGATCTCCAGCCGCACCGCGCGCAGGTAGCCGCGGCCGACGAGTTCGTCGCGCAGGGCGAGCGCGAGGTTCTCCACTTCGTCCTCGTCGACGATGAGTTCGGAATTGCGCGTGACGCGGAACTGGTACGCGCCCTTGACCTGCATGCCGGGGAACAGCTCGTCGACGAACGCCGACAGCACTGCCGAGAGGAACACGAAATCGTGCTTGCCGCCGGAGACGTCCTCGGGAATCTGGATGATGCGCGGCAACGAGCGCGGCGCGCGCACGATGGCCAGGTGGCCCTCGCGGCCGAATGCGTCCTTGCCCTTGAGCACGACGACGATGTTCAGCGACTTGTTGAGGATCTTCGGGAACGGATGCGCCGGGTCCAGGCCCAGCGGCGACAGCACCGGCATGATCTCGTCGCGGAAGTACTCGCGCAGCCACTGCGTCTGCTGTTCGCTCCAGCCGTCGCGATGCATCACGCGCACGCCGGCTTCGTCCAGCGCAGGACGCAGCACGTTGTTCCAACATTCGTACTGCTGCTGGACCAGGTGCGCGGCGCGTTCGTGGATGCGCGCCAGCACGGTGGCGGGCGAGAGGCCGTCCGGTCCCGGCGGGACGCCCAGGTCCTGTGCGTGGCGCAGCGTGCCGGCGCGGATTTCGAAGAACTCGTCGAGGTTGGTGCACGAGATGCACAGGTAGCGCAGCCGCTCCAGCAAGGGCACCTGCGGGTCCTGCGCCTGCGCCAGCACGCGGAAGTTGAAGTCCAGCGCCGACAATTCGCGATTGAAGTACAGCTCGCTGTCGCGCAGCGGATCGGTGTCGAGCGCGGTGCTTTCCACGGCGGCATTCATGGCAAAACCTCCGACAGCGCGAGGTCGTCGCGCGGGCGCACGCGTTCGGCGCCGAAGTGACAGGAGAACGTGCTGCCGCGACCGACCTCGCTGGTGATCTCCAGCCGCGCCTGGTGCAGGTTGAGCACATGCTTGACGATGGACAAGCCGAGTCCCGTGCCGCCGCTTTCTCGCGAGCGGCTGGTGGAAACGCGGTAGAAGCGTTCGGTGATTCGCGGCAGGTGCGCGGCGGGAATGCCGTATCCGCTGTCGACGACTTCCAGCACCGCGCCCTTGCCTTCGGGGCGGAAGCGGATGCGGATCGTGCCGCCGGCCGGCGTGTAGCGCACGGCGTTGCTCACCAGGTTGGAGAACGCGCTGTGCAGTTCCTTGTTGGAACCCCACAGATCGCAGCCGGTCGCGTCTTCGACGATGACTTCGTGGCGGCCGTGGCTCAGCGCGACGGCTTCACGCCGCAGCGTCGCCAGCATCGGCGCCATCGCGACGGTTTCCTCGGCCGGCAGGCTGTCCTGCGATTCCAGGCGCGAGAGCATCAGCAGGTCTTCCACCAGCTGGGTCATGCGCTGCGACTGACGCTGCATTTCGGCCAGCATCGGCGCCCAGTCCGGATGCTCCTCAGGATCGAGCATGTCGAGGTAACCGTGCACGACGGTCAGCGGCGTGCGCAGTTCGTGCGAGACGTTAGCGACGAAATCGCGGCGCATCTGTTCCAGTTGCAGCAGGCGGCTGACATCACGCGCGACCAGCATCCACAGGTCGTCGGAGTACGGGATCAGGCGCAGGCTGAGCGTCGCGGCGGGGTTCCAAGGCGAGGCGATTTCCAGCGTTTCCGCGTTGCGTCCGGAGGCGAGCCAGTGCGAGAGCTGCAGCGGCTGCAAACGCTGCGCGAGCGGCGCACCGATGTCGCGCGGATAGCGCAGTTGCAGCAGGCTGGTGGCCGATTCGTTGAACCACTGGATGCGCTGGCTGTTGCGCTCCACGACGACGATGGCGTCGGGCATTGCCGCGGCGGCGGCGCGGTAGGCGCGCAGCATCTCGATCAGGCGCTTCTTGCGCGCGCGCATTTCCTGCTGGCTGCGGTGCAGGAGGCGGTCGAGTTCGTTCCAGATGCCTTCGCCCAGTGGCGGCTTCAGGCGCTGGCGGGCGGTAAGGCGCAGCAACACGTTGCGCAGGCGCCAGTAGTGCCAGGCAACCACGCCGAGCGCGGCCACCGTGATGACCGGCCAGGGATACCCGATCAACAGGCCCAGCACTGCCGCGCCCGCCAGGATCAGGGCCAGCTGGCCAAGGGTGCGCAACCAGGCGGAATGGGCTCGGGGTGGCATGGGCTCTTCGGGAGTGGGGATTCGGGATTCGGGATTCGCAAGAGCGCGCGGTCTATGGATGGTAATCGGCCTGTATGAGGCTTTTTCGAATCTCCAATCCCGAATATCGAATCCCGGCGAAGGTCCTCACGCCTCCACCGAGGCCGAAAAGCGATAACCCGCGCCGCGCACCGTCTGCACCATGCCGTCGAGTTGATGCGGTTCCAGCGTTTTGCGCAGGCGGCGGATGTGCACGTCGACCGTGCGTTCCTCCACGTAGACGCTGCCGCCCCAGACGTGGTCGAGCAGCTGGGTGCGGGTGTAGACGCGCTCGGGGTGGGTCATGAAGAAGTGGAGCAGGCGGTACTCGGTGGGGCCGATCTGCACCGGCTGGTCGCCCTCGGCGGCGTGGGCGAACACGCGGTGGGCCGCGCCGTCGATGCGCAGCGGGCCAACGGCCACGCTGCCGTCCTCGTCGTCCTCGCGCGAGCGGCGCAGCACGGCGCGGATGCGCGCCAGCAGTTCGCGCGCGGAGAAGGGCTTGACCACGTAATCGTCCACGCCTGCTTCCAGGCCGCCGACGCGGTCGTTCTCCTCGCCGCGGGCGGTGAGCATGATGATGGGCACCTCGCGCGTCAGCTGGTCCTTGCGCCAACGGCGGGCGAGTTCCAGGCCGCTGGTGCCGGGCAGCATCCAGTCCAGCAGGATCAGGTCCGGCACGCGGTCGGCGATGGCGGCCTGCGCCTCGCGGGCGTCGCCGGCATGCACCGGCTCGTACTCGCCCTTGCGCAGGGCGAAGGACACCATGTCACGAATGGCGGGTTCGTCTTCGACGATCAGGATGCGCTTCTGCACGCGGTCACCGGGGGAGCGGATGGAGGGGCCTGCCTGCTGCAGGCCCTGCCGTGGGCGGTCCTGCCAAGCCGCGTCAGTACACTACCGTTTTGTGACGGGCGCATGACACCGTCATCCGCGCCATGACGCGCACAACGCCGCTTACTGGCGGCGCAGGTCTTCGTCCCGGATGCCCTGGCGCTTGAGTTCCAGCACCGTCGGCGTGATCGCCGCGATCCGCGCTTCGATCCGGGCGCGGGCGTAATAGTCGAGGTCGGAACGGCGCTTCAGCGTGTTCAGCTGGACCAGCGCCTGCTCCGGCCGTCCGTTCAGGTACGCAGCCTCGGCATACGCCTCGCCGGCGCGGACGGGGTCGCCCGCCATCTCGCACGCACGTGCGAATACCCGCTGGAAGGTCGCATCGTTGGCCGAGCTGCCCAGCAGGGGGCGGAGGATTTCCTGGGCGCGCTTCCCGGCCTGCGGGGTGTCGCGTTCGGCCAGCACGTCGGCATAGCTCAGGACGATCGCGCGGTTGTGCGGCGTCTGGCGCAGCAGGGCTTCGAAGCGGGCATCGGCCGAGTCGCGCTTGCCGGACCTGGCTTCGGCTTCGGCCAGCGCGAGGGTGATCCAGACATCGCCGGGATTCTTCTGCAACAGATCACCCAGCGCCGTGGCCGCGACCGCGGGCTGGTTGGCGCGAAGCCGGGCGAAGGCCAGGCCGTAGCGCTGGGCGTCGGTTTGTTTGCCGGCATCGCCCATGCGCTCGTACTCGCGGATGGCCTCACTGGGCGTATTCGCACTGAGCACGCGCAGGCGCTCGCGGGCGTAGTCGAAACGGCCGGTGCCGCCCGGGCCGAAAGCCGTGCCGAGGTTGGCCTGCAGGGTGGGCGGCAGCAGCGGATTGACCGCGCCGTCGCTCGGGAAATGCGGGCGTGGAGCGGTTTCCTTCTCGCACTGGGCCGGGCCGCTTGGATCGCGCACGCAGACCTCGGAGGTGCCCTGCTCGCGGCGGATGCGCGCCGCGCGGTCCTTGGCCTCGGTGATGCGGGTGATGGTGACCGGGTGCGTCATCAGCCAGTCCGGCGATTCGCCCCAGTAGTTGGCGCCGTTGCTGCGCGAGCGCGCCTGCATGATGGTGAAGAAGTCCGCCATCGCCTCCGGGTCGTAATCGCTGCGCGCCAGAGTCTGGATGCCCAGGCGGTCCGCTTCGGATTCGTTGGAGCGGGTGTAGTTGATCTGGCGCTGCTGCATCAGGCCCATGGCGCCGGCCATCGCAGCCTGTGCGGCGTCGTCGGAGGAATTGCTGTTGGATGCCTGGGCGGCCACGATCGCACCGAGCATCGCCAGCAGGATCGGCAACTGGTCGCGCTGCGCGCGCTCGGCGCCGCGCAGGACGTGCTGCTGGGTGACGTGGGCGATTTCGTGCGAGAGCACGCCGGCCACTTCGTCCTCCTTGTCGGCCGCCAGGATCAGCCCGGAATTCACGCCGATGTACCCGCCCAACGTGGCGAAGGCGTTGATCTGCCGTTCGCGCAACATGAAGAAGGTGAAGGGCTGCTTGGGCTTGTCGCTGTTGGCCGCAAGTCGGGTGCCGAGGGTTTCCAGCCAGCTGTCGATCAGCGGGTCTTCAAGCAGATAGTCGTAGTGCCGCAGCTGCGCCAGCATCATCGCGCCGTACTCTTCCTGCTGCCGTGGGGTCAGCAGTTCGCCCGCCGACGAGCCGATGTCGGGCAGGTTGGCTTCTTGCGCCGGCGCGCACAGGCTGGCGACGGCAAGGGTGAGAGCGGCGGTGAGCAGGGCGGTGCGGCGCAAGTGGACTCCCTCTGGACCCGGCGGCCCGATCGTTCCGCAGGATGCGGCTCGGCATGGGCGGCGGGATGAATCGCCTGTTAATCCTTTTACATCACGGCCCGGCGCATCCACGGGGTGCAGTGTTCCGCGCACGGGGTGGAAATGCCGCAGGGGCGAGCCCATATTCGACCACAGCCGCATCCATGAGTTCATGCAGGAGATTGTCTTGACCCATCCCGCCACCGCGCCGGGCGCTCCGGCGCCCGAGATCGTCATCTATACCACCGCGATCTGCCCGTACTGTGTCGCCGCCAAGAACTTCCTCAAGAGCAAGGGCCAGTCGTGGACCGAGATCCGCATCGACCTGGACCCGGCCCAGCGCGAGACGATGCTGGCGCGCGCCCGGCGCACCAGCGTTCCGCAGATTTTCATCGGCCAGACGCACGTGGGCGGCTATGACGACATGATCGCCCTGCATCGCGCCGGCGGGCTGGAACCGTTGCTGGGCGTGTCGGCGCGTCAAGCCTGACCCCGCAAGGCAGCGCGGTTCGCGTTGAGCGAAACTGACGCGCTGCAGGCCGCTGCCCCGCGTGAGGGCGGCCTCCCACCCTTTCCTTACCCATTCCCCACAAGGCGCCCCATGAGCACCGAAAACGACCGCGTCGCCGAATTCACCGCGTTCCGCAAGCGCATGAACGAGCGCATCCTGGCCGAACCCAACCAGGTCGTGCGCCGCTTCTTCGCACTGGACACGCAGACCTATCAGGCCGGCGCGCTGGATGTGAAGACCAAGGAACTGCTCGGGCTGGTCGCCTCGATGGTGCTGCGCTGCGACGACTGCATCAGTTACCACGTCGCCCAATGCAAGGAAGCCGGCGTGAACCGAGACGAGATGTTCGAGGCGTTCTCGGTGGGGCTGGTGGTGGGCGGCTCGATCGTGATCCCGCACCTGCGCCGCGCCGTGGACTTCCTGGACCGCCTGGAGCAAGGCGAAGCCGCTGCGCCGGCCGGGCACGACCACGGCTGAACGCGCGTCCCGCTGGGCCGAGTCTCCAGAACCCCGAAAAGCCCGCTTCGGCGGGCTTTTTTTCGTCCGCAGGCCGCTTCCCCGACTTTCGTCGGATTCCGCACGCCTGCAGGGCCCGGCCGCTTCCGGCATAATTCCGGGGCTCACCATCCGGCGCCGTACTCCCGTACCGGGCGCCCATCAGTCGGAAGAAACCCCCTATGACGCAGACGATTACGGTCATCCGTGGCGATGGCATTGGCCCGGAGATCATGGACGCCACCTTGCACGTCCTGGACTCGATGAACCTCGGGTTGCAGTACGAATTCGCCGATGCCGGCCTGGTCGCGCTGGAAAAGCACGGCGAACTGCTCCCGCAGGCCACGCTCGATTCCATCCGCAAGAACCGCATCGCGCTGAAGTCGCCGCTGACCACGCCGGTGGGCGAGGGCTTCAGCTCGATCAACGTCGAACTGCGCAAGCGCTTCGACCTGTACGCCAACGTGCGTCCGGCCAAGTCGTTCCCGAACACCAAATCGCGCTTCGCCGACGGCGTGGACCTGATCACCGTGCGCGAGAACACCGAAGGTGCGTACATCGGTGAAGGCCAGTCGCTCTCGGAAGACGGCGAAACCGCGCTGCTCACGCAGAAGGTGACCCGCCGCGGCTCCGAGCGCATCGTGCGCTACGCCTTCGAACTGGCCCGCAAGACCGGCCGCAAGAAGGTCACCGTCGTGCACAAGGCCAACATCCTGAAGTCGACGTCGGGCCTGTTCCTCAAGACCGCGCGTGCGGTGGCGGCGGAATACCCGGACATCGAGTGCAACGAGATGATCGTGGACAACACCTGCATGCAGCTGGTGATGCGTCCGGAGCAGTTCGACATCATCGTCACCACCAACCTGTTCGGCGACATCATCTCCGACCTGTGCGCCGGCCTCGTCGGCGGCCTGGGCCTGGCGCCGGGCGCGAACATCGGTACCGATGCGGCGATCTTCGAAGCCGTGCACGGCACCGCGCCGGACATCGCGGGGCAGGGCAAGGCCAATCCATGCGCGCTGCTGCTGGGCGCCGCGCAGATGCTCGACCACCTGGGCGAGTGCGAGAAGGCCGAGCGCCTGCGCGCGGCGATCATCGCCACGCTGGAAGCGAAGGACTCGTTGACCCCGGACCTGGGCGGCAGCGGCAACACCATGTCGTTCGCCAAGGCGATCGCCAGCCGGATCTGATCGGGCTGCATGGATCCACCTCGACGGGGCGCCTTCGGGCGCCCCGTTGCGTTTGGGGCACGGCAGGCAGTCAAGACGTCATCACCGCGGAGCCGGGGATCCAACTGTCGGATGCAACTATCCTTCTGCAGAGCGTGGCGTGCCGGACGGTTGGATTCCCGCCTTCGCGGGAATGACAGCCGACGGGCAGGCTCTCCGCGGCGCGCCAGCGCTGTCGCGCGCATGCTCGCCCTGTGTTCTGGTCGTGGACTCGACACCGTGCGCTTGCGGCCTCAGAATTCGCCGGCTTTTCGCTTCATACGGATAGAAAGATGAATCAGACCGTCCGGCCGAGCGCCATCGCGCTGGCGCCGCTGCTGGTATTCCTGGGGCTGTTCTTCGGCGCCGGCCTGTACTTCACCAGCCACGGCGAAGCGATGGGCTTCTACCAGCTGCGCGCCCCCGTCGCGATCCTGCCGGCGTTGGCGCTGGCAGCGTTCATCGCGTGGCGGCGCGGACTGAAGCCGCTGGAGACGCTCATCGAAGGCATGGGCGACCACAATGTCGTGCTGATGTGCCTGATCTTCCTGCTCGCCGGTGGCTTCGTGGAGGTGTCCAAGGCGATCGGCGCGGTGGACGCGATCGTCGCGCTCGGCATCGGGCACCTGCATCCGGCGCTGCTGCTGCCGGGGTTGTTCGTGGTGGCGGGTTTCATCTCGCTGTCGTTGGGCACTTCGATGGGCACCATCGCCGCGGTGGCGCCGATCGCGCTGGGCGTGTCCGACGCGTCGGGCCTGGATCGCGCGCTGGTGCTGGGCGCAGTCATCGGCGGTGCGACCTTCGGCGACAACCTTTCGGTGATCTCCGACACGGCGATCGTCGCCAGCCGCACGCAGGGCTGCACGATGCGGGAGAAGTTCCGCGAGAACCTGAAGTTCGCACTGCCCGCCGCGCTGTTGACCGTGGTCGTGCTGGGTTTCATCGGCGAAACCGCGCCGGTGCAGACGCTTGAGCCCGTGTCACCGTGGCTGATCGTGCCGTATGTGATCGTGCTCGGACTGGCCATGGCGGGTGTGGACGTGATCATCGTCCTCAGCCTGGGCCTGGTGATCGCGGGTGTGTTCGGAGCGTTCTTCGCCGACGAGTTCGGCGTCGCCGCCTACGCCACGCACATCTGGGAAGGCTTCGAGAGCATGGTGGAGATCATCCTGCTCTCGCTGCTGGTCGGCGGACTCGGCGCGCTGATGAAGGCGACCGGCGGGCTGGCATGGCTGGCGCAGGTGATCGGCAAGTTCGCGCGTGGACACAAGAGCCGCCGCGCAGGCGAGGTGAGCATCGCCACGCTGTCGGCCACGACGGACGTGTTCACTGCGAACAACACCGTCGCGATCCTCATCAGCGGCGGGCTTGCGCGCGACATCGCGCAGCAGCACGGCGTGCCTCCCGCGCGCGCAGCGAGCGTGCTCGATATCTTCGCCTGCGTGACGCAGGGCGTGTTGCCGTACGGCGCGCAGATCCTGCTGGCGGCGTCGCTGGGTGCGGTATCGCCACTGGCCCTGGCCGGGAGCGTGCATTACAGCTGGTTGCTGGGTGCCATCACGATCACGGCGATGCTCTGGCCGGCGCGCAAGGTCGCGCCGGCGCATGCGGCCGACTGAGCAAGCCTGCGTTGCGGGAAACGAAAAGGGCGCGGATTGCTCCGCGCCCTTTGTTCGTCCGGCGTATGCGAGGTCAGTTGCGCGACTGCAGCTTCGACAGCAGGCGCAGGAACTCCACGTACAGCCACACCAGCGTGACCATCAGGCCGAACGCGCCGTACCACTCCATGTACTTGGGCGCGTTCTGCTCGACGCCGGTCTCGATGAAGTCGAAGTCCAGCACCAGATTCAGCGCCGCGATCACCACCACGAACAGGCTGAAGCCAATACCGATCAGTCCGGATTCGTGGATGAAAGGAATGCGCACGCCGAAGAACGACAGCACGAACGAAGCCAGGTAGACCAGGGCGATGCCGCCCGTGGCGGCGACCACGCCGAGCTTGAAGTTCTCGGTGGCGCGAATCAGGCCCGAGCGGTACGCGAAGAGCAGCGCGAACAGCGTGCCGAAAGTCAGCAGGACCGCCTGCATCACGATGCCCGGGAAGCGGTGTTCGAAGATCGCCGAGATGGCGCCCAGGAAGAAGCCTTCGGTGAGCGCGTACATCGGCGCGGTCACCGGCGCCCATTCCTTCTTGAAGATCGTCGCCAGCGCGAACACCAGGCCGCCGATCGCGCCGCCCAGGACGTAGGGCATCGCGCCGACCGGGCCCTCCGCGGTGAACTGCACCTGGCTCCAGGCGAACGCGGCGGTGAGCACGCACAGCAGCAGAAGCAGGCCGGTCTTGTTGACCGTGCCGTTGAGCGTCATCGTCGCGCCATCGCGCTGGACCACCGTGCCGCTGGAAAGGTCCAGGAAGGTGCCTTCCTTCAATGCGGGATTGCCGCTGCGTCCGATCATGTCGTCCCCTGTCCGTGCTGAATTGGAAGCCCGGAGCATACAACGGCGCATCGCACCGCCCGCCATGCGTTGACAGCGGCGGGCGCTCCGGCCAGACTAGTCGGCCTTTCGCGGCGTTGGCGCGCAACGGAAGTCCCGGCCTCGGGGTATAGCTCAGCCTGGTAGAGCGCCAGCTTTGGGAGCTGGATGTCGTGGGTTCGAATCCCTCTGCCCCGACCATCCAGACAGAGCGGGAAAGTTCGACCACCGGATGCGGCGGGAGTGTCAGTTAAGATGCAACGCTGGCGCCCGTAGCTCAACCGGATAGAGCACCGGCCTTCTAAGCCTGTGGTTGTGGGTTCGAGTCCCGCCGGGCGCGCCACAAGTTGTAGAAAACACCGCAAAACAAGCTTTATGGTGGCTGTAGCTCAGTTGGTTAGAGTACTGGATTGTGATTCCAGATGTCGGGGGTTCGAGTCCCCTCAGCCACCCCAGATGTATTGGCGAAACAGAAAATAGTTGTTATAGTTTCGCTTCTAGTTGTTCCGGGCCGTTAGCTCAGTTGGTAGAGCAGTTGACTCTTAATCAATAGGTCCAAGGTTCGAATCCTTGACGGCCCACCAATCCGGAAAGCACCTGGTCCCCCAGGTGCTTTTTTCTTTTCCGGGGTTTCTCAATTCCCGGAAGCGCGGCCTAGAATGCCGCCGCGGCGTTCATCGCCCGCGTCGATGCGAAAGTGGCGGAATTGGTAGACGCCCTGGATTTAGGTTCCAGTGCCGCAAGGCGTGCGGGTTCGAGTCCCGCCTTTCGCACCAGCCTTCCTCAGTGATTGGCGGCCGGCCAAGTCGAGCGAGCGCTCGCGAGTGATGCTGCCGGCTGCCGGCAGCCAGGCGCCCGCGAGGAAAACCGGGGTCGGCGCCGAATCGGGGCGTGGTGTCCGGCGGGTCAGGCCCAGCGCTGGCACGACGGCCCGCAATCGGCGAAACTATTCCGTTCCGCTGGCCGCGAAGCATTCCGCCCGGGCCGCGGGCAGGACAGGACCATCAACATCGTGCCGCGGCAGGTCGCCGTGGTGGCAGGAGTGGATATGCAAGTTTCGGTCGAATCGCTCGGCAACCTCGAACGTCGCATGACTTTCAGCCTTCCGGCGGATCGTCTGGAAGCCGTGATCGGCGGCCGCCTGCGCGAAATCTCGCGTGGTGCCAAGATCAAGGGGTTCCGTCCCGGCAAGGTGCCGGCCAAGGTGATCGAGCAGCGCTTCGGCGCGCAGGTCCGCGCCGAGGCCCTCGATGGCCTGCTGCGCGAAGGTTTCAGCAACGCCGTCCGCCAGGAAGCGCTGCAGATTGCGGGCAATCCGCAGATCGCGCCGGCCCCGGGCTCGGACGACCAGCTCTCGTACGTGGCGACCTTCGAGGTCGTGCCGGACTTCGGCGACATCGACGTGACCAAGCTCAACGTCGTGCGCCACACCGCCGAAGTGACCGACACCGACATCGACGCGATGATCGAGAACCTGCGCCTGCAGCGTCGCACCTGGAACGCGGTCGATCGCGAAGCCGGCACCGGCGACGCCGTCGAGATCGAAACCTTCTCGCAGGTGGGCGATGAGCGCCTGCCGGCCGAGGGTGTCGAGCGTGGCGCGACCATCATCGGTTCGGCTGCCATGTTCCCGGCGATCGAATCGGCGCTGGTGGGCATGAAGGCCGACGACGAGAAGGCGGTGGACGTCGAGTTCCCGGCCGACTGGCGCGTGCCGGCGTTCGCTGGCAAGACGGTCAAGGTCAACCTGAAGGCCACGAAGGTTTCCGAGCCCGTGCTGCCGGAAGTGGACGCTGCCTTCATCAAGAGCTTTGGCGTGCGCAGCGGTGATGCCGACCAGTTCCGCGTCGACATCCGCAGCAACCTGGAGCGCGAGCTGAAGGGCGCGCTGATGACCCGCCTGCGTCGCGAAGTCGGCGAACAGCTCATCGCCGCCTACACACATGTCGAAATGCCGCCCAAGCTGGTCGAGGGCGAGGCGCGCGACATGGCCCGCCAGACCATCGAAACCGCACGTCGCCAGGGCCGTCCCATCGGCGAAATCCCGGCCGATGCGCACGTGGGCTTCATGGACGCCGCGCGCAAGCGCGTGCTGGTCGGCCTGCTGGTGGGCGAGATCGCCCGTCGCAACGAGCTGCGCCTGGAGTCCAAGCGCGTGACCGAGACGCTGAACCTGATCGCCTCGACCTATGAAGAGCCGCAGCAGGTCATCGAGCTGTACCGCAACGACCCGCAGCTGATGAACGGCCTGCAGGCCCGCGTGATGGAAGAGCAGGTGATCGACTGGATCGCCGAGCGCGCCCAGCACACCGAGCAGGCGCTGGCGTTCAACGAAGCGATCCGCCAGTAATCGTTGCAACGGCCGCGGTTCGCCGCGGCCGGCTCCATCGAAAGGACGCGCCCCTTGCGCTCCGGTCCGGTTGGCCCCAAGTTGACCGGACCGCGCTTCCCCAAGCGCCCCATATCCGATCCAAGGTGCCGTCGAACATGGACAACCTGACCAAAGCTTTGAACCTTGTCCCGATGGTGGTCGAACAGACCAGCCGGGGCGAGCGCGCCTACGACATCTATTCGCGCCTGCTCAAGGAGCGCGTGATCTTCCTCGTCGGTGGCGTGGACGACCATGTGGCGAACGTGATCGTCGCGCAGATGCTGTTCCTCGAGGCCGAGAACCCCGAGAAGGACATCAGCCTGTACATCAACTCGCCCGGCGGCGTGGTCACCGCCGGCCTGGCGATCTACGACACCATGCAGTACATCAAGCCGGACGTGAGCACGATCTGCGTCGGCCAGGCCGCCTCCATGGGCGCGCTGCTGCTGGCCGCCGGTGCAAAGGGCAAGCGCTATGCGCTGCCGAACTCGCGCGTGATGATCCATCAGCCCCTGGGCGGCTTCCAGGGCCAGGCGACGGACATCGACATCCACGCCCGTGAGATCCTGACCCTGCGCCAGCGCCTGAACGAGATCCTCGCCAAGCACACCGGCCAGGCGCTGGAGACCATCGCCCGGGACACCGAGCGCGATAACTTCAAGAGCGCCGAAGCGGCCCGCGAGTACGGCCTGGTCGACCAGGTCCTCGAGCGCCGCCCGGAAGACTCGATCCAGGCCGGCTGACGGCATTCCGGCCCTTGATCCACCCATGACCCGGACCGTGATCCGACCCGCGAGGCGGGCCGGATCGCTGTGTTATCCTCGGGCCGCACCACCTGAACGCGTCCGTCCACGGCGGGTTCGAGACACGAGCACCATTTGGACACAGGCATGAGCGACGACCGACAGGGCCGCAGCACCGGCGACAGCAACAAGATCCTTTACTGCTCGTTCTGCGGGAAAAGCCAGCACGAGGTCCGCAAGCTTATCGCGGGCCCGAGCGTGTTCATCTGCGATGAATGCGTGGAGCTGTGCAACGACATCATCCGCGAGGAGCTCGAGGAGAAGGCGCAGTCGGCCCGGAGCCACCTGCCCAAGCCGCGCGAGATCCTCGAGGTGCTCGACCAGTACGTGATCGGCCAGCAGCGCGCCAAGCGCACGCTCGCGGTCGCCGTGTACAACCATTACAAGCGCATCGAAAGCCGGCAGAAGAACGACGACGTCGAGCTGGCGAAGTCGAACATCCTGCTGGTCGGCCCGACCGGTTCGGGCAAGACGCTGCTGGCCGAAACGCTGGCGCGCCTGCTCAACGTGCCGTTCACCATTGCCGATGCCACCACGCTGACCGAAGCCGGCTATGTCGGCGAGGACGTGGAAAACATCATCCAGAAGCTGCTGCAGAAGTGCGACTACGACGTCGAGAAGGCGCAGCAGGGCATCGTCTACATCGACGAGATCGACAAGATCTCGCGCAAGAGCGACAACCCGTCGATCACGCGCGACGTGTCGGGTGAAGGCGTGCAGCAGGCGCTGCTCAAGCTCATCGAAGGCACCGTTGCAAGCGTTCCGCCGCAGGGCGGGCGCAAGCATCCGCAGCAGGAATTCCTGCAGGTCGACACGCGCAACATCCTGTTCGTCGTGGGTGGCGCGTTCGCCGGCCTGGACAAGATCATCCAGCAGCGCAGCACCGAGGCCGGCGGCATCGGTTTCGGCGCCAAGGTGAAGAGCAGCGAGCGCAAGAACGACATCGGCAAGCTGCTGGCGGACGTGGAGCCGGAAGACCTGATCAAGTTCGGCCTAATCCCCGAGTTCGTCGGCCGTCTGCCGGTGGTCGCCACGCTCGAGGAGCTGGACGAGACCGCGCTGGTCAAGATCCTGACCGAGCCGAAGAACGCCATCACCAAGCAGTTCAAGAAGCTGTTCGAGATGGAGAGCGTGGAGCTGGAGTTCCGCCCGGACGCCCTGGCCGCCATCGCGCGCAAGGCGCTCAAGCGCAAGACCGGTGCGCGCGGCCTGCGCACCATCGTCGAGTCGGTCCTGCTGGACACGATGTACGAGCTGCCGTCCCTGGAAAACGTCTCCAAGGTGGTCGTGGACGAGTCGGTCATCGACCACAAGACCGAGCCGTACCTGATCTACCAGACGCCTCCGGCGGCTCCCAAGGTCGCCTCGGCAGACTGACGGCGACGTGACCGGCGTCCCGCCTCCGGCATCTCGGAGGTGCGGCTAAGCGCCTGATTTTCAACGGATAAATGCCCCAGGCCCGCAGCATAGTCTGCGGGCCGCTTGCATCCGTTCGCGCCGGACCCCATAACCGTCGCCATGGGCTGCGCACGCCCACGAGACCTCCCGGGCGGTCACCGCCCGCACCCCGTTTTCCCGGAGTCCCCCATGACCGTTTCATCCGACCGCGAGACGCTCAATCTGCCGGTCCTGCCGCTGCGCGATGTCGTCGTGTTCCCGCACATGGTGATCCCGCTGTTCGTCGGCCGCGACAAGTCGATCCACGCGCTGGACCTGGCCATGGAGGCCGACAAGCGCATCCTGCTGGTCGCCCAGAAGTCCGCCGAGACCGACGACCCCGGCGCGGATGATCTCTATCAGGTCGGCACGCTCGCCCAGGTCCTGCAGCTGCTGAAGCTGCCCGACGGCACCATCAAGGTGCTGGTGGAAGGCGTCTCGCGCGTGAGCGTCCACGACGTCACCGAGCGCGACGGCGCGCTGAGCGGCCAGGCCGAAGTCGTCGAGCCGGACAACGATCGCGAGGAACGCGAGATCGAGGCGATCGCGCGCTCGCTGATGGGCCTGTTCGAGCAGTACGTGAAGACCAACCGGAAGCTCCCGCCGGAGCTGATGCAGACGCTGTCCGGCATCGACGAGCCCGGTCGCCTGGCTGACACCATCGCCGCCCATCTGGGCGTACGCATCGGCGACAAGCAGAAGCTGCTGGAGACGCACGGCATCGGCGCGCGCCTGGAGCAACTGGTCGGCCTGGTCGATGGCGAGATCGACGTGCAGCAGCTGGAAAAGCGCATCCGCGGCCGCGTGAAGTCGCAGATGGAGAAGAGCCAGCGCGAGTACTACCTCAACGAGCAGATGAAGGCGATCCAGAAGGAGCTCGGCGAGATCGACGACGCTCCCAACGACATCGACGAACTGACCCGCAAGATCGCCGAAGCCGGCATGCCCAAGCCGGTGGAAACCAAGGCCAAGGCCGAGCTCAACAAACTCAAGCAGATGTCGCCGATGTCCGCCGAAGCGGCCGTCGTGCGCAACTATCTTGATTGGCTGCTGGGCGTGCCGTGGAAGAAGCGCACCAAGGTGCGCAAGGACCTTAAGGCCGCGCAGGACGTGCTCGATGCCGACCACTTCGGTCTGGAGAAGGTCAAGGAACGCATCCTTGAATACCTCGCCGTGCAGTCGCGCGTGAAGCAGATGAAGGGCCCGATCCTGTGCCTGGTCGGACCGCCGGGCGTGGGCAAGACCTCGCTGGGCCAGTCGATCGCGAAGGCGACGAACCGCAAGTTCGTGCGCATGTCGCTGGGCGGCGTGCGCGACGAGGCCGAGATCCGCGGCCACCGTCGTACGTACGTGGGTTCGATGCCGGGCCGCATTGTGCAGAACCTCAACAAGATCGGCAGCAAGAACCCGCTGTTCGTGCTCGATGAGATCGACAAGATGTCGATGGACTTCCGCGGCGATCCGTCTTCGGCGCTGCTGGAAGTGCTCGATCCGGAACAGAACAACGCCTTCAACGATCATTATCTGGAGGTCGATCTCGACCTGTCGGAAGTGATGTTCGTCGCCACGTCCAACTCGCTCAACATTCCCGGTCCGCTGCTGGACCGCATGGAAGTGATCCGCATCCCGGGTTACACCGAGGAAGAGAAGCTCAACATCGCCATGCGTTATCTGCTGCCCAAGCAGATCAAGGGCAATGGTTTGAAGCCGGAAGAGCTCAAGGTCGCCGAAGGCGCGGTGCGCGACATCGTGCGGTACTACACGCGCGAATCCGGCGTGCGCAGCCTGGAGCGTGAGATCGCCAAGATCTGCCGCAAGGTGGTGAAGGAAATCGCGCTGGCCGGTCCGACGAAGAAGGGCATCAAGAAGGGCGCCGTCAACGTCACCTCCAAGAACCTGGACAAGTACCTCGGAGTGCGTCGCTTCGATTTCGGTCGCGCGGAAGAGCAGAACGAAGTCGGCCTGGTCACGGGCCTGGCCTGGACGGAAGTCGGCGGCGATCTGCTGCAGATCGAATCCACGCTCGTGCCGGGCAAGGGTCAGCTGCTGCTCACGGGCCAGCTCGGCGACGTGATGAAGGAATCGGCGTCCGCCGCGCTGTCGGTCGTGCGTGCGCGCACCGAGCAGCTCGGCATCGACCTCGACTTCCTGCAGAAGCACGACGTGCACGTGCACGTGCCGGAAGGTGCCACGCCGAAGGACGGCCCGAGCGCCGGTATCGCGATGGCGACCGCGCTGGTGTCCATGCTTACGCGTAACCCGGTGAAGGCCGATGTGGCGATGACCGGCGAGATCACGCTGCGCGGCCGCGTGCTGCCCATCGGCGGCCTGAAGGAGAAATTGCTGGCCGCGCTGCGCGGCGGCATCCGCACGGTGATCATCCCCGACGAGAACCGCAAGGACCTTGCCGATCTTCCGAAGGCCGTGACGCAGGGAATGAAGATCATCCCGGTGAAGTGGATCGACGAAGTGCTGGGCATCGCTCTGGAACGCGCACCGACGCCTGCGCCTGCGGCGTCGGGCAAGGAAGAAGTGCCGGTGCGCGACGGTGCCAAGACGGTCACGCAGACCGACGTCAAGCATTGATTCCCACCGCCTGTCGGATGCAACCCAAAAACGCTGGAAGCCGCGCCACAGCTAGGTTTCCAGCTTGCGACGCCAAAATGCCGCTGGTATAACGGCTGCGGACCGCGCAGGCCATTGCAGCGCAATGGCTGCGCGGCAAGAGTCGATCGGGGGGAACGCCTTCGATTACATGCTGCTTCTTACGAACATGCGGCATCAATCCGCACAGGGAGTCGAAACGAATGAACAAGGCTGAGTTTGTTGGCGCCGTTGCCGAGGCCGCCGAGCTGTCCAAGACCGACGCTGCCAACGCCGTCGATGCCATGATCAATGTCGTGACCAAGGCGCTGAAGAAGGGCGACACGGTCACGCTGGTCGGCTTCGGCACCTTCCAGGTCCGCAAGCGCGCCGCCCGCCAGGGCCGCAATCCGAAGACCGGCGAGACGATCAAGATCAAGGCCTCGAAGAATCCGTCCTTCAAGGCTGGCAAGGCGCTCAAGGATGCCGTAAACTAAGCGACTCGCCGACGGGTGCTTAGCTCAGCGGTAGAGCGTCTCCTTTACACGGAGAGGGTCGGGGGTTCGAAACCCTCAGCACCCACCATCGAGCACCCCACGGGTTGTTTGAAAAGTTTCACCAGGTTTTGAAGCATGCGGAGTGGTAGTTCAGTCGGTTAGAATGCTGGCCTGTCACGCCGGAGGTCGCGGGTTCGAGTCCCGTCCACTCCGCCAGTTTCGTCAAAGGCGCCGGGAACGGCGCCTTTGGTTTTATAATTAGTGAGAGGACCGGAAACGCGGCTTGCCGCGCCAGGGTTCGGGGCGCCAGTCCCAGGTTTCAAAGCGCGGAGTGGTAGTTCAGTCGGTTAGAATGCTGGCCTGTCACGCCGGAGGTCGCGGGTTCGAGTCCCGTCCACTCCGCCATTTTCGTCAAAGGGCACCGGAAACGGTGCCCTTTGTTTTTTTACAGGTCCGGGCAGCGGAAACGGCGCCTTCCGTTTTTCCGGCATCAACCCGTTTCCCGCCGATCGTCGAATTTCCCTCGACGGCCCGCCGTGCCGGCTTCCGGCCGCGCTAAACTGTCCGGCTTACGACTGAACGCGTCCCGGACATGCTGCAGAAACTACGCGACAAGACCTCCGGCTGGATCGCCACCGTGATCCTGGGCCTGTTGATCATTCCCTTCGCCTTCGTCGGCATCGAGCAGTACCTCGGCCAGCGCACCGACACCTCCGTCGCGCGCATCGACGCGCCGCCGACCTGGTGGCCGTCCGCGCCGTCATGGTGGCCGGTGTCGGTGTTCTGGACGCACGAGAAGATCGGTGTGGACGAGTTCCGCAACCGCTTCGAGCAGGAGCGCCAGCAGCGCCGCGCCCAGCAGGGCGAGGCGTTCGACGCACGGGCGTTCGAGAGCGCGGACAACAAGCGCGCCATCCTCGACAGCCTGATCGACGCGCGCGTGCAGGAGATCGCCGCGCAGCGCCAGGGCCTGGTCGTCAGCAACGCGATGGTGCAGAAGGCGATCATGGACGTGCCGGGCTTCCAGGTGGACGGCAAGTTCAACTACGACCGCTACAAGCTCGCACTCGCCTCGCTGGCGCCGCCGCAGAGCGAGCGGCAGTTCGAAGAGAACGTGCGCGACGACCTGCAGCGTTCGCTGCTCGCCGTCGGCGTGGGCAGCAGCAACTTCGTCACCTCTGCCGAGATGGACCGTCTGCTGCGCCTGATGGGCGAACAGCGCGACGTCGCGCTGCTGATGTTGCCGCCTCCCGCGGCCGACACCGCGGCCGTGAGCGCGGCCGAGATCCAGCAGTGGTACGACACCCACACCGCGCAGTTCCGTGCGCCGGAGATGGTCGAGATCGAGTTCGTCGAGGTCGACGGCAGCAAGCTGCCGGCCGTCGCGCCGGCCGACGACGCTGCGCTGCGGCAGCGTTACGAGCAGGAAAAGAACCGTTTCGTCGAGGCCGAGCAGCGTCTGGCGTCACACATCCTCGTGCGCGTGGATGAGAAGGCCGACGCCGCCGCCCAGAAGGCGGCCGAGGAGAAGGCCAAGCGCCTGGCCGAGCAGGCCAAGGCGCAGGGCGCCGACTTCGCCGCGCTCGCCCGCGCCAACAGCGACGACACCGGCTCGCAGGCCACGGGTGGCGACCTGGGTTGGGTGAGCAAGGGCATGATGGTGGCGCCGTTCGAGAACGCGCTGTTCGCGATGCAGGCAGGCGAGGTGAGCGGTCCGGTCAAGAGCGAGTTCGGCTGGCACGTCATTCAGTTGCGCGAGGTCAAGACGGGCGCACAGGAAAGCTTCGAGCAGGCACGCGAGACGCTGGCGCGCGAACAGGCCGAAGCCGATCGCGATCGCGCGATCAGCGAGTTCACGAGCCGCCTGGTCGACCTCACGCTGAAGAACCCGACGTCGCTGGCGCCTTCCGCGCGCGAGATGAACCTGCCGCTGCAGAAGCTCGGCCCGTTCTCGCGGGCGAACGCGCAGGGCATCGCCGCCAATCCGGCGGTGCAGCGCGTGGCGTTCTCGGAAGACGCGATCCAGGACGGGAACATCAGCGATCCGATCGAGATCGCCCCGGGCCACAGCGTGCTGCTGCGCGTCACCGCGCACACTCCGGAACGCGCGCAGCCGCTGGCGCAGGTGCGCGAGCAGGTGATCGCCGCCGTGCGCGCCGATCGCGCCGCAAAGGCCGCGCGCAAGGACGCCGAAGCGCTGGTCGCGCGTGTGAACGGCGGCGAGACGCTAGACGCCATCGCCGCGTCGAAGCAACTGCCGCCGCCGCAGGTCCTGCCGGGCGTGCCGCGCGGCGCGCCGGTGCCGGACGCTTCGGTGGCCCATGCGATCTTCGCGGTGCCGGCGCCGGCCGAAGGCAAGGTGTCGGCCGGTCACGCTGCACTGCCGAACGGTGCCATCGTGCTGTTCGCGGTGAACAAGGTCACGCCGGGTGATCTGGCCACCCTGCCGCCGCAGCAGCGCGAGATGCTGCAGCAGCAGATCGCCCAGGTGGGCGGTGGCGACGACGTGCGCGCGCTGGTCAACGCGCTGCGCAAGCGCGTCAAGGTCGAGGTGGTCGAGCAGAACCTCTGACCACCGCGTGACGCGCCGGGCTCCGGCGCGTCAACGGCAGCAGAAACAAAAAGGCCCGGCAATGCCGGGCCTTTTGTTTTGCGTGGGAACGGCGGTGACGTTTACTCGGTGTGGATGCCCGTCATGCCCATGATGTTGTAACCGGCGTCGACATACGTCACTTCGCCCGTCACGCCCGCGGCCAGGTCCGAGCACAGGAATGCGGCGACGTTGCCCACATCCTCGATCGTGACGGTGCGGCGCAGCGGCGCGTTCTCTTCGACATGGCCGAGGATCTTGCGGAAACCCGCGATGCCCGCCGCGGCCAGCGTCTTGATCGGGCCGGCGGAGATCGCGTTGACGCGCGTGCCTTCCGGGCCGAGGTTGAGCGCGAGGTAGCGCACCGAGGCTTCCAGGCTCGCCTTCGCCACGCCCATCAGGTTGTAGTTGGCCAGCGCGCGTTCGGCGCCCAGGTAGCTCAGGGTGATGATCGAACCATTGCGGCCCTTCATCATCGGGCGCGCGGCCTTGGCCATCGCCGACAGCGAATAGGCCGACACGTCGTGCGCAATCGCGAAGTTCTCGCGCGTCATGCCGTCGAGGAACTCACCGGCGATGGCTTCGCGCGGCGCGAAGGCGATGGCGTGCACGAGGATGTCGAAGCCGTCGTTCCAGCGCTGGCCGAGCTGTTCGAAGCAGGCGGCGATCTGTGCGTCGTCGCTGACGTCCAGCGGGATGACGATGTCGCTGCCGTATTCCTTCGCCGCTGATTCCACGCGCGACTTCAGCTTCTCGTTCTGGTAGGTGAACGCCAGTTCCGCGCCCTCGCGGTGCATGGCCTCGGCGATGCCGCTGGCGATCGAACGCTCGCTGGCGATGCCGGTGATCAGTGCACGCTTGCCTTGCAGAAAACCCATGAGCCGATTCCTCTGTGATGCCTTTTGGTGGTCGCGACCGCAGCGCGGTCGAGCAAAGGACCTAGTGTAGCCGCGGGCGACGCCGCGTTGCGGCGATGCGCCGGCGTAGGGTGGTCAGGGCGAGCCAGTGGCGGACGGCAGCGCGTCGCCCTGCCGGTCCAGCGCATCGATCAGCAGCTTCTGGCCCGGACGCAGCACGGCCTTGGCGGACAGCCCGTTGCGCTGCAGGAGATCGTCGACGCCGATGCGGTAGCGCTTGGCGATGGTCGAAGCGCTCTCGCCCTTGGCGACCGTGTGGCGACGCGGTTCGCGCGCCGGCGGTTCGTCGTCCGTCACGGCCATCGCCATGGCATCGCTGATGTCGTTGGGATCGGCGGGCCTGGCTTCGTCGGCGACCGCCCGAGCGCCCACATCGGCGATCGCCAGCAGGCGCGCGGCCGAGCCGCCCGCTGCCGTGATGCGGCCTTCGGGGAAGGCTGGATTCAAGCGCTTGAGCTGCTCGACGCTCTGGCCCGTGCGCGAGGCCCACTGGTCCATGCGCTGCACGCCCTTGGGCAGCGAGACCGCCTGCAGGCGCGGCACGTTGCGGTCGAGTGCGCGCATCCATTCCTCGCGATCGTCGGCCTGCTCGATCAGGCACGACAGCGCGTGCAGCTTGCGCACATAGGCGGTGGTGATGTCCGACAGACCGACGAGCTTGTCGATCTGCACGTTGCGCGCGTTCTGGCCGCTGCGCTTGAGCGCGCCGAGCACGCGGTATTCGCCGGCGTTGTAGGCCATCGTCGCCAGACGCCAGTCGCCGGCGAACATGCCGTGCAGCGTCTTGAGGTAGCGCACGGCGGCCTGGGTCGAATCGACGGGCGACAGCCGGCCGTCGTAACCGTTGCGTATCGTCACGCCGTGGTTGCGTGCGGTGATCGCGATCATCTGCCACAGCCCGGCGGGCCCGGCGGCACTGCGCGCGCCCGGACGGTAGCCGCTTTCCACGAAGGGGATCAGCGCGAACTCGGTCGGCACGTTGCTCTCGCGCAACGCATCCACGACGTACCCGAACAGGGGCAGCACATCGTCATTGCCCGCGGCCAGCCGGCGCGGCACATGGGCGAAATGCTGGCGCCAGCGCGGCGAGGTCGCGTCCGCATCGCATTCCGGCTCGGCCAGGCCATCGCGGAAGCTGCGGTAGATCTCCAGGCCGTTGCGGAGCGTCGGGTCGCCGGAGGAGCCCGTCGCCGTCGCTGCAGGCGCGGGCGACCCGGCGCCGGTGGCTTCCTGCGCGAAGACGGGTAGTGCGGTGCATGCGGCCAGACAGAGTGCGCCCAGCCGGTGACGCCATCGGGAAGCGCCCGTCACGCGACGAATCCGTCCTTCCAGCGCCGCAACGCGGCGAATGCATCGACGCTGTCGGCCGGCGCCTGGCCGGTCTCGCGCGCCAGGCTGGCGCGTACTTCGGGGCTGTCCACCCGCAGGAAGGGATTGGCCGCAAGTTCGTCGCCCAGCAGGCTGGGCAGGGTCGGTCGTCCGGTCTCGCGCATGGCCTGGGCCTCCTCGATGCGGCGCCGCAGCGCCCGGTTGCCGGGTTCTACCACGAGGGCGAAGGCCGCGTTTGCGAGCGTGTACTCATGTCCGCAACAGACCCGGGTCTCGGGGGGCAGGGCGGCCAGCCGCGAGAGGGAGGCATGCATCTGTCCCGGTGTGCCCTCGAACATGCGCCCGCAGCCCAGGCTGAACAGGGTGTCGCCGCAGAACAGCAGGCCGTGGCCGTGGTAGGCGACGTGGCTGCGGGTGTGGCCGGGGACGGTCAGGACGTTGAACTCCCAGCCGGCGATCCCGACCGCGTCCCCGCCGCCGACGCGGCGGTAGCTGGCGGGAATGCGGTCATCGTCCGGTGCGAAGACCGGCAGGTCGGGCCAGCGTTCCAGCAGGCCGGGCACGCCGCCGATGTGGTCGCCGTGATGGTGGGTCAGCAGGACGCCGGCCGGTTGCAGGCCGTGCTCGGCAGCGGCGAGGACGGGGCCCGCCTCGCTGGGGTCGACGATGAGCGCACGCATGCCGCCCTCGCCGGAGAGCGTCCAGATGTAGTTGTCGCTCAGTGCGGGCAGGGGTGTCAGGTGCATGGGGTGTCGGGAGTGGCCCGGAGGCGGCGTGCGTGTCGCACAATCCGACCGTACACGCCGCAGGTCGCGGCATCCTGGAAACGGTCCCGACCATGCCCGGCCCCCACTACCTGCGTCAATTGGAAACATCCGAATCGGCCCTGCGCTGGTTCAGCAGCGAGGCCGGGCAGGGGCTGGTGGCGGTGGAGGAAGCCGCGATGTTGCGCGTGTTGGCCGGTTGCCCCGCCGCACCCTGGGCGTGGCTGGGCGTGGACGGCGCGCCGGCGCCGGAGGTCGGCGGGCGCGGTCTGCTGCTCAGGCGCGCGGGGCTGGGGTTCCATGGTGCGGTGCGGTGCCGCCTGCCGCTGCCGGTGGCCAGCGAAGTGTTCGGCGCCGTGCTGCTGCAGCACGCGCTCGACGACGACGTGCCGATCGAGCCCTTGCTCGACGAATGCGCCCGCGTTCTCGCGCCGGGCGGCGTACTGTGGCTCGCCGTACTGAACCCGTGGAGCCCGTACCACCTACGTTGGGCCCGCACCGGCCTGCGTGCGTACGACCCGGGCGTGTGGCAATCGGCGCTGCGACGCGCCGGTTTCGCCGCCGATACGGTGAGCCTGCAATGGCTCGGGCCGCACTGGCGCGTTGCGCACGGTGAAGTCGGCGTTGGCGCGTCCGATCGCCTGCGCGCCGGTGTCGCGCTGACGGTGAACAAGCGCGTGCACGCACTGATCCCGCCCAAGCCGTTGCGCGGGCTTCGTTGGCAGGCAGGCACGCGCACGCATCTGGTCCGACGCACACCGGTGTCGTCGTCGGACAAGCGATAATGGCGCCATGAATCACGCTGATCCGACGTCGTCATCTCCCAGCTCCCCCAAACACATCGAAGCCCACACCGACGGCGCCTGCCTGGGCAATCCCGGCCCGGGCGGTTGGGCCGCACTGTTGCGTTATCGCGGCCACGAGCGCGAACTCGCCGGCGGCGAGGCCGACACCACGAACAACCGCATGGAGCTGATGGCCGCGATCATGGCGCTGGAAGCGCTGAGCGAGCCGTGTACGGTGGTGCTCACCACCGACTCCCAGTACGTGCGCCAGGGCATCACCGAGTGGATCAACAACTGGGTGCGACGCGGCTGGAAGACCGCCGCTGGCGATCCGGTGAAGAACCGCGATCTGTGGGAGCGCCTGCACGCGGCGTCGCAGCGCCACCGCATCGAATGGAAGTGGGTGAAGGGCCACTCCGGCGATCCCGACAACGAACGCGTGGACGTGCTCGCCCGCACCCAGGCGCAGCGCTTGCGCGCCGCCGCACGCTGAGCCGCGACGGAAACATGTGAGAATGCAGCCGATGCGGCAGATCATCCTCGATACCGAAACCACCGGCCTGAGCTGGGAACGCGGCAACCGCGTGGTCGAAATCGGCTGCGTCGAATACGTGGAGCGCCGCCCCAGCGGCCGCACGTTCCACGTCTACCTCAAGCCGGACTGCGACTTCGAGCAGGGCGCGCAGGAAGTGACCGGCCTGACGCTGGAATTCCTCGCCGACAAGCCGGAATTCGCGCAGGTCGCCGAGGAGTTCCTCGCCTTCATCGAAGGCGCCGAGCTGATCATCCACAACGCCGCGTTCGACCTGGGCTTTCTCGACAACGAGCTGCGCCGGCTGGGCGAGCAGTACGGGCGCATCAAGGATCGCTGCACGGTCGAAGACACGCTGCTGCTGGCGCGTCAGCGGTTCCCGGGCCAGCGCAATTCGCTGGATGCGCTGTGCAAGCGCCTGGGCGTGGACAACTCGCATCGCCAGCTCCACGGCGCGCTGCTCGACGCGCAGATCCTGGGCGATGTGTACCTGGCGCTGACGTCGGGCCAGGAAGAAATCGGCTTCGCCGTGGACGCCGTCGCCAATGCGGTGGAAACGGTGCACTTCCGCAGCGATCCCAATGCCGCGCGTCCGCGCGTGCAGATCAGCCCCGAGGAGCGGGCCGCGCACGAGGCGCGTCTGGAAAAGCTCCGCAAGAAGGCCGGCAAGGTCGTCTGGGACCAGTTCAACGTGGTCGAGGCGGACGCCAACGCGGAACTCGCCACCGCCTGACGGTGGTGGCGCGCCTCTCGGCGCGGGAATCAGTGGTGGCGAACGAGGATGACGGTGACGTTGTCCGAACCGCCGCCGTCCAGCGCCGCGGCGACCAGCGTATCCACGCATTCCTGCGCGCTGCAGTCGGCCTGCGAGAGCACGCGTGCGATGCCGCGATCATCGACTTCTTCGGTCAGCCCGTCGCTGCACAGCAGCAGCTGCATGCCGGGCTTGAGCTCGCCGGTCATGGTTTCCACGTTGAGGTTGCGCGGGTCGGTCACGCCCAGCGCCTGCGTCACCACGTTGCGATGCGGGTGGCTGCGGGCCTGCTCCTGGGTGATCGCGCCGTTGGCGATCAGCTCCTGGACGTAGCTGTGGTCCTGCGAAAGCTGGGCCAGGTGGCCCTCACGCCACAGGTAGACGCGGCTGTCGCCGACCCAGGCCACTTCGAAGCGGTTGTTGACGATGCGCGCGGCAACCACGGTCGTGCCCATCGGCAGCGCGTCGTTGCGGCGTTTGGACGTGCGGATGATCTCTTCGTCGGCGATGCGGATGGCCTGCGCCAGCGGCGTGCCGTCGCGGATCTCGCGCACGATGGTCTCGCGCGCCAGGGCGCTGGCGACCTCGCCGTATTCATGACCGCCCATGCCGTCGGCCACCAGCCACAGCCCGAGCTCGCCGTCACCGTAGTAGGTGTCTTCGTTCAGCTCGCGGCGCAGGCCGACGTGCGTGAGGTGTCCGAATTCGATCATGCGTCGGGTGGCTTCGCGTCGTCGGGTCTTTCAGGCGGTAACGGAATGATCGGGGTGTGGCGGCCGCGAGGCAAGGAGGACGGACGGCGGGTGAATTCGGCGCGATGGGGGAGTGAGCCGAGGCGGGAGTATGGGCCACGAACGCACTGCGACCTGACACGGGATGGATTCGCGCCATCCATGGCCCTCACCCTTCGGCGCTTCGCGCCTGCGGGGCAGCCTGCGGCTGTCCAAATCGGCTGTCCAGCCGATTTGTCGAACCGAGGGTTCAAACCAAAGTCCGCGCTCACCCCCAGGCAAAAAAGAAGGGCCCCCTTTCGGGAGCCCTGTCTTTCATATCTGGCGGAGAGGGAGGGATTCGAACCCTCGGTACGCTATAAACGTACGCCTGATTTCGAGTCAGGTACATTCAACCACTCTGCCACCTCTCCGGGTGCAGTGAGCCGGCAATTCTACGGGCGCGAAGCGCGCGCGGCAAGCCGTCCTGGAGGCCGGCTACACTGTAGCCCCCTGAATGAACGGCCCCGTCATGTCCGAAATCCTCGTCCCGGTCTCCTTTGGCGAACTGCTCGACAAGATCGCGATCCTGCAGATCAAGTCCGAGCGCATGACCGATCCGGCCAAGCTGGAGAACGTCCGCAACGAGTTGTCCGCGCTGGAAAAGACCTGGATGGCCCATCCGGCCGCCGGCAAGGACATCGCCCGCCTGCGCGCGGACCTGAAGGCCGTCAACGAGCGGCTGTGGGTGATCGAGGACGACATCCGCATCAAGGAAAAGGCCCAGGCCTTCGACGAGGAGTTCATCCGTCTGGCGCGCAGCGTCTACTTCGAGAACGACGAGCGCGCGCGGATCAAGAAGGACATCAACCTCGCGCTGGGTTCGTCCTACGTCGAAGAGAAGTCCTACCAGGACTACAAGACCGGCAACACGCCTTGATTGGATGACTCATCCGTCTGGCGGGGAGGCCGGCGTGAAGGAGCGTGTTTCCTGGTGGCATGACGATCTGCTTGCCTGGGTGTGTCCGGGCGGCTTGCTGGTGACCGCGCTCATCGTGCGTTTCCCGGTGACGCTGCATGTGCTTCGGGCCCAGGCGCCGGAGCTGACGCTGCCTGCGTGGCTGGCCGCCGCTTATGTGCTGGGCCTGGCGCTGAGTCCGCTGGGGCGTCTCATCTATTCCGTGGCGCAGGGCATCGTTTGGCCGCGCCTGCGCCAGGCCTGGGCTCCGGCCATCAAGTTCCTCGGCGAGCGGCTGGCGCGGACGGAAGGGCTGGTCGTCCCGGACGCCATGCAAATGTCCACGTCGCTCTTTCACGATGTCGACCGACGCCTGCGCGAGTACCTGGAGGCGGTGGATCCGTCGTCCCGCGCCGTGCTCAACCGGATGAAGGTCCTGTGCAGCATGGCGTGCAATGCGGCTGCGGCATGTCTGGTCTTTGTCGCGATCGATGCGATCGCAGGCAACGCCACGACCTGGACACCGGCCCAGTTCGGTGCCGGAATGCTGGCGATCCTCCTCGCGCTGATCGCCGCGGTCTATCGCGAGCGCCGGCGTCAGCGCACGCAATTGTCGATCTGGCGTCGGTTGCAGATCAGCGACCGCGCTCCATCGGGTCAGTGACGACGCGCCCGCTGGCCGCTAACGCGCCAGCGCGAATGCCGCCACGGCGAACGCCAGCACTGCCGCGGTGACCGCCACCCCGACGATCCACTGCATCGCGTGAAGCCGGCGATCGTGTTCGGCCTGCTGGCGGCGCAGATCGGCCAGCGTGCTTTCCAGCTGCGTGGACGCCTGTTTCAACGCCGACAGCGTCTGCTCCATCTCGCCGGCCAGTGTGCGGATCGCCTGGTCGTTGCGATCGACCGCGTCCTGCAGTTCGCGGATCTGCTGCGGAATCTGCGAAGGCTCGCGGCTGCGAGTAAACATCGGCCGCGCGGCGCGGATCAACTCCGGCAGCAGCGGCGCGACGACGGTGAACCAGGCGGCCATCATGGCTCCTCCCGCGACGCCGGCGCGGCGTGGTCGGCGCAGTAGCGCTCGAACGCGGCGATGGCGTCGTCGACGGTGATCAGGTCCATCACGCCGGCATGCTCGATCTTCGTGCCCCAGCGCAGTTCGGAGGCGGGTTTGCCCAGGTACTTGCGCGCGGCGTCGTCGTAACGGTCCACGCAGTAGCGGCGGTCGCTGTAGGGCCCGCTGCGCACCGGGTTGCTCGCCGCGTGCAGGCCCAGCACCTTGGTGCCCATCGCGTTGGCGATGTGCATCGGCCCCGAGTCCGGAGTCAGCAGCAGCTGGCCGCGTTCCAGCAGCGCCGGGAGCTGCTTGAGCGTGTCCTTGCCGATCAGGTCCAGCACCGGCTGTCGCATCGCGGCGATGATCGCGTCGCCCGTGGTGCGTTCGAGTTCGCTGCGTCCGCCGCACAGCACCACGCGCCAGCCTCGTCCGGCCGCATGGTCGGCGACGGCGGCGGTACGTTCGTTCGGCCAGTTGCGCAGCTCATGGCTCGAACACGGTGAGATCAGCAGCGTCGGCACGCCATCGCGCGGCCACTGCGCCCGCGCCCATTCGCGCGCCTCGTCCGGGACCGGCAGGTCCCAGCGCACGTGGTCCTGGCGCAGACCCAGCGGTTCGCAGAAGCTGCCGATGGCGTCGAGCACATGGATGCCCGGACGGTCCGGGATGCGCTCGTTGATGAAAACCCCGTGCAGGTCTTTCGAACGCGAGCGGTCGTATCCCACGCGCCGGCGCGCCGGAATGAAGGCCGACAACAGGTTCGCACGCGCGGCCACCTGCATCTGCAGCAGCACGTCGAAACGGCGCGCATCGCCGAGACGTTCGCGCAACTGCGCGCGCAGCGCACGCATGCCGGCGACGCCAGTCTTCTTGTCGTATTCGACAAAGTCCACGCCGGGCAGGCCGGCCAGCAGGCGGTGCTCGCCCTTGCCGATGACCCAGGTCAGCCGCACCTGCGGCCAGGCCGCCTGGAGCGTGCGCACCAGCGGTACGACGTGGGTCACATCGCCCAGCGCCGACAGGCGCAGCAGGCAGATCGAAGCGGGAGCGGGAGTTGCGATGGAGGAGGCAGCGGGCACGTGAATTGCTAGACTCCGGCGAATGACGGGGTTCGATGCTGCCGAAGAGTTGACGCCGTTCCGCGACGACAGCGGGTACGGAGCCATTCTGTTCGACCGTAACCGGGTGCGGCAAGCAAGCCCGGAATGGTTCGTGCCGTCCTTCTGGCAGCAGCGCGCGCGCCCGGTCGAAAGTGGCGGGCGCGGCGGTGCATGGTTCGTCGATGCACCCTTCGGCCCGGCGCTGCTGCGTCGCTACCTGCGCGGCGGACTGGTGGCGAAGGTCAGCCGCGATCGTTACTGGTGGCACGGCGCGGCCAGCACGCGCAGCTTCGCCGAGTTCCGCCTGACCCGCACGATGGCCGAGAAAGGCGTGCCCGTGCCCCGGCCCATCGCCGCCTGCTACCGCCGCGATGGCCTGTTCTACCGTGCGGCGATCCTGTTGGAGCGCCTGGACGACGTTCGCTCGCTCGCCGACCGCGCCGCGGTCGCCGGCGACGGCGCCCCCTGGGAAGAGGCCGGCCGGCTGATCGCCCGGGCCCACCGGGCCGGGCTCGACCATGCTGACCTCAACGCCCACAACCTTCTTTTCACGACCACCGGGCGAGGCTGGATCATCGACCTGGACCGCGGCCGGATCCGCATCCCCGCCACCGGCTGGCGCGAGCGCAACCTGGCCCGGCTCAAGCGCTCGCTGCTGAAGCTGCGCGGGAAGCGGTCGGTGGACGAGGTCGAACGGGATTTCGGCCGCCTGCATGCGGCCTACGATCGGGCCTGGGAACGAGGCTACTGAGATGGCGTGGCAATTGCGTCTGCATGGCGTCGGCAATGCGTCGGCGGTCGAACTCGGCTCGGCGATGGCGACCATCGAGCGTGACGGCGCGCCGTGGCTGACCATCGACTGCGGCGGCGAGGGGCTCACCGCCTACCAGGCGTACTACGGCGATATGCCGCGCGCGCTGTTCATCACGCATACGCATCTGGATCACGTGGCGGGCTTCGAGCGTCTGTTCGTCACCAGCTATTTCGACCCGGCGCGGCGCGGTCGCGTGCGCCTCTACGTGCCGGCGTCCGTGGTTCCGCTGCTGCACCAGCGCGTGGGCGACTACCCCAACGCACTGGCCGAAGGCGGCGTGAACTTCTGGGATGCGTTCCAGGTGATTCCGGTCGGCGGCTCGTTCTGGCACGACGGCGTGCGCCTGGAAGTGTTTGCCACGCGCCACCACTGGCCTGAAACCGCCTACGGCCTGCGCCTGCACGGCAGCATGGTGTGGACCGGCGACACCCGGCCCATTCCCGAGATGCTGGCGCGCTATGCCGATGCCGGCGAACTCATCGCGCACGACTGCGCCCTCCACGGCAATCCGTCGCACAGCGGCATCGAGGACCTGGAGCGCGAGTACGCGCCGGCCCTGCTGGAACGTTGCCTGCTCTACCACTACGGCAATCGCGAGGAAGGCGAGATCCTCGCCGCGCGCGGTTATCGCGTGGCGCACCCGGGCCAGGTCGTCGGCCTGGTCGAACCCACCGCGGCGCAGGCCGAGCCCGCATGAACGCCGCCGTTCCCGCGCCGCTCCCGCAGCACGCCGCGCTGCCGCTGGATCGACGCGGCCGGCCGTTGCGCGACCTGCGGCTGTCGGTGATCGAAGCCTGCAACTTCCGTTGCCCGTACTGCATGCCGGCCGATCGCGTGCCGGACGATTACGGCTTCGATGCCGCCACGCGCCTGTCGTTCGACGAGATCGAAACGCTGGTGCGCGGCTTCGCGCAACTGGGCGTGCACAAGCTGCGCATCACCGGCGGCGAGCCGCTGCTGCGCAAGGGGCTGCCGACGCTGATCGAGCGGCTCTCGCGAATTGCGGGCCTGGACGACATCGCGCTGACCACCAACGGCTCGCTGCTGGCCGCGCAGGCGCGTGCGTTGCGCGAGGCGGGACTGGGCCGCATCACGGTGAGCCTGGACGCGATGGATCCGGCACGCTTCCGCGAGATGTCCGGTGGTCGCGGCGACATCGTCCAGGTGCTCGCCGGCATCGAGGCAGCGCGGGCGGCGGGATTCGCCTCGATCAAGATCAACTGCGTGGTCGAACGCGGCATCAACGACGACCAGGTGTTGCCGCTGGTGTCGCATTTCCGCGGCACGGGCCATGTCGTGCGCTTCATCGAGTTCATGGACGTGGGCACCTGCAACGACTGGTCGCGTGACCGCGTCGTTCCGTCGGCCGAATTGCGCGACCGCATCGCCGCGCGCTGGCCGCTGCGTGCGCTGGAAGCGAACTACCGGGGCGAAGTCGCCTCGCGTTACGCCTTCGAGGACGGGCAGGGCGAGGTGGGCTTCGTCAGTTCGGTGAGCGAACCGTTCTGCGGCGACTGCCACCGCGCCCGCGTCTCCGCCGACGGACGCCTGTACACCTGCCTGTTCGCCGGCGACGGACACGACCTGCGCCCGGCGCTGTCGCAAGGCGTGGACGCGCTGCGCGAACATGCGGCGGGCGTGTGGACCGAGCGCGCGGACCGCTACAGCGAAGTGCGCGGCGCGGCGAACGCCTCGCGCCGGCATGTCGAGATGTTCCTGATCGGCGGGTGAGGCAGGCCGCTTGCGCGGCACTGCCGCGCGGCCTGCCGAACGACCGGCCAGGATGGCCGGGCAGGGCCACCCGGAGCCTGGAGCGCGCCGCCATGGATGGCAATCAACCGCTTGATCGCAGTGATGCTTGCGCGGCACTCGGTGGCCCATGTCGCCGCGTCCAGCGTGCATCCCAGGCCCCCCCTCGCCACAATATCCCCATGAAGAAGCCCGCCAAGAAGCTCACCCATCTCGACCCGCGCGGCCGGCCGGCGATGGTCGACGTCTCCGACAAGGCGACGACTGCACGCGAGGCCCGCGCCGAATGCCGCGTGCGATTCCCCGCGGACGTGGCGCGACAACTGCGAGCCTCGGGACTGAAGAGCGCGAAAGGCGGCATCGTCGAGACGGCGATCATCGCCGGCACGATGGCGGTCAAGCGCACGCACGAGTTGATCCCGTTCTGTCATCCGCTGCCCATCGACGGCTGCCGCATCGGCATCGAATGGGATGGCGAATCGGCGCTGCGTATCGAATGCGCGGTGAAGACCATGCACCGCACCGGCGTGGAGATGGAAGCGCTGACTGGCGCGACCGTCGCCGCGCTCACCGTCTACGACATGTGCAAAGCACTGTCGCACCGCATCGTGCTCGGCCCGGCGAAGCTGCTGGGCAAGCGCGGTGGTCGCCACGATTTCGGAGCGTTGTGATGGCGCGCGTGACGGTGCTGTATTTCGCCAGCCTGCGCGATGCGGCAGGTGTGGCGTCCGAAATCGTCGACCTCGACGGCGATTTGCACGCGCTCTATGCCGCACTGCGCGAACGCCATGGTTTCGTGTTGCCGCCCGAACGCCTGCGCGTTGCGGTGGACGGCGCATTCGCGCGCTGGGGCGACGCGGTGCGCGAAGGCAGCGAGGTCGCATTCATCCCGCCGGTGAGCGGTGGGTGAGGCAGGCCGCTTGCGCGGCACTGCCGCGCGGCCTGCCGAACGACCGGCCATGGATGGCCGGGCCGGGCGACCCGGAGCGCGAAGCTTGTCGCCATGGACGGCATCCAATAGCCCGATCGCAGCGAGGCTTGCGCGGCATCGCAGCAATCACCGCCTGATGCCACAATCCGCCCCATGCCCCGTTTCTCTCTCTCGCAAACCCCCATCGACACCGCCACGCTGCGAACGCAGTTGCTCGACGACCGCGGCGGCGGCTACGCGAGTTTCGAAGGCTGGGTGCGCAACCACAACGAAGGCCGCGACGTGCACGGGCTGCGCTACGAGGCCTACGTCACGCTCGCGGAGGCGGAGGGCGAGAAGGTGCTTCACGAGGCCATGCACCGGTTCGCCATCCTCGATGCGCGCTGCGTGCACCGCATCGGCGACCTTGCGATCGGTGACATGGCGGTGTGGGTCGGCGTCAGCGCCGCGCATCGCGATGCCGCCTTCGCCGCCTGCCGTTACGTCATCGACGAAGTCAAAGCGCGCGTGCCGATCTGGAAACACGAGCGTTACGCCGAAGGCGACGCCGGCTGGCTGCATCCCGAACCCAAGGACTGAACCTTCGGAGGATTCGCCGTGATTCGTAGTTTCGTGCTGCCGCTATACGTCGCCGCGATGCTTGCGGCCGGTCCCGCCCTCTCGACCGACCTGCTGGTCGGCAACAAGTCGGCCGATACGGTGTGGCGTCTGTCCACGAAGGACGGCACGCGACTGGGCGAATTCGCAACGGGGCAGGGCCCGCACGAAATCGTGATCAGCCGCGATCACCGCTTCGCGCTGGTCAGCAACTACGGCGCCGCGACGCCGGGCCACAGCATCACCGTGCTGCAACTGGGCGGAAAGGGCGGCACGCGCACGATCGACCTGGGCGACAACGGCAAGCCGCATGGCATGCGCCTGCTGCCGGGCGACGCGCGCGCCGTCGTAACCACGGAAGGTTCGCGCAAGTTGCTGCTGGTCGACATCGCCGCCGGACGCGTCGAACACGCCATCGACCTGGGCGAAGGGCGCGGCCACATGGTCGCACTGGCCGCCGACGGCAAGACCGCATTCGTCACCAAGATCGACGCCGGCACGGTGGGCCGCGTGGATCTCGCCTCGCGCACCAAGACGCACGAAGTCGCCGCCGGCGCGGGTGCGGAAGGCGTCGCCGTGCATCCGGGCAGCGGCCGGGTGTGGGTCAGCAATCGCGAAGCCGGCACGGTGACGGTGCACGATCCGGACACGCTGGCGATCGAGCACACGGTGTCCAGCCCGGGCTTTCCGATCCGCGTCGTGTTCACGGCCGATGGTCGTCATGCGCTGGTGACCAATGCGCGCGCAGCGACGTTGTCGGTGATCGACACCGCGACGAAGCAGGTGACGCACACCGTCGCGTTATCGAGCCCCGGCGCCGAGTACCGCGAGACCATGCTGGGTCGCGCCGCACTGCCGATCGGCGTCATCGCCGACCCGAAGCGACCGCGCGTGTACGCGGCGATCAGCGGCGGGGACGAGATCGCGGTGATCGATGCGACGCAGTGGAAGGTGATCGACCACTGGAAGACCGGCCGTGAGCCGGATGCGCTGGGCGTGGTGGAGTAGGGCGCGCGCGTGCCGTCATGCGGACGGTGCGGCTCGAACGTCAAAATGGATTCCAGCTTTCGCTGGAATGACGGTGCCTGACGGATGCGCTGCGGGTCTGGATCCCGGCCTTCGCTGGGATGACGGCGGGTTTCTTCGCCGGTTGTCGTGTCTGCTGCAGCGAGCGGCGCGCGTACAGACGAAGCAGCCCCCTTGGTAAGGGGGCGCCCCGGCAGGGGCAGGGATCGGAAGCACATAGCCGGCGCCCGAGATTCGCACCGCGAATCTTGGGATTTCAAATGTGCAGCATGCGAAATGGCGATGACCCCGCCGGCTTGCCTCGGCACCCGCGTCAGTCGATACCGTTGCTGCCTTCCGGCCCTGGCGGGGTTTTCGACCTAGCGTCGCGAGGGGCCGACGGGGCCACCATAGAGACGTTCATCAAAAGCCCCGCCGTGAAGCGGGGCTTGGGAAATCTGGCGGAGAGAGGGGGATTCGAACCCCCGAAGCGCGGTTTAGACGCTTACACACTTTCCAGGCGTGCTCCTTCAACCACTCGGACACCTCTCCGTTTTTCCCGGGATACCTTGCGGTATCGGCCTGAACGCGGCATTGGGCCGTGTCGAGGTGCACTCCAGGGCCGTGAATTCTAGCCGCCAGGGCCCGCCCGGACAAGCGCGGCGCATCTGTCGCAGCCGGCGCGATGCGGCGTGGCAGAATGAGGGCATGTCCTATCTCGTCCTCGCCCGTAAGTGGCGTCCGAAGCGCTTCGCCGAGTTGGTCGGGCAGGAGCATGTGGTCCGTGCGCTGAGCAATGCGCTCGATACGGGCCGCGTTCACCATGCGTTCCTGTTCACCGGCACGCGCGGTGTCGGCAAGACCACCATCGCCCGCATCTTCGCCAAATCGCTCAATTGCGAGCGTGGCACGTCGGCCGAGCCCTGCGGTGAATGCGCGGCCTGCCGCGACATCGACGCAGGCCGGTTCATCGACCTGCTGGAGATCGACGCGGCCAGCAACACCGGCGTGGACGACGTGCGCGAGGTCATCGACAACGCGCAGTACATGCCCAGCCGCGGTCGGGTGAAGGTCTACCTGATCGACGAAGTGCACATGCTGTCCAAGTCGGCCTTCAACGCGCTGCTCAAGACGCTGGAGGAGCCGCCGGGCCACGTGAAGTTCCTGCTGGCGACCACCGACCCGCAGAAGCTGCCGGTGACGGTGCTCTCGCGTTGCCTGCAGTTCAACCTCAAGCGCCTGGACGAGCAGCAGATCAACGGCCAGATGACGCGGATCCTGGAAGCCGAGGGCATTCCCGCCGAGGCCGGCGCGATCCGCCAGCTGTCCAAGGCCGCCGACGGCAGCCTGCGCGACGGCCTCTCGCTGCTGGACCAGGCCATCGCCTACACCGGCGCCAGCGCCGGCGGTGGTGTGCTCGCAGACGCGGGCGTCGCGGCGATGCTGGGCACGGTCGATCGCACGCGCGTGGGCGCGCTGCTGTCCGCCCTGGCGGAAGGCAAGGGCGAGCAGCTGTTGGCCGAAGTCGCGACGCTGGCCGAGTTCTCGCCGGACTGGGGCAGCGTGCTGGACGCCTTCAGCGATGCGCTGCACCGCGTGCAGGTGCGCCAGCTCGTGCCCGAGGCGCAGGTGGAGGCCGACGGCGTCGACCTCGATGCGCTCGCCGGCCGGCTGCGTCCGGAAGTCGTGCAGCTGTGGTACCAGATGGCGCTCAACGGCCGACGCGACCTCGCGCTCGCGCCGAGCCCGCGCGCCGGTTTCGAGATGAGCCTGCTGCGCATGCTGGCGTTCCGTCCGGCCGAAGGCGAGGGCGCGCGCGCTGCGTCGCCGTCGTCGGGCGCAAGCCGCGAGCCGGTGCGCAGCGCGGCGTCGGCCGCGCCGCCGGCGCCGTCGCCCGCGCCGCGCATGCCGCCGCCGAATCCCTTCGCCGATGCCGCCCCCGCCGCGCGACCTGCACCGCCGCCGCCGCGAGAGAGGCCGCAGCCGGAAGCGCCGCCGGTACGTGAGGCGACGCGACCCGTGCAAACGACATCGTCGGCCGATGATGTGCCGCCGTGGGAGGTTCCGCGTGAAGTCGTCCGGGACACTCCGCGCGAACCCGCTCCCGAACCCGTCCGCGCACCGCCGGTGGCCGCGGCCCCCGCGCCTGTCGCGCCGACCCCGGCCCCGAGCGCACCGCCGCCGCGTCCCGGCTTCGTCCACGACGCCGGCATCGCCGACGCCGATGCCTGGCATTCGCTGGTCGCCAATTCGAGCCTGCGCGGCCCGTCGCGCGTGCTGGCCGAACACGCCGGCTTCGTCGGCTACGCCGATGGCGTGTTGAGCCTGTCGCTTTCGCCCGCCGATGAACTCCTGCGCAGCAACGCGATGACGGTGAGCCTGGTTGCCGAAGCGCTCGCGCCGGCGCTCGGCGTCACGCCGCAGATCCGTTTCGTCGAAGGTTCGCGTCCGGCCGAATCGCTGCGCGAGCGCAACGACCGCGCGCGCGACGAACGCCAGGCCAACGCGGAAGCCAACTTCATGAGCGATCCCGACGTGCAGCGGTTGATCTCGCAGCACGGCGCCAAGGTGGTGCCGGATTCGATCCGGCCCTACGACGAGAACTGATTTCCCGCCGCGCGCCAGCGTCGCCGCGGCTCCTCAACGCCCCCAGAGAAACACGAGAACGAACATGCGTGGAAACATCGCCCAACTGATGCAGCAGGCGCAGCGGATGCAGGAAAACGTGCAGCGCGCGCAGGAAGAACTCGGCAAGCTGGAAGTCACCGGCAACGCCGGCGGCGGCATGGTCAGCGTGACCATCACCGGCCGCATGGAGTGCCGCAAGGTGCGCATCGATCCGAGCATCCTGTCGGACCAGGAAATGGCCGAGGACCTGATCGCCGCCGCCTTCAACGACGCGGTGAACAAGGTCAACGCCGAGTCGCAGGCCAAGATGTCGGCCGCCACCGCCGGCATGCCGATCCCGCCCGGCATGAAGATGCCGTTCTGATCCATCGCGGCGACGCAGCGGGGCGCGCGCAATGCCGTGCGCCCTCGTGAGGCGTCGCCGGATCCTGCCGACGCATGACGTCCTCACTTCTGGAACAACTGATCGACGCCTTCCGCGTGCTGCCGGGCGTCGGCCAGAAGTCCGCACAGCGCATGGCCTACCACGTGCTCGAACGCGAGCGCGCCGGCGGCCAGCGTCTGTCCGCCGCGTTGGCGGAGGCGGTAGAAAAAATCGGCCATTGCGAACGCTGCCGTGATTTCAGCGAAACGCAGGTCTGCGCGACCTGCGCCAGCGCGGCGCGTGATGCGCACCTGTTGTGCGCCGTGGAGTCGCCCGCCGACCGCCTCGCGATCGAGCAGGCCACGGGTTTTCGCGGCTTGTACTTCGTGCTGCAGGGACGGCTGTCGCCGCTGGACGGCATCGGCCCGCGCGAACTCGGCCTGGACACGCTGGCCGCGCGCCTGGCCGAAGGCGAGGTGCAGGAGCTGATCATCGCCACCAACCCCACGGTGGAAGGCGAAGCCACCGCGCACTACCTGGCGCAGCTGGCGCGCCAGCACGGCGTGCGTCCGAGCCGCCTCGCCCACGGCGTCCCGTTGGGCGGCGAACTGGAATACGTCGATCGCGGCACGCTCTCGCATGCCTTCGGCAGCCGCAGCGAGATGGAGTAAGGCCGGGATTTGATGAGAGGGATTCGGGCTTCGTGAAAGCCGCGAAGCGGATGCGGCGTATGCTTCCCCGAATCCCGAATCCCGAATCCCGAATCCCGAATCCCGAATCCCGAATCCCGAATCCCGCCCATGTCCGACACCATCTTCCACAAGATCATCCGCCGCGAGATCCCGGCCGACATCGTCTACGAAGACGATCACCTGATCGCATTCCGCGACATCGCGCCGCAGGCGCCGGTGCACATGCTGTTCGTGCCCAAGATCGACATCGCCACGCTCAACGACCTCGCGCAGGACCAGGCGGTGATCGTCGGCCGCCTCGCGCACGCCGCGGCGCAGTACGCCAAGCGCGAAGGATTTGCCGAAGACGGCTATCGCATCGTCATGAACTGCAACGGCCACGGCGGGCAGACCGTGTTCCAGATCCACCTGCACCTGCTGGCGGGTGCGCCGCTGGGGCGGTTTGGGACGCCGAAGGTCTGAAAGGCCGGGATTCGGGATTGGGGATTCGTAACAGCAAAAGCCCGCCATTCGGCGGGCTTTTTGTTTCTGCGAACCTCGAACCTCGAATCCCGAATCCCCAATCCCGGCCCTTACCACCACCCCCACCACGGCCACGGCGCCGGGTAGGCCATCGCATCCACGGTTTCGCGTTCCGGCCACAGATAGACGACGTCGGCCTCCACGCGCGGGAAGCGATAGTCGTATTGGCCGATGCGACGGTTCTCGTAGCCGGCAACGCGACCGACGAAGGTCACTTCGCGGTTCTTCTCGAACACCTCCGGATCGTAGAAGCCGCTGCGGCAGGCGAGAAAGCGGCCGCCGGTGTCGTCGCTGCCCCAGTAGGGGCGACCGGAATCGCTGAGGTGGGTGGAGATCATCTCGAAGCAGGTGCGGTTCTGCTGCGGCTCGACGCTGACAATGCGGCCGCCCCAGCGCACCGGGGCGCCGGTGCTGTCGGTCGCGGTCGCGTCGCGCGGCGTGATCGCAGTGAAGCTGCCCTGCAGCGGTTGGGGCCCCGTTGCGCACGCCGCGAGCAGGGCGGCGCTGACGGCCAACAGGGTGAGACGGACGTTCATCGGCGTTCTCCTGGAGAAGTCGCGGGCGGGCGGTGCGCGCGCAACGCCTTGGTCAAGGCGCGAGCCGAACGTCCCCCCGGTTCGGCATCAGCGTACCGCCAATCGCTGAAATTTTGGCTGAGCGTGGACAGCTCTGCGACAAGGTCTGGGCGTGCGGCCGCCACGCGCGCCACCCAGGTGGATGCGGGTTCGGACGCTTCGCGCTCCAGGCCGAAACGGCGGTAGCGACGGCCCAGGCGATGCCATGCGCGCAGCACCGGATCGCGTTCGCGTTCGTTGCGGCGACTGAGCCAGACCATCCACAACAGACCCAGGCCGAGGGCGCCGGAGAGCAGCACGATCAGCGCGCGATCGTCGAGCCGCTCGATGCCGAACGGACGGAGCAGGCGTTGCTGCTGCTGTGCATCGAAGGCGACCACCAGATCGTTCCAGCCGCGACGCATCCAGTCGGCGACATCGGTCAGCGTGCGCACACCCTGGAACGCCGGGCCCGCGAACGCCCGCGAATCGAGCGTGTCATAGACGCGCTCCGGCGCCACGGCCGCGGTGGGATCCACGCGCACCCAGCCACGATCGCGCAGCCACACTTCGGCCCAGGCATGCGCATCGGAGCGACGCACCAGCCAGTAGTCGCCGATCGGATTGCGATAGCCGCCCGTGTAGCCGGTGACCACGCGCGCCGGAACGCCCGCCGCGCGCATGAGCACGACGAAGGCAGAGCTGAAGTGTTCGCAGAATCCGGCCTTCTGGTCGAACAGGAATTCGTCCACCGAGTGCCGGCCCAGCAGCGGCGTTTCCAGCGTGTAAGCGAAGTCGCGCCGGATCCAGTCCAGGGCCCGGTTGACGATCGCGGCATCGCCGGCCGGGCCTGCCTGCGTGCGCCATTGCCGTGCCAGCGCCACGGTTCTGGGATTGAATCCGTCGGGAAGAATGAGTGCATACCGACGTGCGGCCAGCGAGAGGTTCGTCTCGTAACGCGCCGGCGGCGCGGATTGCATGCGCCAGCGCGTCATCGCGCCGAGCGGGCGGAACGTCTGCAGCGCGTGGTCGGGATTGAGATAGGTGCCCTGCGGCACGTTCAGCGGCAGATCGAGCGCGACCAGCTGCCGCGTATCGGTCGGCTCGACTTCCATCTCGTAGTCCCAGCGCGTGGCGCCGGGCTCGGCCAGGGTGTCGGCTTGTCCCGGCCGCCAGCGCGGCTGCGTCCAGGTGCGTCCGTCGAAATTCCACAGCACCGGCCCGCGCCAATACATCTGCGAGGTGTCCGGCGTCGCGCCGAAGAAACGCACGCGCAATGCGGGCGTGTCGTCGCTCATCAGGTCGAGCCAGTCGCCCGGGCTCATCCGGTCCGACAGGCCCGTGCGGGCCATCGCGCGTTCGGGAATGCCCCACATGGGCGTGCCCATGCGCGGGAACAGCCAGAACGCTGCCAGCGCGATCGGCAAGCCCACCGCGAGCAGCTTGCCCACGCCCGTCAGCCGGCTTCGCAGCGGGACGGTGGCGACGTCATGCGATTCCAGCTCGGCCAGGCGCTGCAGCGTGGACAGCACCAGCACGACCGCGAGCAGGGCGAGCACCAGCGAAAGCGGTCCCTGGTCGAGCAGGAACGTCGCGAACGGCGCGAACAGCGCGAAGCCCATGAGGCTGCGGCCATCGCGCAGGGTGAAGGTCTCGGCGGGTTTTATCGCGAGCATGGCCGCGAGCAACGCGCAACCGGTGTCGCGACCGATGGCGAAGCGGCTCAGCCCGAACACGGCGGCGATCAACGCCAGCGATATCAGCAATCGCAGGAGCCCCGGCATCGGATGGCGCCACGACAGCGCGACGACGCCCGCGGCGCTCACCGCGATCGCGCCGCCCAGCTGCGGGGGCAGTTGCAGCAGCAGCGGCAGCAGGCAGGAGCCGGCGCTCAGCAGCGCCCAGCGGCGGGTGGACTCGTCCAGGGGCATCGACGGATGGCTAGACATGCGGCATCAGCGCCAGGGCGCGCAGGCAGGCGTGGCGATGGGCGGGCCCGCGGTCGGGGCCGAGGGCGGGCTGGCCGGGCAGGCGCAGCTGGTAGCGACGTCCTTCGCGCTCGGCTTCGTCGATCCAGCGCGCAAGCCGCGAGATGCGCCCCTCGTAGGGCACGCCCGCGGCGGTGTGCCAGTCCAGCACGACTTCGGCCCCCATGGGCTGTTCGAACTCGCGCACGATCAGCGCGTCGCGACGCGCCGAGGGCTTCCACGCGATCGCACGGCGCGAGTCGCCGGCCCGGTAGCCACGCAGGTGGTGGACGTCGTCGCCGGCCGGGTTCAGGCGCGCCTGCGCGCTGTCGCCGTGGCCGGTGGGCAGCGGCGGCCCGTGTGCCTCGGGCGCGGGATAGACCAGCAGGGGCGACTCCGGCCAGACATAGGCCCAGGCCCGCGCCAGTCCCAGCGGGCGCGTGGTGGAAAGACGCAGGCGGGGCAGGTCGAGCCAGCCGCGGCGTTGCGTGGGCAGCAGCAACTGCGCGTCGCCCACGCCCTTGTCGAGACTGAGCACCGCCGGTTCGGCATCGAATGCCCCGTCATCGTCCAGCCGCACACCGCGCCGCGCGCGGCCCGGATTGGCGCGCGCATGAAGGCGCAGCGCCATTGGCGTGCCGGCGGCGACGGGCTCGGCCTCGGCCGCCACCAGTTCCATGTCCGCCAACTGCATCTGCGCGGCGATCAGGCTCGCCAGGCCGGCGCCACCCAGCAGCATGCCCAGCAGCAGCGCGGGATTGTTGTTGTAGTTCAGCGCGCCCGCCAGCATCGTCAGCAGCGCGAACGCATAGAACATTCCGAAGCGCGTGGGCAGCACGTAGATGCGGCGGCGGTGCAAACGCGCCGGCAGCGACTCCGGATCGCGCGGCTGCGTCCACACCATGGCGATCTCGTGAGCGCGGCGGTACAGGCGCCGTGCGGCGGCGACGGGCATGGATCAGTCCACCGGCACCGCGTGCAGGATCGCCTTCGCCAGCGCCGCGTCCTTGCCGGCATCGACCTCGGCCACCAGACGGTGCGCGGCGACGGCGGGGAACAGCGCCTGCACGTCCTCCGGCAGCACATGCGCACGGCCCAGCAGCAGCGCGTACGCACGCGCGGCGCGCAGCAGTGCCAGGCCCGCGCGCGGCGACAGGCCCACGCGCACGCCCGGGTGGCGGCGGCTGCGCGCGAGCAGCGCCTGCACGTAGGAAATCAGCGCTTCACTGGCGTGGATTTCCTGCACGGCCTGGCGCGCGGCGAGCACGTCCTGCGTGCCCAGCAGCGGCATCACGCGCGCGATCATGTCGCGGCGATCGGCGCCGGCGAGCAGGTCGCGTTCGGCGGCCTCGCCGGGGTAGCCCAGGCTCAGGCGCAGCAGGAAGCGGTCCAGTTGCGAGTCCGGCAGCGGATACGTGCCCGACAGGTCCACCGGGTTCTGCGTGGCGATCACGAAGAACGGCTCCGGCAGCGGATGCGTCGTGCCATCCACCGTGACCTGGTACTCGGCCATCGCCTCCAGCAGCGCGCTCTGCGTGCGCGGCGGGGCGCGGTTGATCTCGTCGGCCAGCAGCACCTGCGTGAAGACCGGGCCGGGGTGGAACTGGAACTCGCGCGCCTGCGGGTCGAACACCGACACGCCCACCACGTCGGCCGGCAACAGGTCCGAGGTGAACTGCACGCGCTGGAAGTCCAGCCCCAGCGTCGCGGCCAGCGCATGCGCCAGCGTGGTCTTGCCCAGGCCCGGCAGGTCCTCGATCAGCAGGTGGCCGCCCGCGAGCAGCGCTACGAAGGCCAGCCGCACTTCCTGCGGTTTGCCCAATACCAGTCCGTTGACCTGTGTCTGCGCGCGGTCGAGGGATGCACGAAGGCCATCGGTTAGCATGGCCGCCGTCGAAAGGGATACCGCCATCGTGCGTGTCTCCTGGAAGGTGTAGCCGTCGTGCGTCGCGAATTGCCGCGCGGACCGGCGGGCGTCGATGGCGACGCTCGGCCCGGGTTCCCCTCCACGCGGCGGCGGTCCGGCGGTGCCGGGTCGGCCCGGCGGCGCACGGCGCACCGATTTCTCCCGAGTGTAGCGAGGTCACGATCGGATGCGGGATGCAGTGCGCGCGCGGCGTGCCTTTTGGGTGCTGTGGGTCTCGGTTCTGGCGGTGAAGTTGCTCATCGCCGCACGCTTGCCGCTGTTCGTCGATGAAGCCTTCTACTGGCAGGAAGGCCAGCATCCGGCCGCCGCGTATTCGGATCTTCCGGGCCTGACCGCATGGCTGACGCGCCTGGGCGTGGCGTTCGGCGAGAACACGTTCGCGCTGCGTTTGCCGTTTCTGCTCATTGGCGCGGCGGTGCCGCTGCTGATGGTGCATATCGCCTCGCGGGAGTTCGGCACGAAGGTGGGCTGGCAGGCCGGCCTGCTGACGCTGCTGCTGCCGCTGGCCGGCTCGCTGGGCCTGATGGCGCTGCCCGATGCGGCGATGGCGCTGGCGACGCTGCTGTGCCTGGATGCCGGCGCGCGCCTGTTGCGGCAGGTGAGCGCGCAGGCCGCGCTCGAACTGGCCGCGGGTCTGGCGCTGGGCGCGCTGTGCCATTACCGCTTCATCGCGGTGATCGTCGTGGGTTTCATTGCGCTTGTGCTGCTGGAAGACGGCCGCCGCGCATTGCGCGATGTGCGCGTGATGGTCGCCATCGCATTCGGCGCTTCGGCGTGGGCGCCGCTGGTGGCGTGGAACCTGGACAACGCCGATGCCGGATTGCGCTTCCAGCTGGTCGATCGCCATCCGTGGTCGTTCCATGCCGACGGACTGCTCTTCATCGCGGTCCAGGCGTTGCTGGTGACGCCGCTGTTGTTCGCCGCGATGGCAGTGGCGGCGCGGCGCAGTCTCGCGTGTGCCTCGACGGTGTCCCGCTATTTCGCCCTGCTGGGCACGGGCGTGGTCGCCGGCTTCTTCGCGTTGGGCTTCTTCGCCGACACCGAACGCGTGAGTTTCCATTGGCCCTTGCCCGGCTACCTGGCGCTGATGCCGCTGGTGCCGGCGGTGCTGGCGTCGTGGCCGCGCGCGTGGCGACTGGCGACGGTGTGGCTGGCGGCAATCGGGCTGGTGGCGAACCTGGGCTATTACGTCGCCGTGTCCAGCGCGACATGGCGCGAGGCGAGCGCCGCGGAGAAGTGGTATCCGTCCAACTTCGCCGGATGGGAGCCGTTGGCCGATGCCGTGCGCGCGCGCACGGCGACGATGCCTGCCGGCACGCGCGTGGTGGCCGACAACTTCAAGATCGGCGCCGAGCTCGGCTTCGCACTCGGCGACGCGCGCATTCCGGTGCTCGACCATCCGATCAACCAGAAGCACGGCCGGGCACCGCAGTTGCGCCTGTGGGGCCTGCACACGGAAGGTCGTTCGCAGTGGGGCGCAGCGCCGGTGCTGCTGGTGGTCGGCGCGACCGAAGTGAAGTACCGCGATCTGCTCGACCGCTACCACGCACTGTGCGAGATGGTCGGTCCGCTGCCGGCCCCGGAAGTGCTCAACATCGATCACGGGCGCCAGCGTTTCCTGCTCTTCGCGTTGCAGGGAACGCCCGCCGCGGGCCCGTGCACGACGCCGTCGATGGCGTGGATCGACGCGCCCGTCATCGGCGCGCGCGTGGGACGCCGCTTCGACGTGCGCGGCTGGGCATTCAAGGACGGCGTCGGCCTGTCCGGCGTGGACGTCACGCTGAATGGCGTGGCCGTGGGGCAGGCGCGCTACGGGCGCGAGTTCGAGGGGTTGCAGCGCGTCTGGCCGCGTTCCAACGATCCGCTGCATCCCAAGGTCGGCTTCGAAGCCCGGGTCGACCTGACCGGGCGCGACATCCGCCCCGGGCGGCATTGGCTCGGTCTGCGGCTGCATGGCCGCGACGGCAGCGTGGAAACCTGGGCGGAGCAGCCGATCGAGCTGGCCGACTGAACCCGGGAGCGTGCCTCAGGGCAGGCGGAAGCCGGCCTCGCGCAGCAGCCGGGCGGTGGCGATCAGCGGCAGGCCGATCAGTGCAGTCGGATCGCGGTTCTCGATGGCCTCGAACAGCCCGATCCCGAGCCCTTCGGACTTGAAGCTGCCGGCGCAGTCGTAGGGCTGCTCGGCCTGCAGGTAGCGCTCGATTTCGTCCGTGTCCAGCGTACGGAACCGCACCACGGTGCAGTCCATCGCCTCCAGCGGCGGCTGGCCGTCTCGGACCAGGCACAGGCCGGTGTGGAAGCGCACCGCCTGGCCGGACATCGACGCCAGCTGCGCGATCGCCGCGGCATGCGCACCGGGCTTGCCCAGCGCCCGGCCGCCGCACTCGGCGACCTGATCGGAGCCGATCACCCAGGCGCCCGGGTGGCGAGCCGCCACATCGGCGGCCTTGGCGTGGGCCAGGCGGCGGGCCAGCGCCTCGGGCGCCTCGCCGGGGTGGGGAGTCTCGTCCGTGCCAGGGCGATCGGTGTCGAAGGGCAGCCGCAGCCGGCCCAGCAGTTCGCGACGGTAGACGGACGTGGAGGCCAGGATCAGCCGGGGCGGGGCGCTCATGCGACCGGCGCGCGTGCCTGCGCGATGCGCGACAATTGCTGGTCGATCCGGTCCCGGGCGGCGTCGATGGAGCTGCGCACCTCGTCGAGCTGCTCCAGGCTGGCGTCCGGGCCGTGGTCACGCAGCCACAGGCGCTGGCGGAGCATCTCGCGCATGGCCTCGCCGACCGGGTCGTCGCCGTCGCCGCCGGTGACCGCCTCGATCTCGGCCCGCGCCACGCGCAGCTGGGCTTCCAGCGCATCGGCGGCGTCCAGGACGTCGCGCATGGCCCGCTCGCGCCGGCGGGGCCGGGTGCGGGAATAGGCCAACGCCGCGATCACGAGGGCAGACAGCAGCAGGAGCAGGGCGATGGTCACGAGGATGGCCGCAAGACGGACGGAAGGAGGCCAGTCTGAAGCCCCGCCCACCGGCCGGCAAATGTTGCGCGGCGGAACCGTGAACTCGCGGGTTCAGGTTTGACATGGCGGCCCCCGGTCCCTAACATTCCGCGGCTTATGTCAGCAGACCTGCCCGGGATTCTTGATGCTTGGCGCATGGTGGCGGCACGGCGCGGCCTGGAAGGTCGCGTCCCGTTGTCGGCGCTGACGCGGCTGCGGGACAGCCTGGTCGACACGGAAGGTGAGGTGCGGTTCGCGCTCGAGTTCGATAGCGATTCGCTGAAAGTGCCTTATGTCGAACTGCGTATCGATGCCGAGCTGCCGCTGACCTGTCAGCGCAGCCTGCAGCGGTTCCTGTTGCCGGTGAACATCGTGCAGCGGCTTGGCCTTATCCGTGACGAAGCGGACGAAGCCGGGCTGCCGCCCGGATACGAGCCGCTGCTGGTGCCGGATGACGGCCAGCTGCGGACCGTCGAACTGGTCGAGGACGAACTCATCCTCGCCGTTCCGGTCGTGCCGATCATGCCCGGCACGGAGGCAGTGGAAAGCGATTGGCCCGCGCCCGACCAGGCGCCGGAGCCCGAGCGCGAAAACCCATTCGCCGCGTTGTCGGCATTGAAGAAACATTCGAACTAGTTTTTTTGGAGCAAGACCATGGCTGTCCAGAAGTCCCGCGTTTCCCCGTCCAAGCGTGGCATGCGTCGTTCGCACGACGCGCTGTCCGCCAAGCAGCTGGCCACCGACCCGACCACGGGCGAGACCCACCTGCGTCACCACGTCACCGCTGACGGTTACTACCGCGGCAAGAAGGTGATCGACACCAAGACCAAGGTTGTCGACGAAGAGTAAGCTCTTCGCCCACCGCCGCGCCCGCGCGCGTCGCCAGACGCGCGCGGATGCCGTCGGGCCCGGAACTGTCCGCCGCCGAAAGGTAACGCGGGGCAGCGACAGCCCGTCGTAGCGAACGATCGCGGCGGCGCACTTTCGCCGGCCTGTCCGGTGGAAGATTCCCCGGCAAGTGCCCGAACGGGCCATAACGGCTGTGCAGCGGAGTGGCGATGACGCAACAGATTTATTCCCGCATCGCGGGAACCGGCAGCTACCTTCCCGAGAAGGTGCTGACCAACGACGACCTGTCCAAGATCGTCGACACCAGCGATGAGTGGATCGCGGCGCGTACCGGCATCCGCGAGCGCCACATCGCCGCCGAAGGCGAGACCACCAGCGACCTGGCGTACCACGCCTCGATCCGCGCGCTCGAAGCTGCCGGCATCGACGCGAAGGATCTCGACCTGATCGTCGTCGGCACCACCACGCCCGATCTCATCTTCCCTTCGACCGCGTGCCTGCTGCAGCACCGCCTCGGTGCCAACGGCTGCCCCGCGTTCGATGTCAACGCCGCCTGCACGGGTTTCGTCTATGCGCTGACGGTGGCGGACAAGTTCATCCGTTCCGGTTCGGCCAAGACGGTGCTCGTGGTCGGCGCTGAAACGCTCACCCGCATGCTCGACTGGAGCGACCGCTCCACCTGCGTGCTGTTCGGCGATGGCGCGGGCGCGGTTGTGCTCAAGGCCGATACCGAAACCGGCATCCTCAGCACCCACATGCACGCCGACGGCGGCAAGAAGGAGCTGCTGTGGAATCCGGTCGGCGTGTCCGTCGGCTTCAAGCCGGAAGAGCACAACGCCGGCGTGAAGGTGCTGATGACCGGCAACGAAGTCTTCAAGCACGCGGTGAAGGCGCTCGACTCCGTGGTCGAGGAAACGCTGGAAGCCAACGGTCTGGATCGCCACGACATCGACTGGCTGATCCCGCACCAGGCCAACCTGCGCATCATCGAAGCCACGGCCAAGCGCCTGGACATGCCGATGGAGCGCGTCGTCGTCACCGTCGATCGCCACGGCAACACCTCCTCGGGCTCGGTGCCGCTGGCGCTGGACGAAGCGGTGCGCTCGGGCAAGGTGCAGCGCGGCCAGTTGCTGTTGCTGGAAGCCTTCGGTGGCGGATTCACCTGGGGCTCGGCGCTGCTGCGCTACTGAGCCTTCGCGCGTCGTTCCACAAACGCCTCCGCCATATCCGGCGGGGGCGTTTTCGCTTGCGGCCGACGTGCTTCACGGTTCGCGAAGGACAAGGGTGTTTCAGTACGTGGCGGTACAGACGCCCTAGAGCAAACACTCGTATCATGCGCACTCTTTTCCCTGGGACCGATGCGTGACCGATTCCCCCGCTAACGACGCCTCGCTGGCCTTCGTGTTTCCCGGCCAGGGCTCGCAGTCGCTCGGCATGCTGGCCGAGCTGTCCGAGCTGCACCCGATCGTGTGCGACGCGTTCGTCGAAGCCAGCGATGGCGCCGGTGTCGATCTGTGGGCGCTGAGCCAGGGCGGTCCCGAGGAAATGCTCAACCGCACCGAATACACCCAGCCGGCGCTGCTCGCCGCGGGCGTGGCGGTGTGGCGCGCTTGGCACAAGCAGGGCGGTCGCTCTCCGGCGTTCCTGGCAGGCCACAGCCTGGGCGAATACACCGCGCTCGTCGCCGCCGGTGCGTTGTCGCTGAAGGACGGCGCGCACCTGGTGCGTTTGCGCGGTCAGCTCATGCAGGAAGCCGCGCCCACCGGCGTCGGCGCGATGGCCGCCGTGCTCGGCGCCGAAGAAGCGCTGGTGCAGGAAGTGTGCGATGAAGTCTCCGGCACCGAAGTCGTCGTGCCGGCCAATTTCAATTCGCCCGGCCAGATCGTCATCGGCGGTCACGCGGCCGCGGTGGACAAGGCGCTGGCGATGCTCGGCGAACGCGGCGTACGCAAGGCGGTGAAGCTCGCCGTCAGCGTGCCCTCGCACACGCCGTTGATGCGCGAAGCTGCCAACCGTCTGGCCGAAGCGATGGCCGGGCTGTCGTGGCGCATGCCCGACCGTCCCGTCGTGCAGAACGTCGATGCGCGCGCGCACGGCGATGTCGACGCGATCCGCGAAGCGCTCGTGCGCCAGCTCTATCTGCCCGTGCAGTGGACCGGTTGCGTGCAGGCGCTCGCCGGCAAGGGCGTCACGCGCATGGCCGAGTGCGGACCGGGCAAGGTGCTCGCCGGCCTCGCCAAGCGCATCGACAAGAACATCGACGCGCGCGCCATCGGCACGCCGGGCGAGTTCCAAACCGCTATCGAAGAATGGAAGAACGCATGAGCGAGAAGATCCTGTCCGGCGAAATCGCGCTGGTCACCGGCGCCAGCCGTGGCATCGGTGCGGCGATCGCCGACGAACTGGCCGCACAGGGCGCGACGGTGATCGGCACGGCGACGTCCGAGTCCGGCGCGAAGGCCATCGCCGAACGCCTCGCTGCGCACGGCGGCCACGGTCGCGTGCTCGACGTGGGCAATGCGGCCTCGATCGACGCGCTGATGGACGGCATCGCCAAGGACATCGGCGCGATCTCGATCCTCGTCAACAACGCCGGCATCACCCGCGACAACCTGCTGATGCGCATGAAGGACGAGGACTGGCAGGCCATCCTCGACACCAACCTCACCAGCGTCTACCGCACCAGCAAGGCGGTGATGCGCTCGATGATGAAGGCACGCAAGGGCCGCATCATCAACATCGCCTCCGTGATCGGCGTGACCGGCAACGCGGGGCAGGCGAACTACGCCGCCGCGAAGGCCGGCATCATCGCCTTCAGCAAGTCGCTGGCGAAGGAGATCGGCAGCCGAGGCGTTACCGTCAACGTGGTCGCGCCGGGCTTCATCGACACCGACATGACCAAGTCGCTGCCGGAAGACGCCAAGAACGCGATGCTCGGCCAGATTGCGCTGGGCCGCTTCGGCGAGCCGGCGGACATCGCCCGCGCGGTGGCCTTCCTGGCTGGCCCGTCGGCCGCGTACATCACCGGCGAGACCCTGCACGTCAACGGCGGCATGTACATGCCGTAATGGTTCGCAGGAAAGCCAACGTTTCAGTTGTAACCGCTTGAACTCAAAGGGCTTTCGCGTATGCTCGCGATCGTCCGTGATTCATTTAGACTATTCCGTCGAATATCCCGTCCCGGGAGGAGTGAGAACCCATGAGCAGCATCGAAGAGCGCGTCAAGAAGATCGTGGTCGAACAGCTTGGCGTTAAGGAAGAAGAAGTCACCAACAACGCTTCGTTCGTCGACGACCTCGGCGCGGACTCGCTCGACACCGTCGAGCTGGTGATGGCTCTCGAAGAAGAGTTCGAGTGCGAGATCCCGGACGAAGAAGCCGAGAAGATCACCTCGGTGCAGCAGGCCATCGACTACGTGAAGGCTCACGTCAAGTCGTAAGCGCTGCGCTGGAGCCTGGCTTCGCGGCCGGGCGTCCAGGAAAACCAACGCCTCCGCAGGCGCCTGGTAATGCAAGCAGAAAACCAGACCGGGGCCGCACATTGCGGCCCCGCGTCTTATCAGCCGGACGATACGCCGGCGTAGTGTCAGACGGAGTGCTTCATGAACAACCGACGCGTAGTCGTCACCGGCCTGGGCGCGGTGTCGCCGCTGGGCAACGACGTGGCCACCACCTGGGATGGCATCGTCAACGGTCGTTCCGGCATCGGCCCGATCACCCATTTCGACGCCACCAACTTCACCACCCGCATCGCGGGCCAGGTGCGCGACTTCGACATCACCCAGTGGGTGAATCCGAAGGACGCGAAGAAGATGGAGGAGTTCATCCATTACGGCGTCGCCGCATCGCTGATGGCGATCAAGGACGCCGGCATCACCGTCGACGAATCCAACGCCGAGCGCATCGGTGCGCTGATCGGCTCGGGCATCGGCGGCCTGCTCGGCATCGAAGAGCAGACGATCAAGTTCCACGACGGCGGCCCGCGCAAGGTCTCGCCGTTCTACGTGCCCAGCACGATCATCAACATGCTGCCGGGCCAGGTTTCGCTGCTGACCGGCATCAAGGGCCCGAACTTCTCCGCCGTCTCGGCCTGTGCCACCGCCAACCATTCCATCGGCATGGCGATGCGCATGATCCAGTACGGCGATGCCGACGTGATGGTCGCCGGCGGTGCCGAGCGCGGTTCCTCGCCGACGTCGGTCGCGGGCTTCTGCTCTATGAAGGCGATGTCCACGCGCAACGACGACCCGACGCACGCCTCGCGTCCGTGGGACAAGGACCGCGACGGCTTCGTCCTCGGCGACGGCGCGGGCATCCTCGTGCTGGAAGAGTACGAACACGCCAAGGCCCGCGGCGCGCGCATCTACTGCGAGCTCGCCGGTTTCGGGGCCAGCTCCGACGCGTTCCACATGACCGCCCCGAGCGAGAACGGCGAAGGCCCGGCGCGCTGCATGGTCGCGGCGATGAAGGACGCGGGCGTCAACGCCGACCAGATCGAGTACCTCAACGCGCACGGCACTTCGACGCCGCTGGGCGATCTGGCCGAAACGCTCGCCATCAAGCGCGCGCTGGGCGACCACGCGTACAAGACGATGGTCAGCTCGACCAAGTCGATGACCGGCCACCTGCTCGGTGCGGCCGGCGGCGTGGAGGCGATCTTCTCCGTGCTGGCGCTGCATGCGGGCATCATCCCGCCGACCATCAACCTGTTCGAGGCGGGCGAGGGCTGCGATCTGGACTACGTGCCCAACATCGCGCGCGAGAAGAAGATCGACGTCGCCATGTCGAACGGCTTCGGCTTCGGTGGCACCAACGGCACGCTGGTCTTCAAGCGCATCTGACGGCTGTCCACCCTGCGGTCCCGACGATCCCCGCCCCGGCGGGGATCGTCGTTTCCGGGCCTGGCATCCGAGCCACTCTCCCTCTGCGAGAGGGGTTGGGGTGACGAAACAGCGGCGGCGCCGATCGCCGGACGCCGCGTGGCCGGAATGACGGCCCGCCCCGACGTGGCCCGCGGCCTTATCCACGTCGCGATAGACGACAATATCGCCATGCTGCTGACCCACCCCCTGCCGAATTCCTTCGACCTCCTGTCGCTGCAGCGCCTGTCGCCCGCGCGCTACCCGCTGCTGCTGGAATCCAGCGCGCACGGCACCGCGCAGGGACGCTGGGACCTGCTCCTGGTCGCGGGCGAAGGTGCGCTTCGCCTGGCAGCCGACGGCGCCGTGCGCGACGAAACCGGCGAAGGCGTCGGCAACGATTTCTTCGCCGCGCTCGACGCCCGCTGGCAGGCCGAACGCGTCCCGCGCGACGAACCCCGCTGGCCGTTCCGCGGCGGCTGGGCGCTGCTGCTGGGATACGAAGCGGCCGCGCAGGTGGAGCCGATCCTTCGACTGCCGCGCGCCGAAGGCCAGCTGCCCGTGGCGCTCGCCCTGCGGTGCCCGGCGGCGGTGCTGCGCGACCACACCAGCGGCGAATGCGTGCTGGTCGTGGAAACCGGTCACGACTCGGTGCGCGCCCGTGTGCTCGACGACGTGACCGCGCTCGCTGCGCAGCCCGCGCTGCCAGCGTGGCTCCCGCCGGTCGCGTTGGAGGAGGACGAACCGCAGCGCTTCACCAACGGCGTGCGCAACGTGCTCGATTACCTCGCCGCCGGCGACGTCTTCCAGGCCAACCTGTCGCGCGGCTGGCGCGCGCGTTTCGATCGCGACGTGCAGGCGGGCGAGCTTTTTCAGCGCCTGCGCGAGAACAACCCTGCGCCGTTCGCCGGCGTGTTCGCGGGCGATGACTGGGCGGTCGTCAGCGCTTCGCCCGAACGTCTGGTGTCGGTGCGCGGTGATGTCGTGGAAACGCGTCCCATCGCCGGCACGCGACCGCGCTTCGCCGGCGACGACGACGCGGCGCGCATCCAGGAACTGGTCGGCCATCCGAAGGAACGCGCCGAACACGTGATGCTGATCGACCTTGAACGCAACGACCTCGGCCGCGTGTGCACGCCGGGCAGCGTGGAAGTCGACGAACTGATGACGGTGGAAAGCTACGCGCACGTGCACCACATCGTCAGCAACGTGCGCGGCCGACTGCGCGCGGATGCGACGCCGGGGCAGGTGATCCGCGCCGTGTTCCCCGGCGGGACGATCACCGGCTGCCCGAAAGTGCGCTGCATGCAGATCATCGCCGAGCTGGAAGGCGTGGGCCGCGGCGCGTACACCGGCGCGATGGGTTGGCTCAACCGCGACGGCGACCTCGACCTCAACATCCTGATCCGCAGCGCGGAGCTCGAATCGACGGACGAAGGTGCCACGCTGCGCTTCCGCACCGGCGCGGGCATCGTCGCGGACTCCGATCCGCAAAAGGAACTCGAGGAAACCCGCGCCAAGGCGCGCGGCATGCTGCGCGCCCTGGGAGTGGCCGGGTGAGCGTGCGCCACTTCGTCGGCGACGCGGTCGTTGCGGCCACGCCGGATTTCGACCGTGGCCTCGCCTACGGCGACGGCCTGTTCGAAACCATGCGCGCGCATCGCGGTGACGTGCACTGGTGGCCCGCTCACTGGCGGCGCCTGCAGCGCGGCGCGCATGCGCTGGGCATCGTGCTGCCCGATGAAGATCGCGCCCGCGGCGAGGCGCGCGATCTGCTCGACGGTGCGGAGGCGGTGCTCAAGCTCATCGTCACGCGCGGCAACGGCGGGCGCGGCTACGCGCCGCCGGAACCGGCGACGCCGCACTGGATCCTCTCGCGCCACGACGTCCCGCCCGCAACGCCGGCCGACGGACTGACCCTGCGTTGGTGCCGGACGCGCCTGGCGCTGCAGCCCGCGCTGGCGGGCCTGAAGCACTGCAACCGGCTCGAACAGGTGCTGGCGCGTGCCGAATGGCGCGATGCGGACACGCACGAAGGCCTCATGCTCAGCACCGAAGGCGACGCGGTCAGCGCCACGTCCGCGAACCTGTTCGTGCTGCACGACGGCCGCTGGACCACGCCAGCGATCGACCGTTGCGGCGTCGCCGGCGTCTGCCGGGAATGGGCGATCGGCGCGCTGGGCGCGCGGGAGGCGCGTCTGGCTGTGACCGAAGTCGAAGCGGCCGACGCGGTTTTCCTGTGCAATGCCGTGCGCGGTATCCTGCCGGTGGCGCGGCTCGGCGCTTGCTCGTGGCGACCGCACCCGCAGGTGGCGCAGCTTCAGCGCCGCCTGGCCGCCGAGCATCCCGCATTCGCCACGGAGGTTGCGTGAGTCGCAAATCTGGACGCCGCCTGGGCGGCTTCGTGTTCGTTGTCCTGTTGATCGCCGCCGGCGTCGGCGCCTATCTGTGGCAGCGCTACACGAGTTTCGCCGACGCGCCTCTGGCGGGTCTGGAAGCGGGCGAAAGCCTCGTCGTCGAGCCGGGCGATTCGCTGCCCGCCATCGTGCGCAAGCTGCGCGAGGCCGGCGTGCGCCAGGGCGACCTGCTGGAATGGCGCGCGCTGGCCAAGCAACTGGGCGCCGCGGGCAAGCTGCAGGTCGGCGAATACGCGCTGGAGCCGGGCACGTCGCCGCGTTCGCTGCTCACGGCGATGCGCGACGGCAAGGTCGTGCGCCGCCGCTTCACCATCGTCGAAGGCTGGAACATCCGCGAGCTGCGCTCCGCGCTGAAGCGCGCGAACGAACTCGAGCACGAGACCGACACGCTCGACGACGCCGCGCTGATGAAGACGCTGGGCCACGCGGGCCAGCATCCGGAAGGCCGTTTCCTGCCCGAAACCTATCTGTTCACGCGCGGCGACAGCGACCTGGACATCCTCAAGCGCGCGCACGAAGCGATGGACAAGGCGCTCGCCGACGCGTGGGAACGCCGCCTGCCCGACAGCGTGCTCAAGACGCCGGAAGAAATGCTGGTCCTGGCGTCCATCGTCGAGAAGGAAACCGGCATCGCCGAGGAACGCCCGCGCATCGCCGGACTGTTCGAGCGCCGCCTGAGAATCGGCATGCGCCTGCAGACCGACCCGACCGTGATCTACGGCCTGGGCACGAACTACGACGGCAACATCCGCAAGGTGCACCTGACCACCGACACGCCGTACAACACCTACACGCGCGTCGGTCTGCCGCCGACGCCGATCGCGATGCCGGGCGTGGATGCGCTGCAGGCGGTCGCGCGGCCGGCGCCGGGCGAGGATCTGTTCTTCGTTGCGGTCGGCGATGGCAGTGGGCGTCATCTGTTTGCGCGCACGCTGGCCGAGCATGAAGCGAACGTGCAGCGCTATCTGGCGCGCTATCGCCAGGCCCGTGCCGCGGAGTCGAACGGCGCCTCGCAGACGCAGGAGCGGCAATGACGCTGCGTGCGTATCCGCGTTTCATCACGCTGGAGGGCGGCGAGGGCGCCGGCAAGTCGACCGTGCTCGCCGCGCTGCGCGATACGCTGTCCGCGACCGGACGCGAAGTGGTGAGCACGCGCGAGCCCGGCGGCACGCCGCTGGCCGAACAGATCCGCGGCCTGCTGCTGGACACGCATCACGAACCGCCGACGACCGAAGCCGAGCTGCTGCTGGTCTTCGCCGCACGCGCGCAGCATGTGCGCGAGACGATCGTGCCGGCGCTGGAGCGCGGCGCGTGGGTCATCAGCGATCGCTTCACCGATGCCAGCTACGCCTACCAGGGCGCGGCGCGCGGCGGCGACGCAGCTTTCATCGCCGAACTCGAACGGCGCGTGGTCGGCATCGCGCCGGGCATGACGCTGCTGCTGGACGTGCCGGTGGCCATCGGCCTGCAGCGCGCGCGTGGGCGCGGCGCCGTCGATCGCATCGAGGCCGAGCGCGAGGACTTCTTCGAACGCGTGCGCGAAGGCTACGTGTCACGTGCGAAGGCCGAGCCGCAGCGCTTCCGCGTGATCGACGCGACGCAGCCGGCCGACGCCGTCGCCGCGCAGGCCGTCGCGCATCTGCGCGAATGGATGGAGGCGAACGCATGAGCGGGCAGGCCGCCGGTTTCGCTCCGTGGCAGCACCGCGTATACGACCAGGCGGTGGCGGCGCTGGACGCTGGTCGCCTCGCGCACGGATTGCTGTTCTGCGGCCCCGCGCGGCTGGGCAAACGCGCCGTGGCCGAGCGCCTGGCGCAGCGGCTGCTGTGCCAGCAGCCCATGGCCGGTGGCGAACCCTGCGGCGCGTGCCGCAGTTGCCATCTGCTCGCGGCCGGAACGCATCCGGATTACCACCTCATCTCGTTCATCCCGAACAAGGAGGGCACGCGGCTGCGCACGGAGATCGTGATCGAGCAGATCCGCCAGCTCTCCGAGCAACTGTCGCTGACGCCGCAATACGGCGGCGCGCAGGTGGTGATCCTCGATCCGGCGGAGGCGATCAACAACGCCGCCTGCAACGCATTGCTGAAAACGCTGGAAGAGCCGGTGCCGGGGCGCTACCTGTGGCTGGTCAGCGCGCATCCCACGCGCCTGCCGGCGACCATCCGCAGCCGCTGCCAGCGGTACGAGTTCAAGCTGCCCCCGCACGAGGAGGCGCTGGCCTGGCTGCGCAGCCGCGGTCACGCGGAGGCGACCTCGCGCGAGGCATTGGACGCCGCGCGCGGCCACCCGGGGCTGGCGCACGAGTGGCTGGAGAACGACGGCCTCAAGCTGCGGCGCGACGTCGCCGGCGACCTCGCGCGCCTGGGGCGTGGCGAGATCGGCGCGGTCGAGACCGCGCAGCGCTGGGTCGGCGATGAACACGCCGGGCTGCGCCTGCGCCATGCCGCGGATCTGGCCTTGGCCGAGGCCGCCGGCTTGACCGACCCGGTACGAACGCGCAGTCTGGCCGCGTGGTTCGACCAGGCGAACCGGACCCGGGATCTGCTGCGCACCACGGTGCGGGCGGACCTCGCGGTCACCGAATTGTTGCTGGCCTGGCGCGGCGCGAGTGGCGCCCAGGCTTCAGGGGGAAGCAGGAGATGAGCGGTATGAACGCAGCGGGCGGCGCGCGCCAGGGCATCCTGTCGTGTGCGATCAAGGACAAGGCGCAGCTCTACAGTGCCTACATGCCGTTCCTCAAGAGCGGCGGCATCTTCGTACCCACGCCCAAGCGCTACTTCCTCGGCGACGAGGTCTTCCTGCTGCTCACCCTTCCCGAATCCAACGAGCGCCTGCCGGTCGCCGGCAAGGTCGTGTGGGTGACGCCGGTCGGCGCGCAGGGCAACCGCGCGGCGGGCATCGGTGTGCAGTTCGCCGACAGCGCCGAAGGCGAAACGGTCAAAGGCAAGATCGAAGCGCTGCTGGCCGGCACGCTCAGCGCAGAGCGCCCGACCCACACGATGTGACCGCATCGCCGGTCGCGGCGGGTCAGGTCACGCGTGCGTCCAGGAACGACACCAGCTGCTCGGCGATGATCGGATAGCTGAAACGGCTCTTCACGAACTCGCGCGCCTTTTCGCCCAGGGCCGCGCGACGGTTCGCATCGCACAGGCGCAGGATTGCGTCGCGCCAGGCCACCGCATCGTCCGGCGGCAGCAGCAGGCCCGTCTTCCCGTCGATCAGCGTTTCCGGCACGCCGCCCACATCGCTGCCCAGTACGGGAATGCCGCAGGCCTGGGCTTCGATCGAGACGCGACCGAACGTTTCCGGCGCGATCGAAGGAAACGCCAGCAGCGAAAACGCGCTGTAGTAGGGCGAGGGATCGTCGACGAGCCCGACGAAATGGTGCCGCGACGCATGCGGACTTCCGGCGACGCGCGCGCGCAGGCGGTCGCCATCGAGCGATTCGCCGACCCACAGGCAATGCAGGCTCGGTTCCACCTCCATCGCCGAGGAAGTCGCTTCGAACAAGGTGTAGATGCCCTTGCTCTCCAGCATGCGCCCGCAGTAGCCGACCACGACGGCGTTGTCGTCGATGCCCAGCGATGCCCGCACTTCACGTCGCAGGTCGGGCGCGAAGCGATAACGCTTGAGGTCGATGGGGTTGTGCAGGACCTGCACCCGCTCAGGCGCGATGCCCTGGCCCAGGTATGTCGAGCGCGCGAAATCGGACACGGCGAAGAACCCGCGCGCCAGACGCGGAAGCAACCAGCCCGACGCGGGTTTCAACGCCGCGACGCGATGGCGGAACAGCAGCACCGGCACGCGCAACAGACGGCCGGCGAGGATCAGCGGCCAGTAGTCCTTGCCGAAGTTCGCGACCAGTGCATCCGGACGAACGGCGCGGATGGTGCGGATCAGCGCGGCATGCGCGAGCGGGTCGACCGCGTTGCGGAACGCGATGCGCCGGGGCCGGATTCCCAGACGTTCCAGCTCGTCGGCGATGAAGCCGTGCGGGTAAACCATGGCCTCGACGCGATGGCCCGATTCCAGCAACGCCTGCGCCAGCGCGATGAAGTGGACTTCCGCGCCGCCGTGGTCGGGGGAGGAGCGGACGAACAGGAACTTCATGCGTACTTGAAGTCCCTGCCGTTGCGGTCCTCGTAACCCGTCAGGGTGCGCAGGGCGAAGCTCGGCAGCAGATGACGGAACGTGATCGGCACGCGCGGCAGGCGCCAGAGGTCGTCGCCCCTGCGTGCACGACCGCGCTGCGTGGTGACGGCGGCGTCGAATCCCGCCTCGCGCGTCGCGGCGACGACCGCGTCGTCGTGGTCGCCGTAGGGATAGCAGAACTGGGTTACGCGGCGGCCCAGGAGGTCTTCGAGGAAGGCGCGACTGCCGCCGATCTGGTCCTTCAACTCCAGCGCATCGCAGTCGCCCAGGCGCGGATGCGTGCGGGTGTGCGCACCCACCTCCATGCCCGCGTGCTGCCACTGGCGAAGCTCGTGCACCGACATCAACGGCTTGCGCAAGCCGAGCCGATCGCAGTCCCACGCGTTGTGCCCGCCGATCCAGCTGCTGACGACGTAGCACGTGGCGGTGAATCCCAGTGCGCGCAGCACGGGAAGGGCGTTGTCGAGATTGTCGCGATAGCCGTCGTCGAAGGTGATCACGGCGATGCGGCCGTGCTGTTCTCCACGCAGGTACGGCATCGCTTCCGACATCGACACGCCGCGATAGCCGAACGAGCGCAGCAGCGACATCTGCCGCGCGAAGCGCTGCGGCGTCACGTACAACCCGCGTTGCCGCTGGATGTCCCGCGGCGGCACGCAGAGGTTGTGGTACATCAGGATGGGAATGGCATCCCGCGTGGGGGCGGGTGGGGTGCGGATAACGTCCATCGTTCGGATCGCCTGCGGGCAGGCGGCCGATTCGCCTGCGTTAGTGGCAGGCAGTCTCGGCGGCGCGATGCGCCGCCGGAATGAGACGATTCCGAATGATGGCGGGCGTCACCGGATCCCGGGACGGTGACGCGGCCGGTGTTCACGCGGGCGCTTGTGCGCGCTCATGCGCTCCCGTTGCGCGGGCGATGGAACTTCGAGTCCACCGGCATTACGGGAAGGCCGTCCGAAAGCGCGGCCCCGTTTCGAACCAGTTCACGGATGCATCCCGGCGAAGGCATCCGCGCACAACCACCGGCGACGCGATGATGCGTCGCTCGGTGAGCGGCTGGCTCAGGCCGCGGCGGCGGTTGCCGTGGCCTGCGGGCGCAGCGCCGGGCTGTCCCAGCCCGGACGCGGCCTGAAGCGATCGCCATAGCGCTGTTCGAGGATCGACAACCGCGCGAGCAGGTTGTCGACGCCGGTTTCGCGGACGTACTGGATCGGGCCGCCGCGGAACGGGGCGAAGCCGGTGCCGAAGATCACGCCGGCATCGAGCAGTTCGGCGTCGTCCACCACGCCTTCGTGCAGGCACGCCACCGCTTCGTTGATCAACGGCAGGATCAGGCGATCCTCCAGGTCGGACGGGAACTGGTAGTCCTTCGGCAGCGCCGGCTTCACCGGCTTGCCGTTCTCCCACTTGTACAGGCCCTGGTTGTCCTTCTTGCCGCGCTTTCCGGCTTCCGGCGGCTTCGCCAGCGCGGCCGGGATCGGCAGGCCGAGGAACGGCGCCAGTTCCGCGCCGACGCCGGCGGCCACGTCCAGGCCCACGGTGTCGATCAGTTCGATCGGCCCCATCGGCATGCCGAACTTCACCGCGGCCTTGTCGATCGCCGCACCCGGAATGCCATCGGCGTACGCGGTCGCGGCTTCAAGCATGTACGGGAACAGCACGCGGTTGACCAGGAAGCCCGGCGTGCCGGCCACCGGAACGGGCAGCTTGTCGATGGCCTTGCAGAACGCGGCCAGGCGCTGCTCGGTCTGCGGCGCGACGCGGTCGTGGTGGATGATCTCCACCAGCGGCATCAGCGCGACCGGGTTGAAGTAATGCAGGCCGGCGAAATGCACCGGGCGTGCGATGTGTTCGCGCAGTTCGGTCAGCGGGATCGACGAGGTGTTGGTGGTGAGCAGCGCGTCGAACTTCATGCGCGGCTCGAGCGAGGCGTACAGCTCGCGCTTGGCTTCGGCGTTTTCGATGATCGCCTCGATGACCAGATCCGCTTCCGGCACGCCGTCGCCGGCCAGGTCGCCCTTCAGGCGCGCCGAGACCGCGGCGCGCTTGGCCTCGTCCTTCACCTTCTTCTCGAACATCGCTTGCGCGCGGGTCAGCGCGGCGTCGATGAAACGCTGCTCGCGATCCTGCAGCGTGACGTTGAAACCCTTCGTAGCCGACCATGCGGCGATGTCGCCGCCCATCACGCCGGCGCCGACGACATGCACGTGGCGGATGCCGTGATCCTTGCCGCCCAGTCCCTTCAGGCGTTCCTGCAGGAAGAACACGCGGATCAGGTTGCGCGCGGTCGGCGTGGACGCAAGCTTCACCACCGCCTTGCGTTCGGCCGACAACTGCTGCTGGATGCCGCCGCCGGTGTTGGCCCAGCTGTTGATCAGCGCATACGGCGCGGGGTAGTGCTCCTTGCGCGCCTTGCGTGCGACCTGCTTGGTCAGCATCGGCGCCAGCAGCTTGCGCGCCGGCAGGGTATTGGTGGCCCAGCCGAGGAAGCGCTGCTTGAACGGACGCTGCGTGCCCTTCAGGGCCAGCGCGGCGGCGACGTCTATCAGGCTGGCCGGATCGGTGACCTTGTCGACCAGTCCGTTCGCGCGCGCGGCCGAGGCCGACAACGTGCGGCCGGTGAGCATCACGTCGAACGCCGCCGGCGCGCCGATCAGGCGCGGCAGGCGCACGCTGCCGCCCCAGCCCGGGAAGATGCCCAGCTTCACTTCCGGCAGGCCGATGCGGGTGGACGGGTCGTTGCTGGCCACGCGGTAGCGGCAGGCCAGGGAGATCTCGGTGCCGCCGCCCATGCAGAAGCCGTGGATGGCCGCGACGGTCGGGCAGGGCAGCTCGGCCAGGCGCTGGAAGGTCTGCTGGCCGCGGCGAATGGCGTCGCCGACGGTGCCCTTCTGGTCGAAACTCTGGAATTCCTTGATGTCCGCACCGGCGATGAAGCCCGATGCCTTGGCCGAACGGAGCACCACCGCCTTGGGCGGGTCCAGCGCCAGGCGCTCGATCAGGATGTCCAGTTCGATCAGGACGTCCTGGGAGAAGGTGTTGACCGGCGTGCCGGCCTTGTCGAACGACAGCAGCAGGACGCCGTCGGGGCGAAGCTCCGTCTGCCAGTGCTGGAAGCGAAGACCGTCGAGGCCAGCGATCATCTGCGGGACCATCCGTTCAGGTATGGAGAGACCGCTATCATCCCGAGGATGTTTCGCCGGCGTCAATCGCCGTCGCGTCCGGCGACCCGCCCGGATCCGTGACGGCCGGCGCTTGCGGCCCCCGGGCCCGTCCCCATTAATGATCCTGATTCGAATCTCGCCCCGTTGAACGTTCGTCGTTGAACTTTCCTTCCACGGGGCTGTCCATTCGTTCGGCCATGGCCGAGCTGACAGGAGCGCCGGCAGCGGTATGGCCGAAATGACGTTGCCCAAGGATGTTGAGTTGGACCAGGAGCTGGTCGCGCGCGTGCAGCGTGGCGACAGCACGGCGTTCGATGCGTTGGTGCGCAAGTACCAGCATCGGATCACCGCGCTGATCGGCCGCTACATCGCCGACTGGAGCGAATGCCAGGACGTGGCCCAGGAAACCTTCATCCGCGCCTATCGGGCGCTGCCGAATTTCCGTGGGGACGCGCAGTTCTATACATGGTTGCACCGGATCGCCGTGAACACTGCCAAGAATCACCTGGTCGCACAGAACCGCCGCCCGCCGACGGACGACGTCGATGCCGGCGAAGCGGAGCTGTTCGACACCGGCACGCGACTGCGGGATACCGACACACCGGAACATGAACTTCTGCGGCAGGAAATTGAACGCACGGTCATGCGTGTGGTCGAAGCACTGCCTGAGGAATTGAGGGCCGCAATCACCCTGCGCGAGGTGGACGGCCTGAGCTACGAGGAGATCGCGCAGAAGATGGGCTGCCCCATCGGCACCGTCCGTTCGCGCATTTTCCGCGCGCGAGAGGCGATCGATGTCGAACTGCGGCCTCTGCTCGACCACGACCCCGCGGAAGCTGCCAAGCGATGATTACCGAACCCCGAACCCCCGACGACCGCGAAACCCTTTGTGCACTGTTCGACGGTGAACTGCGCGTCGACGAAGCGCGCTTCGCGCTGAAGCGGCTCGGTCACGACGTGCAGTGGCGCCAGTCCGTCGGGCGCTGGCAGTTGTATGGCGACACCCTGCGGGGTCAGGCCCAGGGCGTGGCCGCGAGCGGCTTCGCCGAACGCGTGGCACTGGCCATCCAGCAGGAAACGGCGACGCAGACGGTGGTCGTGCACCACCGTGCTGCCGCTGGACGTCGCGGCTGGATCGGCGGCGCGTTGGCGGCCTCGGTCGCCGTGGCCGCGCTGTTCGTGACGCGGCCGTTCTCCGACGATGCCTCTGCTCCCTCAGCGCGCGTCGCGAGCGCCTCGGCGCCGGAGGTGCCGGCTACGGCCGTGGCGACCACACCGGTGACCGCACCCGTGACGCCGCAGGTTCCCGACGCGCCGGGCCCCGATCGTTCGCTGGGCTTGAGCGCCGCCGCCGTGGCCGTCGCCGTCGCCGAAGTTCCACGCCGCGCCACCGAGCGTCGCGCCTCGCGCGGACAGACCCAGCGCGCCGCGCTGCGCGGCAACCGCCAGAGCGAACTGCCCGCAGCCGTTGCGACGGCCGCGCTTCCGCAATCCGCAGTCGCCGAAGTTGCCGCGCCGCCCACGCCGAAGCCGTTCCAGCCCGAGCACATGGAGCCTGCTTCGCGACCCTGGCCGCGCGCGGTGCTACCGCAGTACTCCGGCAATGGCGCGATGACGGCGAGTTTCGGGACGAGCAGCCCGGTGTCGCCGTCGTTCTATCCCTTCGAGCCGCAGGCGGCCGCGCCGTCCGGTAACGAGGCGCCGGCCGACCGCGAGCCGCGCAACTGATACCCGCGGGTCCGCGTCGCAGCGCGATCGGATCGGCCCCGCTTCCCCTTCCATTTCGCGCCCCCGCAACGGCGTCAAAGCCCACACTCACCCAACGATTTCTCCAAGGCCCATGCCGATGAACCGGATGCAACTCACTCCTTTGCGCAGCATGTTCCTGGTGACTGCGATCGCCGCGGCTCTGCCGGTCGCGTGCACCGCTCAGCCGCCCGCCAATCCGATCGCGGCGCCGCCTGCATCGGCGCCGGCGCCGACGCTGGTGTCGGGTCTGCCTGACTTCACCAACCTGGTGCAGCGCGTCGGGCCGGCCGTGGTCAACATCCGCGCCGAAGTGACGCCGCGTCGCAATGCGCGCTCGCAGATGCCCGACGAAGAACAGATTCCTGAAATCTTCCGTCGCTTCTTCGGCGACGACATGCCGTTCCCGGGCGGCCCCGGCGGTCCGGGTGGCCCGCGCGGTCCGCGCGGTGGCGGCGGCACGTCGCTGGGCAGCGGCTTCCTGATGTCCGCCGACGGTTACGTGATGACCAACCACCACGTCGTCGAAGGCGCCGACAACGTGACCGTCACGCTGTCCGACCGTCGCGAGTTCACTGCCAAGGTCGTCGGCAGCGATGAGCAGTCCGATGTCGCCCTTCTCAAGATCGACGGCAAGGGCCTGCCGTTCCTGCGCATGGCGCCGGCCAACTCGGCCAAGGCCGGTCAATGGGTGATCGCGATCGGTTCGCCGTTCGGTCTGGATCACTCGGTCACCGCCGGCATCGTCAGCGCGGTCGGCCGCAGCAATCCGTATGCGAACCAGCGTTACGTGCCTTTCATCCAGACCGACGTCGCCATCAACCAGGGCAACTCGGGCGGTCCGCTGCTCAACACGAGCGGCGAAGTGGTCGGCATCAATTCGCAGATCTTCAGCAATTCCGGCGGCTACATGGGCGTGAGTTTCGCCATCCCGATCGACGTGGCGATGAGCGCGGCCGAACAGCTGCGCTCGACCGGCAAGGTCAGCCGCGGCCAGTTGGGCGTGCAGGTGCAGCAGCTGACGGCGGAGTTGGCCAAGAGTGCAGGCCTGCCGGACGGCAATGGCGCGCTGATCGCCGAAGTGCTGCCCGGCAGCCCGGCCGAGAAGGCCGGCATCGAGCGCGGCGACGTGATCCGCTCGGTCGACGGTCGCACCATCAACGACTCCGCCGACCTGCCGCCGATCATCGGTTCGATGGCCCCGGGCACGAAGACCAAGGTCACCGTGTTCCGCGACGGCCGTTCGGTGGAGAAGACCGTCACGGTCAATGAACTGGACGATCTGGCCGGCGGCTCGGCTCCGCGCCCCGCCTCCGACAGCGCGCCGTCGCGTCCGTCCAACGGCAATGCGCTGGGCGTGATCGGCCAGGATCTCTCGGCCAACGACCGCCAGCGGATGGGCCTGCGCACGGGCGAGGGCGTGCTGATCCGCAATCCGGGCGACTCCGGCGCCGAAGCTGGCCTGCGACCGGGCGACGTGGTGCTGCAGGTCGGTCGCACGTCCGTGGGCAGCGCCTCGGCCCTGGACCGCGAGCTGGCCTCGGTCAAGAGCGGCGACACCGTCATGCTGCTGGTGCGCCGCCAGGGCTCGACCCAGTTCATCGCCGTCACCGCACAGGACGCCCAGACCGGCTGATGGCCGCGTCCCGGCCGGTTCCGCGCCGCTCCAAAGGCGCGCGGGGCCGGCAGTCGCGGGGCCTGTGCGATAATCGCGCGTTGATTTCAAGGAACGGCTAGCCCCGCGCGGCCTCGCATGCAGCAGATCAGAAACTTCTCCATCATCGCCCACGTCGACCACGGCAAGTCGACCCTCGCCGACCGCATCATCCAGCTCTGTGGCGGCCTCGAGGCCCGCGAGATGGAAGCGCAGGTGCTCGATTCCAACCCGATCGAGCGCGAGCGTGGCATCACCATCAAGGCGCAGTCCGTTTCGCTGCCGTACAAGGCGAAGGATGGGCAGACCTACTTCCTGAACTTCATCGACACGCCCGGCCACGTCGACTTCAGCTACGAAGTCAGCCGTTCGCTGGCCGCGTGCGAAGGCGCGCTGCTGGTCGTCGACGCCGCGCAGGGCGTTGAAGCGCAGTCCGTCGCCAACTGCTACACGGCGGTGGAGCAGGGCCTGGAAGTGGTGCCGGTGCTCAACAAGATCGACCTGCCCACGGCCGACATCGAACGCGCCAAGGCCGAGATCGAAGCCGTCATCGGCATCGACGCCGAGGACGCGGTCGCCATCAGCGCCAAGACCGGCCTGAACGTGGTGGACGTGCTGGAGGCGATCGTACATCGCATCCCGCCGCCGAAGCCGCGCGACACCGACAAGCTGCAGGCGCTGATCATCGACTCCTGGTTCGACAACTACCTGGGCGTGGTGTCGCTGGTGCGCGTGATGCAGGGCGAGATCAAGCCCGGCGACAAGCTGCTGGTGATGTCCACCGGCCGCACGCACCAGGTCGACAAGGTCGGCGTGTTCACGCCCAAGCGCAAGGACCTGCCCAAGCTCGGCGCGGGCGAGGTCGGCTGGATCCACGCGTCCATCAAGGACGTGCACGGCGCACCGGTCGGCGACACGCTGACCCTCGCCGGCGACCCCGCCGCCAAGCCGCTGCCGGGTTTCCAGGAAATGCAGCCGCGCGTGTTCGCCGGCCTATTCCCGGTGGATGCCGAAGACTACCCGGACCTGCGCGAAGCATTGGACAAGCTGCGCCTCAACGACGCGGCGCTGCGTTTCGAGCCGGAAAGCTCCGAAGCGATGGGCTTCGGTTTCCGCTGCGGCTTCCTGGGCATGCTGCACATGGAAATCGTGCAGGAGCGCCTGGAGCGCGAGTACAACCTCAACCTCATCAGCACCGCGCCGACGGTGATCTACGAAGTCCTCAAGACCGACGGCACCATCGTGCCGATGGACAACCCGGCCAAGCTGCCGCCGGTGAACATGGTCGAGGAAATCCGCGAACCGATCATCCGTGCCAACATCCTCACGCCGCCGGACTACGTGGGCAACGTGATCACGCTGTGCGAAGAAAAGCGCGGCGTGCAGATCGGCATCCAATACATGGGCGGGCAGGTGCAGATCAGCTATGAGCTGCCGATGGCCGAAGTCGTCCTGGACTTCTTCGACAAGCTCAAGTCGGTCAGTCGCGGCTACGCCTCGCTGGACTACCACTTCCTGCGCTTCTCCGCCGGTCCGTTCGTGCGCGTGGACACGCTCATCAACGGCGACAAGGTCGACGCGCTGTCCATCATCACGCACCGCAGCCACGCCGATCGTCGTGGTCGCGACCTGTGCGAGAAGATGAAGGAACTCATCCCGCGCCAGATGTTCGACGTGGCGATCCAGGCGGCCATCGGCTCGCAGATCATCGCCCGCAGCACGGTCAAGGCGATGCGCAAGAACGTGCTGGCCAAGTGCTACGGCGGCGACATCTCCCGCAAGAAGAAGCTCCTCGAGAAGCAGAAAGAGGGCAAGAAGCGGATGAAGCAGGTCGGCCGCGTCGAGATCCCGCAGGAGGCCTTCCTGGCCGTCCTGCAGGTGGACAGCAAGTAAAGGGGATGGCGCGGCGTTTCCCTACGGCGCGGGAGGAAGTTCCCGCGGGTATCGGGAGAGCTTCACCCATGACGGACGGCACGCCCGCCGTTATCCTGCCGGTGGCAGGGTGCCGGGGAACACCCCGCTGTCCGGCTCCGGTCCACCCCTCCGTCTTCCCGTACACCGCTCTCCCGAGGAGCCTGCATGCGCTGGTTTGAAATCGCCCTGGTCGTCCTGACGCTGTTCACCGGCCTGGTCTGGCTGCTCGACAAGCTCTTCCTGGCCAGACGTCGCGAGGCGCGACAAGGTCTGCTCGACGACGGCAAGGAGCCGATCGTCGTCGACTACTCCAAGGCGTTCTTCCCGGTCCTGGCGGTGGTGCTGATCCTGCGAAGCTTCGTGGCCGAGCCGTTCCGCATCCCGTCCAACTCGATGATGCCGACGCTGCTGACCGGGGACTTCATCCTGGTCAACAAGTTCACCTACGGCCTGCGTCTGCCGATCACCAACAGCAAGTTCGTCGCCCTCGGCGAGCCGCAGCGTGGCGATGTCGTCGTCTTCCGTCCGCCGCACCATCCGGACCAGGACTGGATCAAGCGCGTCGTCGGCCTGCCGGGCGACCGCATCGGCTATCACGACAACCAGGTCAGCGTGAACGGCAAGGCGCTTTCGTACGCGACCGTCGGCGTCTATCAGGGCAAGGGCAACGGCACGGAAATGACCGGCGCCGAGGAACTGCAGGAAGACCTGCTCGGCCGCCAGCATCACATCCTGGAGCGCACCAACCTGCCGTTCATCGACCAGGGCGAAGGCGACTGGATCGTGCCGCCGGGTCACTATTTCGTGATGGGCGACAACCGCGACAACAGCGAGGACAGCCGATACTGGGGCTTCCTGCCGGAGCAGAATCTGCGCGGCAAGGCGTTCCTGATCTGGATGAACATCGACGGTGGCGTGGACACCTCGCGCATCGGCAACAAGATCCAGTAATACTGCGTGTGCCGGCGAGGGGAATGCGCCGGCACCGTGGCAATGCAACCTCATGGGGGATTGGTGAAATGAAGCGTACGCAGAGCGGCATGACCCTGATCGGGTTCGTCATCGTGCTGGGTGTGGTCGGCGTGTTCATCTACATGGGCATGAAGGTCATTCCGATGTACTCGGAGTACTTCGCCGTGAAGCAGGCCCTGAAGCAGATGTCCCAGGAATCGGGCATCAGCCAGCAGGACCCGGGCCGTATCAAGGACGCCTTCTTCCGCCGCCTGTACGTGAGCTACGCCGACAACGTGAAGCCCGCCGACGTCAAGCTGGCGCGCCGTGATTCGGGCTACCTGATGACCGTGGACTACGAAGTCCGTCGCCAGTTGATCGGCAACTTCGACATCGTGGGTCACTTCAACGCCGAGCAGCAGCTCGCGCGCGGTTCGGATGATTGATCGCATCGGCCATCGCTTCACCCGTCCGGAACTGCTGCAGCAGGCCCTGACCCACCGAAGTGCAGGCGCTCCGCATAACGAGCGCCTGGAATTCCTCGGCGACGCACTGGTAAACCTGATCGTCGCCGAAGCGCTGTACGTGCACTGGCCCAAGGCCGACGAGGGCGCGCTGACCCGCGCCCGGGCCGAACTGGTACGCGAATCGGCACTGGCGCCGATCGCGCGCACGCTGGAGTTGGGCGCCCGCCTCACGCTCGGTCCGGGCGAAATGAAGTCCGGCGGCCATCGGCGCGACTCCATCCTGGCCGACGCGCTGGAAGCGGTGATCGCCGCGATCTACCTGGATTCGGACTTCGACACCTGCCGCGCTGCGGTGATGCCGTGGTTCCAGGACGCCATCGCCGCACTGCCGCCGCCGCACAAGGTCGGCAAGGATGCCAAGACCCGCCTGCAGGAATGGCTGCAGGCCCGGCAGAAGCCGCTGCCGGTGTATGCCCTGCTGGCCGAATCCGGCGAGGATCACGCCAAGAGTTTCCAGGTGAGCTGCACACTCAGCCAGCCTTCGCTGGTGGCCGAGGGCGTCGGCAGTTCGCGTCGCGCCGCCGAGCAGGCCGCGGCCGAGGCCGTGCTCGAGCATCTGCAGGAGCGCTGAGCGCTCGACGCTGCACGGTGTAATGGCCGTCCGCATCTGGGGCGAGACCGGCGTGGCAAACCCAAATCCGCAGATATGCATGTCTGGCCGTCCACAGGATGGCCGAGCCGGCGGCCCCTGGGCGCCACCGCAAGCGAGGCACTCGATCGCTCGCCATCTCCGGCCGGACTCGACCCGGCCGGGAGGCCGAACTGCCGCCATCGGGCCGTCCAGAACCGCCCGATGTCCCTGCTCGCATGAACCGGATGCGCCGAACCCGCGTCCCTGACACCCACGCGCTTACAATTCCCGCATGAATACCCCCGCTCATCGCGCCGGCCACGTGGCCGTCATCGGCCGTCCCAACGTCGGCAAGTCCACCCTCGTGAACGCCCTGGTCGGCGCGAAGGTCAGCATCACCTCCAACCGTCCGCAGACGACCCGGCACCAGTTGCTGGGCATCGCCACCTTCCCGGAAGGCCAGTTGCTGCTGGTCGACACCCCCGGCATTCATCGCGAACAGAAGCGGGCGATGAACCGCTGGATGAACCGCGCCGCGCGCGGTGCCGTGGAAGGCGTCGACGCCGCCGTGCTGGTCGTGCGCGCCGGTCAGTGGGACGACGACGACGCGCTGGCCTACGACGCGCTCAAGAAGGCCGGTGTGCCGGTCGTGCTGGTCGTCAACCAGGTCGACCGGATCAAGGACAAGGGCACGCTGCTGCCTTACCTGGCGAAGATCAGCGAAGGCCGCGACTTCGCGGGCGTGCATCCGATCTCTGCGCTCAAGCGCAGCGGCCTGGACGCGCTGGTGAAGACCGTCCTGGCCCACTTGCCCGAACAGCCCGCGCTGTACGGCGAGGACGAGATCACCGACAAGAGCCAGCGGTTCCTCGCTGGCGAGATGGTGCGCGAACAGTTGATGCGTCAGCTCGGCGAGGAACTGCCGTATGCGACGACGGTGGAGATCGAAAAGTTCGAGGTCGACGGCAACCTGCTGCGCATCGGCGCGGTGATCTGGGTCGAGCGCGACGGCCAGAAGGCCATCGTGATCGGCAAGGGCGGCGAACGCCTGCGCGAGATCGGCGCCAAGGCGCGTCAGCAGATGGAGCGCCTGTTCGGCAGCAAGGTGTTCCTGGAAACCTGGGTGCGCGTGCGCGAGGGTTGGTCGGACGACGAGGCGGCGTTGCGGGCGTTCGGGTATCACGATTGACTTGTGAGTCGGGATTCGGGATTCGGGATTCGGGATTCGGGATTCGGGATTCGGGATTCGGGATTCGTGATTCGTGATTCGTGATTCGTGATTCGTGATTCGTGAGTCGTGAGTCGTGAGTCGTGATTCGTGATTCGTGAGCGGCAAAGGCGCCACGGTTTGCATTCCAGCCGTCATCCCCGCGAAGGCGGGGATCCAGGCTTGCGGGCGTCACCGCCAACGCAGGTCGGAATTACATCAGCACCATGGGTTCCCGCCTTCGCGGGAATAACGTTCCCCCACAACGCCGAACCCCGCCCAACCCATGCGCCTCACCGCCGAAGCCGCCTTCGTCCTGCATGCGCGCCCCTGGCGTGAAACCAGTGCATTGGTGGAAGTGCTGAGCGAGCAGTACGGTAGGCTTGGGCTGGTCGCACGCGGTGTGCAGGGGCCGAAACGGCAGGCGCTGCGTGCGGCGTTGCAGCCGCTGCAATGGATCCGCTTCGACGCCGTGCAGGTGGGGGAACTGGCGCGATTGAATACCGCCGAGGCGCTCGACGTCGCCCCGCGCCTGGCGGGCGAGGCCATGCTGTCTGGCTTCTATCTCAACGAACTCACGCTACGGCTGGCGCCTCGCCAGGATCCCGCCCCGGAACTCTATGCGGCGTATGCGTTGGCACGGGCTCGCCTGGGCGCGGGCGAGCCGCTGGCGTGGACGCTGCGTCGCTACGAACGCGACCTGCTCGACGCACTCGGCTTCGGTTTCGACTGGCACCACGACGGCGACGGCACGCCGATCGACACGGCCGCGCGCTATCGGCTGGATCCCGAATACGGACCGCGTCGCGTGCTGAGCGATCGCGGCCACGGCGATCGCAGCCAGGCCGCAACCGGCCGCGGTCTGCTCGCGCTGGCCGATGACACCGTGCCCGAAGCCGACGACCTTCCCGGCCTGCGACGCGCGATGCGCGAGGTGCTGACGCATTACCTGGGCCCGCGTGGGCTCAAGTCGTGGGAGATGCTTGCCGAGTTGAACCGCGTGACGCGGCCGCCTGCGGATCAGGCTGGCGCGGGCGATTGATCCGTTGCCGGCGCAGCGGCGGATTTGGCCTGCGCCAGCGTTTCCTGCGCCACGCGTTCCAGCGTGTCCAGCAGCACCGACGAGGCGGGGTCCTGCTGTAGCGCCTGCACTGCGGCCGCAAGACGCTGCGCACCGACGAAACCGCAACTGGCGCGCAGCCGGTGCAGGTCGCTGCGGACCGAATCCAGGTCGCCGCGCTCGGCGGCAGTGGTGATCGCGTAGACGGACTTGGACAGCTCCTGCACGAACAATTCGCGCAGCGTTTCCACGTGCACGCGATTGCCGTTGAGCGCCAGCGCAGCGGCATCGTCATCCCACAGCGGCAGGTCGCCGTCGATGTACGCCGTCGCGATCGCCGGCGCCAGGTTCGGCGTGAGCCCGAGCACGCGCCGCAGCGCGGCCTGCACGGTCGCAGCCGGCATCGGCTTGACCAGCGCTTCGGCGAAACCCGCCGAGACGAGCGCGTCGAGAATGGTCGACTCGTGCGCAGCGGTGTGGGCGATGGCCGGCGTATGCGGATCGCGTTCGCGCAACCGCGCGAGCAGGTTGGCACCGCTGCCGTCGGGCAGTCGCGCATCGATCATCCATGCCGAATACGTTTGCGATGACGCCATCGCCAGCGCCGCGGCCAGACTGTCGGCAGCGTCGACATCCACCGGCGTCGCGCGCAGCGCGGCGGTCAGGAAGCTGCGACTGGTCGGGTCGTCCTCGACCAGCAGGATGCGAGGGAGTTGTTGGGGCATCATCGGCAATTCGCGTCCTGTCGGTATGCTGATCGGATGTCACGGTCGATCTTACGCCTGCTGCTGGCCTGCCTGACCATCGCACCTTGGGTGGCGTGCGGCGTCGCGTCGGCCGCGACGGCGCAGGCGCGCATCGCCAAGGTGCGAACCGCCGTGGCCACGCTGGAAGGCGTGCGCGTGCAACTCCACTGGCCCGACACCGCGGCACAGGGCATCTTGCGCATGCACGCGGCGCGCATCGACGCGCCCGACCTGGGTTACCGCTTCGGCGATGTCACCTGGCAATGCCCACTCTCTCACTCAGGAAACCGCTGGCGGTGTGAAGGCCCCGTGCGCGGCGGCCGCGGGTCGGCGATGACGCTGGCCATCGACCTGGACGAGGTCCGAACCGACGCGCGTCTGTCCCAGGGCCGAGGGTCCATTGCGCTCAACCGGCAGGCCCGTACGCCCGATCTCACCCGGATCGACCTGACACAGGTGCCGGTGGCCTGGGCACAGGCGCTGGTGGCGAAGGGATGGGCGGCCGGTCGTTTCAGCGCCGGTACGCTGGGCGGTCAGCTGGACGTGCGCGCGCCGGCCAACGCGCCGCTGCGGGTCAGCGGGCCGCTGCGCCTGGACGGTGTGGCCTTCGACACGCCCGACGGCACGATCGCCGGCGAGAACGTCGCGGCCCAGGTGCGCCTGGACACGAGCTTCGGCGCCGTCACGACCGTCGCCCTGGACGGCGCCCTGCACGGCGGCGACCTTCTGTTCGGCACGACTTACCTGGCTCTGCAGAAGCGTCGAATCGCCATCGAGATGCGCGCCGAGCAGCGCGGCAACGAAGGCTGGCGCATGCCGGACCTGCGCTGGGACGACCCCGGCATCCTCCATGCCGAAGGCAGCGCCGCGCTCGCCCCGGACGCGACGCTGCGCGCGCTGGACCTGCGTGCGCGCAGTGACGACCTCGCCCCGCTGCGCGACGGCTACCTCACCGGATTCCTGGGGCAGGCCGGCCTGGCCGAGTTGCAACTTCGCGGTGCGGCCGACCTGCGCCTGCGCATCGACGGGGGCACCGTGCACGAGGCGCATTTCGTGCCGTACACGGTCGCCATCGACGATCCGCAAGGGCGTTTCGATTTCGCCGGGCTCGAAGGCGACGTGCGCTTCTCCACCACGCAGGAACTGCAAAGCGAACTGCGCTGGAGCGGCGGTCGCCTGCACGGGCTGGCTTTCGGCGCGGCGCGCCTGCCGTTCGCCAGCGGCGCCGGCGAGCTGCGATTGCGCGAGCCCACGCACCTGCCGATGCTCGGCGGCACCGTCACGGTCGATCCGCTGCACATCCGTCCTCCCGCAGCGGGGCAGGGGCTGCAGGTCCGCTTCGGCCTGGAGCTGGACCGGCTCGACATCGCGCAACTGTCGCAGGCACTGGGCTGGCCCGCGTTCACCGGCGAGCTGACCGGCCACATCCCCGAAGCGCTTTACGCGGACGATCGACTGGATTTCGAAGGCGGGCTGTCGGTAGAACTTTTCGGCGGCACCGTGCAGGTGTCGTCGCTGGCAATGGAACGGCCGTTCGGGGTCGCGCCGACGCTGTCGTCGGACATCGCCTTCGAGGACATCGACCTGGAATCGCTGACCGGCGTGCTCGGCTTCGGCACCATCACCGGGAAGCTGGACGGCCGCTTCGACCACCTGCGCCTGGTGGATTGGCAGCCCGTCGCGTTCCAGGCGGTGATCGCCAGCGACGCGGCGGCCGCGCGTCGCGACGGCGTGCGGCAGCGCATCAGCCAGCGCGCCGTGCAGGATCTTTCCAGCGTCTCCGATGCCTCGTTCGTGAGCACGCTGCAGGCGCAGTTGATCGGCCTGTTCGACGATTTCGGGTATCGCCGCATCGGCCTGTCGTGCTATCTCAGCGACCAGGTCTGCGACATGAGCGGCCTGGGTTCAGCCGGCAACGGATTCACTATCGTGGAAGGTTCGGGACTGCCGCGCCTGAGCGTGGTGGGTTACAACCGCCGGGTGGACTGGCCCACTCTGATGGAGCGCCTGAAGGCGGCCAGCACGGGCGATGTGAAGCCGGTCTTCGAGTAAGCATCATCGTTAAGTCATAGACAGCAATCGTCGGCTTCGGCCGAAGCGCGTTCCGAGGAGAATCGATATGCGTCGTTGGATGGGAAGTCGTTGGATGGGCGTTCCGGTCGCGGCCGTGGCGCTTACTGCCTGCGTCACGATCAATGTGTACTTCCCGGCCGCGGAGGCCAAGGAAGCGGCCCGCGAGTTCGTCGAGAAGGTCATCGGCGACGACGCGCAGCCGGCGCCCAAGTCGCAGGACAAGCCGGGCGGGCAGAGCGCCGCATTGCCCGCGCCGCAGCGCGCGCTGGCTTCGCGCATCGACTGGTATGCGCTGGTCGGCATCGGCAGCGCGTACGCGCAGGACCAGCCGGACATCACGATCAAGACGCCGGCGATCCAGGCGATCCAGTCGCGCATGGCCTCGCGTTTCGACAGCCAGCTGCATGCGCATTTCGACAGCGGTGCATTGGGGTTCGCCAACGACGGCACCGTCGACGTGCGCGATGCGTCCAAGATCCCGCTGCCGCAGCGCGTTGCCGTGAACCAGGCCGTGTCCGACCAGAACCGCGACGCCAAGGCCGTGTATCGCGAGATCGCGGTGGCCAACAACCATCCCGAATGGGAGCAGCAGATCCGCGCGGTGTTCACGCGCCAGTGGGCCGACAGTGCCCGTTCGGGCTGGTGGGTGCAGGACGCCGGCGGCGGCTGGCGCCAGAAGTAAGCCAGCCCGGCCCCTCTCCCGTCTCGCGGGAGAGGGGCAAAGCAAGGCAGGGCCGGACGGCGGGCCGGATCTGCGACAATACGCGGCCCAGTTCAGCAGTACCTGCCAGCCGCTGTGGCCCGCATCGACCAGACCCCCTTCGAAATCCAGATCACCGATCTCACCCATGACGGCCGCGGCGTAGCCCGCCGTCCGGACGGCAAGGCGGTGTTCGTTGCCGGCGCATTGCCGGGCGAGCGCGTCATGGCCTCGCAGACCGGCCGCCACCGCAGCTTCGACGAAGCCAAGACCGTGGAAGTGCTCGACGCCGCGCCCGAGCGCGTGACGCCGCGTTGCGCCCACTTCGGCGTGTGCAGCGGCTGTGCCTTGCAGCACTTCGACGAGGAAAAGCAGATCCTCGCCAAGCAGCGCGTGCTGATGGAGAACTTCGAGCGCATCGGCCACATCGCGCCCGAGCGCGTGCTGTCGCCGCTCACCGACGCGCAGTGGGGTTACCGCCGCAAGGGCCGGTTCTCGGTGCGCCGCGTGGAGAAGAAGGACAAGACGCTGGTCGGTTTCCGCGAGACCGATCCGCGCTTCGTCGCCGACATCCGCGAATGCCACACGGTGATCCCGCAGATCGCCTCCAAACTGCCGGACCTGTCCGCGCTGGTCGACAGCCTGCAGGCGCGGCGCGAGATCCCGCAGATCGAGTTCATCGCCGGCGATGCGCAGGAGGATTTCAGCGGCATCGCCCTGACGATCCGCCACCTGGTTCCGCTGGTCGACAGCGATCGCGATGCACTGGTCGCGTTCGGCAAGCAGCACGGCTTCGCGATCTTCCTGCAACCCGGCGGCGTGGACAGCGTGCACGCGCTGTGGCCGGAGTCGCCGAAGTTGGCGTTCTCGCTGCCGCAGTGGAACCTGGAATACCTGTTCCGTCCGCTGGATTTCATCCAGGTCAACGCCGGCCTCAACGGCAAGATGATCCAGCTGGCGATCGATCTGCTCGACCCGAAGCCGGAAGACCGTGTGCTCGACCTGTTCGCGGGCCTGGGCAACTTCACCCTGCCACTGGCGCGCCAGGTGCGCGAGGTGGTGGGCGTGGAAGGCGAGGCCGGACTCGTGCGCCGCGCGCGCGAGAACGCCGAGCACAACGGCATCGCCAATGCCGAATTCCATGCGGCCGACCTAGCCAAGGACCTCAGCGGCGAATACTGGATGAAGCAGCCCTTCGACAAGCTGCTGCTCGATCCGCCGCGTTCGGGCGCCGACGCCGTGCTCGCGCAGCTGCCGCTGAAACAATTCGACCGCATCGTCTACGTGAGCTGCCACCCGGCGTCGCTCGCGCGCGACGCGGGATTCCTGGTGAAGGAGCGCGGTTGGAAGCTGAAGGCCGCGGGTGTGATGGACATGTTCCCGCATACGGCGCATGTGGAGTCGATTGCGTTGTTCGAGCGCTGAGGCGGGGCGGGCGAGCGGTCACGCAGGCAAGTCACGCAAACAATTCGTCATGCAAGTAGGCCGTCATCTAAATAAGCCGTCATTCCCGCGAAGGCGGGAATCCACGCTTGCTGGCCTCACCGCTTCCGGGAGCCGGGATCGCGCCGGACAGTTGGATTCCCGCCTTCGCGGGAATGACGCCAACAAGCGATAGGCTTCATCACGAATCACGAATCACGAATCACGAATCACGAATCACGAATCACGAGTTCGCCATGGCCCTCGAAATCGAACGCAAATTCCTGGTCACCGGCGACGGCTGGCGCGCGGCGGCGCACAAGGTCGTGCCGATGGCGCAGGGCTACATCAACGACCAGAAGGCGATGGACTCCGGCGCGATGAAAGCCTCGGTGCGCGTGCGCATCGCGGGCGACGAAGCCTTCCTCAACCTCAAGTCGCGCGAGCTCGGCCACACGCGGCAGGAGTTCGACTACGCCGTCCCCGTCGCCGACGCCCGCGCGCTGCTCGAGCTGTGTGTCGGCGGGCTGGTCGACAAGCGCCGTCATTACGTCGAGCACGAAGGCCACCTGTGGGAGGTCGACGAATTCCTCGGCGACAACGCCGGGCTCGTCGTCGCGGAGATCGAGTTGGCCAGCGCCGACGAAGCCTTCGCGCGGCCGTCGTGGATCGGCGCGGAAGTCACCGACGCCTCGCGTTACTACAACCTCGCGCTGGCGACCCGCCCGTACTCGCAGTGGAACGCGGACGAGCGCGCCGGCACGGTTGCATAACCGGCCCGGGCCCCATCTTTCGCCCATGGAAACGACACCTTTGCGCATCGACATATGGTCCGACGTGGTCTGTCCCTGGTGCTGGATCGGCAAGCATCGACTGGGTGAAGCGCTGCGGCAGCTTGGCGAGGTGGGGCAGAACGCCGAGATCCACTGGCATGCCTACCAGCTCGATCCGGAATCCGACGAAACCCCGGTGCCGTTGCGCCAGGCCTACGAGCGGAAGTTCGGCGGTGCGCAGCGCACCGAGCAGATCCTGTCGCAGACGCAGGCCACCGGCCGCGCGGAAGGACTGCCGTTCGATTTCGATCGTGGCCAGGTGCGCGTGAGCACGCTCAAGGCGCATCGGCTGATCTGGCTGGCCGGTCGCGAAGGCGATGCGGACAAGGTCGGCGAAGCGCTGTTCCGCGCGCACTTCGCTGAAGGGCGCAACCTGGCCGACACCCGCACGCTCATCGACGCGGGTGCCCAGGGCGGGCTGGACGAGGCGCGCATTCGCGCGATGCTCGACTCCGACGAGGGCATCGCCGAGGTGCGCGCGCAGCTCGGACAGGCGCAGGCGCTGGGCATCCAGGCCGTGCCGACGTTCGTCTTCGACGGACGCCTGGCCGTGCAGGGCGCGCAGACGCCGGCGGTGTTCGCGCAGGTGTTCGAGCGGCTCGGCCTGGAAGCGAAGCCGGCCGAAGGCCAGGCGGTATCAGGTGGGACCTGCGGCCCCGACGGCTGCGCGGTCTGAGCGCGGCTTCACGCTACCGCGACGCGGTCGGATGCCCGTCGCGGGCATCTGCGCCACAATGCGGGGCCGCACCCAACGTGCGGCCCCTTTTTTCGGAGTTTTCCGCATGCTCGTGATCGGCGTCGCCGGCACCGAACTTTCCGCGCAGGAGCGCGACTGGCTGCAGCATGACGCCTGCGCCGGCGTGATCCTGTTCAGCCGCAACTTCGCGTCGAAGGCGCAGGTGGCGGAGCTGTCCCAGGCGATCCGCGCGGCCGCGCCGCGCCCGCAACTCATCTGCGTCGACCAGGAGGGCGGTCGTGTGCAGCGCTTCCGCGACGGCTACAGCGCGCTGCCGCCGCTGGAGGGTTTTGGCCGTCGTTACGCCGCCGATGCCGAGGCCGCACTCAAGCTCGCCGAAGAACACGCCTGGCTGATGGCCAAGGAAGTGCTCGCCAGCGGCGTGGACCTGAGCTTCGCGCCGGTGGTGGACCTGGGCCGCGGCAATCTCGCCATCGGCAACCGCGCGTTCTCGGAGGATCCGGCCGTCGTGGCCGCCTTCACCCGTGCCTACGTGCGCGGCATGCACGGCGCGGGCATGGCCGCCACGCTCAAGCATTTCCCGGGGCACGGATCGGTCAAGGCCGACACGCATTTCGACGACGCGGTCGATCCGCGTTCGCTGGAGGAGCTGCGCGCGACCGACCTCGTCCCCTTCGTCGCCGGCATCGAGGCCAAGGCCGACGCGGTGATGATGGCGCACGTGAAGTACCCGGCCGTCTCGGACGAGCCGGCGGGTTATTCCAGGCGCTGGATCGAAGAGATCCTGCGCGGCGAGATGGGCTTCCGGGGCGTGGTCTTCAGCGACGACATCGGCATGAAGGCGGCGTTCTCCGCAGGCGGCGTGAAAGCGCGCATCGACGCGCACTATGACGCCGGCTGCGATGCGGTGCTGGTCTGCCATCCGCAGCTCGTCGAGGAATCGCTGGCGGCCGTGCAGGACCGCAAGCTCAACACGATGGCGCTGGCCGGCCTGATCGGCCGCGGCGCCATGGGATGGGATGGATTGCTGGCCGACGCGCGCTACGACGCCGCTCGCAACCGGCAGGAAGGACTGGCCTGATGGAAACCGTTTCGAACACGCACGACCTGGCCGCGGCGCTGGCCAACTCCGATGTCATCTTTGATCGCGCCACGCTGGAGCGGGCGATCGCGCGGATGGCTTCCGAGATGAAGACCGACTACCGCAACGACGACGTGCCGGTGTACCTCACGATCATGCACGGCGGCCTGCCGTTCGCCGCGCAGCTGGCGATGGAGCTGGGCGCGCTGGGGCAGGACCTGGAGTTCGATTACCTGCACGCCACGCGCTACCGCGGTGCGACCTCCGGCGGCGAACTGGTGTGGAAGCACCGGCCGGCCACGAAGCTCAAAGGTCGCCGCGTGCTGCTGGCCGACGACATCCTGGACGAGGGCCACACGCTCGCGGCGATCCGCGACTGGTGCCTGGAGCAGGGCGCGCGCGACGTGCGCATCGCCGCGCTGGCCGTGAAGAAGCACGACCGCTGCGTGGAAGGCGTGTGCGCCGATTACGTCGGCGTGGAAGTGCCGGACCGCTACGTGTTCGGCTACGGCATGGACTACCACGAGCAGGGCCGCAACCTGCCGGCGATCTACGCACTGAAGGATTGAACCGATGAGCGACATCGCCCTGGCCGTCATCGGCGGCACCGGCCTGTACAAGCTGGCCGACCTGCAGGACGTGGAGACGCACCAGCCCGACACGCGCTTCGGCGCGCCGTCCGGGCCGATCCGCGTCGGCACCCTCGACGGGCATCGTGTGGCGTTCCTGGCCCGCCATGGCGAAGGCCATTCGCTGCCGCCGCACAAGATCAACTACCGCGCCAACCTGGCCGCGCTGCAGGCGCTGGGCGCGACGCAGGTGCTTGCGCTCAATACGGTGGGCGGCATCACCGAGCGGTTCGGCCCGCGTGTGCTGGCCTGCCCGGACCAGCTGATCGACTACACCTGGGGCCGTGTCTCCACGATCTGCGAGGAGCCCGGCACTGAAGTGCTGCATGTCGACTTCGGCGAGCCGTACACGCGTTCGCTCCGCGAGGCGGTGGTTGCGGCGGCGGCCACGGCCGGCGTCGACCTGGTCGCCGACGGTTGCTACGGGGCGACCCAAGGGCCGCGTCTGGAGACTCGCGCGGAGATCGCCCGCATGCGCCGCGACGGCTGCGATCTGGTCGGCATGACCGGCATGCCCGAGGCCGGACTGGCCCGCGAACTGGGCCTGGACTACGCCTGCCTGGCCATCGTCGCGAACTGGGCGGCTGGCGCCGGACCCGACCCGGACGAGGTCATCACCCTCCAGGATGTCTTAGACAATGTCGCAGCCGCCTCGTCGGGCCTGCCACGCCTCCTGTCGGCCCTGCTCGGGACACGTGTCAAAAGATGATTGTCAAGGCGGCGTTCAGTTTGCATACTCGACCCGCGCCCCGGATCGCATCCGCGTCGGTGCGCGACTCGCATCCAGCATGAGGTTGACAAGGACATGCAGTACGGCACCGTGAAGTGGTTCAACGACGCCAAGGGCTTTGGGTTCATTTCTCCCGAAGATGGCAGCGCAGATGTGTTCGCGCACTTCTCCGCAATCAACGCCAAGGGCTTTCGCAGCCTGCAGGAAGGCCAGCGCGTGAGCTACGAGCTTACGCAGGGCCCGAAGGGCGCCCAGGCGTCCAACATCAACGTGGTGGCGTGATCCCGAAGGGGATCCCGCACTGCGGCGATTCAAAGGCCCCGCGTCGCGGGGCCTTTTTTATGCGCCGCTGATCCGAGCAGCGTCCTTTCGACCGGAGTCGCCGTGTCTGCATCCAGACCGCTTCGCATCGGCATCGTCGGCTATGGCACCGCGGGGCAGGCGTCCGCGCTGCTGCTGACCGCGGACGGCCATCGCGTCGAGGTCTTCGAGCGCGCACCGCAGCTCGGCCCCGTGGGCGCCGGCTTCCTGCTCCAGCCGACGGGCTTGGCGGTGTTGTGGGAGCTGGGGCTGCTCGACGCCGCACTCGCGCACGGCGCCCGCGTGGGCCGTCTGTTCGGCGAGACCGTCGCCGGCCGCGCCGTCATGGACATGCGTTATCGCGAACTCGATCCGTGCCTGTTCGGTCTGGGCATGCAGCGCGGCGCGCTGTTCGGCCTGCTCGACGAGGCCTGGCGGGATGGCCGCTCCGTGCACTGTGGCCGACGGATCGTCGAGATGGATGCCGAGTGCGGTCTCCTGCGCGACGAGCACGGCGAGGAACACGGCGCGTTCGACCTGGTGATCGTGGCCGACGGCGCGGCGTCGGCGCTGCGCAGTTCGGTGGCCGCGCCGGCATTGGATCGACCGTACCCGTGGGGCGCGCAGTGGTGCCTGGTTGCGCAGCGCGACTGGGGCTTCGTCGACGAACTGCGCCAGCGCTACGTCGGTGCGCGGCGGATGGCGGGCATGCTGCCGGTCGGCACCCGGCCGGGTGATCCCACGCCGCGGCTGAGCTTCTTCTGGAGTCTGCCGACGGCCGACCTGCCGGCAGCGGGCGAAGACGAGGCCGCGTGATGTCGCCGAGGTCTGGCCCGAGGCGGCGGCCTTGTTGCGCGACACCGCCGTGCCGGGCGGACTCGCGCAGGCGCGCTATCGCGATACCGTGCAGCGCCGCTGGCACCGCGGCCGCGCGGCGCTGATGGGCGATGCCGCCCACGCGATGAGCCCGCAGCTGGGGCAGGGCGTGAACATGGCGCTGGCCGACGCGTTGGCGCTGCGCGACGCCCTGCCCGACGCCTTCGCCGCCTACGAGCGCCGCCGTCGCGATCACCTGGGCATCTACCACTTCTGGAGCCGCTGGCTCACGCCGCTGTTCCAGTCCGAACGAGACCGCCTGGCGGCGATGCGCGACCGCGTCTTCCATCCCATGTCGCGCCTGCCCGGCGGGCGAGGGCAGATGCTGCGCGTGCTCACCGGCACGCGCCGGGGCTGGTTGGGCACTTACGCGATGGCCCCGGCGTTCATCGACGCCCTGTCCGAACGCGCGCCTCGCAGTTCCCAACACCCGGCCACCGACCGCCCGGGCGGCGAAATCGCGTAGCCCTCGGTAACGGGGGCCTAGAATCGGTCGATCCCTCGCCGGAGTCGCCGATGGAACCGTTGCCGCCGTTCGTCACGCACCGCGTGGACAACCAGCCGCCGGAGTTCGCCCCGCGCGATCTGTGGCGCGACGACGCCGCGTTGCGCGAGGCGGTCGTGCGCGAAGGCGGCGGCGACTTCGCCGATGCGCTGGCGACCTACGGCGCCCTCGCCGGCGACGAGGTCTACCGGCTGAGCTTCGACGCGCATCGCGACCGCCCGCGCCTGCGCACCCACGACCGCTTCGGCCAGCGCATCGACCTGGTCGAATTCCATCCCAACTACCACCGCATCATGCAGGTGGCGATCGAGCACGGCGTGGCGGGGCTGTCGTGGTCGCAACTGCGGCCGGGTTCGCACATCGCGCGCGCGGCGTTGAGCTACCTCCACCACCAGGTCGAGCCGGGCACCAGTTGTCCGCTGACGATGACGCATGCCGCAATCCCCGTGCTGCGCCACGCGCCGGAGCTGTCGGGATGGGAAACCAAGGCGGTGTCGCCGTTCTACGACCCGCGCGACCTCCCCAGCGAAGACAAGCTCGGCGTGACGCTCGGCATGGGCATGACCGAGAAGCAGGGCGGCAGCGACGTGCGCGCCAACCGCACCGTCGCCACGCCACTGGCCGCGGAAAACGAATACCGGCTGGTCGGTCACAAGTGGTTCTTCTCAGCGCCGATGTCCGACGCCTTCCTCGTCCTGGCGCAGGCGCCGGGCGGACTGAGCTGCTTCCTGATGCCGCGCTGGACGCCCGACGGTGCGAAGAACGCCTTCGCGCTGATGCGCCTGAAGGACAAGCTCGGCGACTGGTCCAACGCCTCGTCCGAGGTGGAGTTCATGGACGCCTGGGCGTACCGCATCGGCGAGGAAGGACGCGGCGTGGCGACGATCCTCGAAATGGTGATGCTCACCCGCCTGGACTGCATGCTCGGCGCGGCCGCAGAGATGCGCATGGCGCTGGCGCAGGCGATGCACCACACGCACCACCGCGCGACGTTCGGCAAGCCGCTGGCCGATCACGCGCTGATGCGCAACGTGCTGGCCGACCTGGCGGTCGAAGCCGAGGCGGCGATCGTGTTGGCGATGCGGGTGGCGCGGGCGGTGGATCGCGCGCCGTACGACGCACAGGAAGCGGCGTTCGCGCGCATCGCCACCGCTGTCGGCAAGTACTGGGTGTGCCGGCGCGCGCCGGGCTTCGTCAACGAAGCGCAGGAATGCCTGGGCGGTGCGGGCTACATCGAGGAATCGATGCTGCCGCGCCTGTACCGTCAGGCGCCGCTGAACTCGATCTGGGAAGGCAGCGGCAACATCCAATGCCTGGATGTGCTGCGTGCGCTGCAACGCGAGCCGCAGACAGGCCAGGCGCTGCTGGCCGAACTGGAGGCCGCGCAGCATCTGGATCCGGATTTCGACGCCGAGCTCAACGAACTCCGGCCCGTGCTGGAAGGCCGCGCCACACTGCACGAAGTCGAAGCGCGGCGCTGGGTGGAAGCGCTCGCGATGGCGCTGCAGGCCAGCCTGCTCCTGCGCTCCGACAGCCCGATGGCGGACGCGTTCTGCACCAGCCGAATCGGTGGCGATCACGGCAATGCGTACGGGACCTTGTCGCGGGATTTCGACCTGGGCGCGTTGATGGCGCGTGCGTGGGCGGCGGGAGCCGCCACGACTTAATCGAGGAACTGCAGCTTCGCCAGCTCCGCATACAGCCCGCCTTGGGCAAGCAACTGCTCGTGCGTTCCTTCCGCGATGATGCGGCCGCGGTCCATGACCACGATGCGGTCGGCCTTCAGCACGGTGGCGAGGCGATGCGCGATGACCAGCGTGGTGCGGCCTTCCATCAGCGTTTCCAGCGCCTGCTGCACGGCGCGCTCGCTCTGTGCGTCCAGGGCGCTGGTGGCTTCGTCCAGCAGCAGGATCGGCGCGTCCTTGAGCAGCGCGCGGGCAATGGCGATGCGCTGCTGCTGGCCGCCGGACAGGCGCGCGCCGCGTTCGCCCAGTTCGGTGTCCAGGCGCTGCGGAAGCGCGGCGATGAAGTCCGCGGCGTGCGCGGCCTCGACGGCGTGCTCGACATCGGTGTCGGTCGCATCCAGACGGCCGTAACGGATGTTGTCGCGCGCGCTGGCGGCGAAGATCGTCGGCTGCTGCGGCACCAACGCGATGGATTCGCGCAATGCGGCCAGGTCGAGCTGGCGGATGTCCGCGCCGTCCACGCGGATCGTGCCGGACTGCGGATCGTGGAAGCGCAGCAGCATCGAGAATACGGTGCTCTTGCCGGCGCCGGACGGACCGACCAGCGCCACCGTCTCGCCGGGCTTCACGTGCAGGTCGAAGTCTTCCAGCGCAGGTGCGTCGGGACGCAGCGGGTAGTGGAAGCTCACGTGGTCGAACGACAGCTCGCCGCGCACCGGTAGCGGTAGCGGTGCGGGGTGCGTCGGCGACTGCACGTCGGCGGTCTCGACCAGCAATTCGCTGATGCGGCCCATGCCGCCGGCCGCGCGTTGCAGTTCGTTCCACACTTCCGCCAGCGCGCCGACCGAGCCGCCGCCGATCAGCGCGTACAGCACGAACTGGCCGAGTGTGCCGGCCGTCATTCGGCCGGCGACGACGTCGTGCGCGCCGGACCACAGCACCAATGTGATCGCGCCGAAGATCAGCGTGATGGCGATCGCCGTGACCCACGCCTGCGACTGGATGCGGCGGCGCGCGGTGTTCACCGCTTCCATGAGCGCGGCGCCGAAGCGGCCGAGCTCGTACGGTTCGCGCGCGTGCGCCTGCACGGTGCGGATCGCGCCGAGGGTTTCGTTGGCCAGCGTGTTGGCGTCGGCGACGCGGTCCTGGCTGGCGCGCGACATCTTCTTCAGGCGCCGCCCGCCGATCACGATCGGCAGCACCGCCAGCGGAATGCCGACCAGCGCGAACGCCGCCAGGCGCGGCGCCGTGATGAAGAGCATCGCCAGGCTGCCGATCACCGTGACGAGGCTTCGCAGCGCGACCGACATGCTGGTGCCGACCACGTTGCGCAGCAGCTCCGCGTCGGCGGTGAGGCGCGAGACGAGCTCGCCGCTGCGGTTGCGGTCGTGGAAACCGGCATCGAGGCCGATGAGGTGCGCGTACAGACGCTCGCGCAGGTCGGCGACCACGCGTTCGCCCAGCAGCGAGACGAAGAAGAAGCGCGCCGCCGTCGCCAGCGCCAACGCCACGGCCACGGCGAACAGCAGCAGGAAGGCGCGGTCGATGGCCGCGCCGCCGCCCTGGGCGAAGCCCTGGTCGATCATCGTGCGGAACGCGACCGGCAGGCTCAACGTGGCGGCACTGGACGCGGCGAGCGCGAACAGCCACGCAATGAAGAGCGTGCGGTGCCGGCGGACGAACGGCCACAGCGTGCGCAGGCTGCCGATGGGGGCTTTGGCGGAGGAGGCGTCGGTCATCGAGGGGGCAGTATGAAGGCGGCGGGGCATTCGCGAACGCGAACAAGACCTCGCGGCCGGGTCGGAAGTTTCCGCGCCAGCGCGTAGGAGGTGGACGTTTCAGGTATCGAAGAAGCGCACCCGGTCCCGGGTGGCGTCGCGCAGGCGGACTTTCAAGCCTTCCACGCGATCGGCCGGCATGCGCACATGCAGCCGGGCGCCGTCGGCGTCGAACTGTTCGTCGAGCTTTTCCGCATCGAATTGCGAGATCAGCGCGTGCACCGCGCCGGTTTCGGTGAAGGGGTAGGCGAGGCGGAGGTCCGCGTGGACGATGAGTTCGCGTCGCGCTGCCACGCGCAGGCATTCGGCCGCGCTGCCGCCATAGGCACGCACCAGCCCGCCGGCGCCCAGCTTGATCCCGCCGAACCAGCGCGTGACCACGGCGACCACGCGGTCCAGTCCCTGGCCGTCGATGGCCGCCAGGATCGGTCGCCCGGCGGTGCCGGCCGGTTCGCCGTCGTCGTTGAAACGGTATTCGCTGCCGATGCGGTAGGCCCAGCAGTTGTGCGTGGCCGCCGGATCGCCGACCTGGGCGACGAAGGCCAGCGCCTGCTCGGGCGTGTCCACCGGGGCGGCATGGACGAGGAAACGGCTGTGCTTGACCTCCAGCAGGTGCGAGGTCGGGCCGGCCAGCGTGCTGCTCATCGCGTCGCGGGAGGCTGGGCGAGGGCGCGCAGGTCGCGCGGCACGCGCACATCCGGATGGACCTGGCGGAAGCGCGCCAGACTCGCGCGCGCGCCGTCAATGTCGCCGGTGGCGCGGCGTTCGCGGATGCGTTCGAGCCAGGCCTTGGCTTCGAGTCGGGCATCCTCGTCGAGCGGAATGTCGGCCAGCACCACGGCGGAAATCAGCGAGGCGTCGTTCTTCACGCGGCTGCCGGACACCTCGATGCGATCCAGCGTCGCCGATTCGGCGCTCGCTTTCGCGGCCGCGCGTGATTCGGCGGCGGCCGTCGTCTCGCTGTAGGCCTCTTCCTGGCGTGCCCGTTTCAGGCCGAACGCCTCGCGGCGGGCGGCGTCCGCAGCCGCTTCGCTCGACAGGGCGGCCGGCGGGGCCGGTGCGGCAGGTGCCGCTGCCGCAGGCGCCGACGAGTACGCCGCAGGGGCGGGCGCCTGCATGATGGCCTCGTCGAGGTAGTGGGACTGTTCGTCAGGTCCGACGGTCGCCATGATTTTCGGCGCCGGTGCTGCGGCCGGCATGGGCGGCGGGGCACTGGCGATCGCGGGTGCGGCCTCGCTTCGCGCCGATGCGACTCGGCGCTGGATCGGAGCCGGCTCCAGCGCCCTGGCAACGGCGGCCTCGGCGGGCGGAGGCGGCGCCACGACGGGCTGCTTGCGCTGGATGATCTCGGCCGAAACGTAGGCGACGCCTTCGCTCCGCGCGGGCCTGGGGGCCGGGTCGGACGGCCGAAGCTGCCAGACCACGCCGACCACCAGCACCAGTGCCGCGGCCATGCCTGCGCCCGTGATGAGGCCGCCCGGCAGCGCCGCCAGCCCCAGCCAGCGACGGCGGCGCGACGGCGCAGGCGCCACGGCCGCGTGCGCGGCGGCCAGGATCTTCGCGTCGAGCGCCGCCGACGGGCCGTCGTGCGGACCCAGCCGCGCCAGGCGGTCGGCCAGCGCGCGTTCTTCCGGGCTCAGCGGTTCGTCGTCGAAGCGGTTCATTCGTTCAATCTCGCGCGCAGCTTGTCCATCGCATAGCGAAGCCGCGACTTGACGGTTTCCCGGCCGGCGCCGGTGATGGCGCCGATCTCCTCCAGGCTCAGTTCCTGCTCCAGGCGCAGCAGCACCACTTCGCGCTGCTCGTCAGGTAACTCTTCGATGGCCAGCTGCAGGCGGCGGCGCTGTTCGAACTCGGACAGTTCGCGCTCCGGGCTGGTCGGGTCGGGCACGCGCGCGGCGCGTTCGTCGGCATCGTCCGGCGCGGGCGGGCGGTGCTTCAGGCCGCGCCAATGGTCGCCCAGGCGATTGTGGGCGATGCGGAAGAGCCAGGTCCTGAATGCGGCCTCGGGTTTCCAGCCATGACGGGCGGCGATGACGCGCTGCCAGACGTCCTGGAAGAACTCGTCCGCCAGCGCCGGATCGCGCAGCTGGCGCAGCAGGAAACGGTACAGCGGGCCCCGGTGGCGGGCGTAGAGCAGCTCGAACGACGCCGCGTCGCCGGCCGCCCAGGCCAGCATCAGCACGTCATCGTCGGTGTCCGCACCCGCATTCATGCGCGGCAGCGTACGGGGTGAGGACGCCGGCGTGAAGCGGGCGGGGCCGGGGAAGTCCCATGTTGCGAGGTTCATATTCAGACGAACGGGTCGCAGTTCTGGATGGGGTTGAGCACGCGGGCGAATTGCCGCGCTATCCTGCCCCGTCCACCCAGGGGTCCCTTCCGCAGTGTCCACACGAACCAGGCCAAAGGCCGTGAGAATCGTCGACGCCCGAAGCGGGCGGGACGCGCTCGCGGACACCCTGCAGGAAGCCCTGCCGGCCGGTTCCGAGGTGGCGGTGCTGTGGCGCGACCCCCACGGCGGCGCGGTCGCCGGTTCGGCCTCCATGGGCGCGACCACCGCGCTGGCCAACCGGGCCGAATCGCTGCTCGGACGCGATCCGCTCGGCCAGCATTCCCAGCGCATCGAAGCCTGCTGGACCACCAACGAAGGCGTGCGCGTGGCCATCGCCGCGCAGCTGCCGGCCCCGATCGGCGCGGAAACCCGGACCATGTGGGTGGCGCTGGCGCGAATCGTCATCGGCGCCCACCTCGTCGCCCTGCGCACGCTGGCCCGCGCCGAATCGCTGGAGAAATCCGAGCGCTTGCAGCAGGCGTTGTTCGAGATCGCCGACCTGGCCGGTTCGGACCTGGAACTGGCCGACATGCTGCGCCGGATCCACACCGTCGTCGCCGGCCTGATGTACGCGGCCAACCTGTACATCGTGCTGTACGACGACGTGCGCGACAGCCTGCGCTTCCTGTACTTCGCCGACCAGCGCGACACCTACGTCGCCGAGCCCGAGCGCGACATCCCCATCGAGGAGATGCCCAACAGCGTGACCGTCGCGCTGCTGCGCCACGGCGAGCCGTTGCAGGGCCCTTCCGCGCAGATCCGCGAACGCCTGGGCGTGGCGCGCGACATCCAGCACGGCCCGGACAGCGAGGACTGGCTCGGCGTGCCGATGCGCCGCGATGAGCGCATCTGCGGCGCGATCGTGGTGCAGAGCTACGACCGCCCGGACGTCTACGGCGAAGAGGAACGCGCGCTGCTGGCCTTCGTCGCCCAGCACATCCTCACCGCGCTGGACCGCTTCCACGCGCGCGAGGAACTCGAACGCCGCGTCGAGGAACGCACCCAGGCGCTGCAGCTGAGCAACCGCGACCTGCAGGCGGAGATCATCGAGCGCCAGCGCGCCGAGCGCCTGCAACGCGCGCTGTTCCGCATCGCCGAGCTGTCGATCACCTCCGAGACGCTGGAGCGTTTCTACACGCAGGTGCACGACGTCGTCAGCGACCTGCTGTACGCGCGCAACTTCTACATCGCGCTGCTCACCGAGGACGGCGAGCGGCTGGAATTCCCGTACTCCATCGACGAACGCGACGCCGTGCGCGTGACGCGCAACCTCACCTCGGGCCTGACCGAGTACGTGATCGCGCGCGGCCGCCCGCTGCTGGCCGACCGCAAGCGCATCGCCGCGCTGGAGTCGCAGGGGCTGGTGCGCAGTCGCGGTTCGCTGGCGCATTGCTGGCTCGGCGTGCCGTTGTTCCGCAACGAATCGGTGGTCGGCGTGATCACCGTGCAGAGCTATTCGCCGGCGATCAGCTTCAGCGTGCGCGACCAGGAGCTGCTGACCTTCGTCGCGCACCACATCTCGATCGGCCTGGCGCGCAAGCAGTCGCAGGACCGCCTGGTGTCCGCGCATGCGGAACTCGAGCAGCGCGTGGAATCGCGTACGCGCGAACTCGCGCAGGCCAACGCGGAGCTGCTCTCGCAGATTGGCGAGCGCCTGCGCGTGGAGCAGCAGCTCACCCACCAGGCCACGCACGACGCGCTCACCGGGTTGCCGAATCGCAGCCAGCTGCTGGACCGTCTCTCGCACGCCATCGCGCGTGCACAGAGCGATTCGCAGCGCACCTTCGCGGTGCTGTTCCTCGACCTGGACCGCTTCAAGCTGGTCAACGACTCGGTGGGTCATTCGGCCGGCGACGAACTGCTGATCGAAACCGGACGCCGCATCGTCGACGCCGTGCGCACCGGCGACACCGTGGCGCGCCTGGGCGGCGACGAATACGCGATCCTCATCGAAGACATCGACGGCCCACAGGTGGCCGAAGACCTTGCGCAGCGCGTGCTGCGCGCGCTCGGCGAGCCGTGCTGGATCGCCGGCCGCGAAGTGTTCCCGTCGGCGAGCCTGGGCATCGCCCTGTGGCACCCGCGTTATCGCACCGGTGCCGAGCTGCTGCGCGACGCGGACGCGGCCATGTACCGCGCCAAGTCCGCCGGCCGCGACCGTTGCGCCGTGTTCGACGAGGCCATGCGCGAGGAAGCCGTGCGCATCCTCGACCTGGAAGCCGACCTGCGCCGCGCCATCAACGGCGACGGCTTCGTCGCGTTCTACCAGCCGATCGTGCGCCTGGACGACCATCGCGTGATCGGCCACGAAGCGCTGCTGCGCTGGCGCCACGAGCGCCGCGGACTGCTCACGCCCAGCGAGTTCATCGGCGTGGGCGAAGACAGCGCGCTGATCGAGGAAGTCGACTGGATCCTCTACCGGCAGGTCATGGAGGAGCTGGCGCGCGGTGGCGAGGGTTACATCTCGGTCAACGTCTCGCCGCGGCATTTCCGTTCGTCCGACTTCGCCGACCGCCTTCTGCGCATGATCGACCAGGCCGGCGCGGACCCGCACCGCCTGCGCATCGAGATCACCGAAGTCGCGCTGCTGGACGACGTCCCGCGCGCGTTGCGCATGCTCCGCACCTTGCGCAGCCACGGCGTGCTGGCGCAGCTGGACGACTTCGGCACCGGCTTCTCCGCGTTGTCGTACCTGCACCGTTTCCCGATCGAATGCCTGAAGATCGACCAGAGTTTCGTCTCGGGCCTGGTCGGCGATACGCAGCCTGAAAGCGTGGCGGTGGTGCGCGCGATCCAGGCGCTGGCCGGCACGCTGGGCATCCACACCATCGGCGAAGGGGTGGAGAACGAAGCCCAGCGCGCGACGTTGCGCGAGCTGGGCTGCACTTACGGCCAGGGCTATCTGTTCGGCTATCCGGCCGAGCGCACGAACGTGGTGCCGTTGCGGCTGGCTGTTACGGGCTGAGTTGCGCCTGGGTTAATCGCGGTGCGGACTGCTCGCGCGACTTGATCGACGACTGGGCATCTCTCCCTCTCCCCTTGCGGGAGAGGGACAGGCGCGCAGCGCCAGGGAGAGGGCTGTGGCGCTGCCGCGAAAAGCCGGCCCCTCTCCCTCGCCGCTGCGCGGCGTTTCCCTCTCCCGCTAGGGGAGAGGGAGTGAACGTGCGGCTGTCCGTTACTGCCGGATGCCCACGCGCTCATCGCCCGCGGACTGCTGACGCGCCGCATCCATCAACTGGATCAGCTCCGAACGCTCCCCGCGCGGATCGTCGCCACGCGCGCCAAGTGCCGTGGTGATCATCGCGTCCCAGCTCCAGCCGTCCATGCGCTCGCCGCCGCGCAGCGCGTCGGCGAAGCCCGCGACGGCGCTGGCGAAGCGCAGCGACGGACTCGGTGTACGCGTCAGCGTCGAGGCCAGGATCGGCGTTTCGATCAGGCGGCTGCTGTCCTGCCCCGGCAGCTTGTAGCGCAGGCGCAGGTGGGCCAGTTCGCCCGTGCCGGACTTGTCCGCCTGCGTCGCCTTCGCGCCGTAGCGCAGCGGTTCAATGCGTTGCGCGGCCGAACCGGCCGGCGTGATCTCGTACAGCGCGGTCACCTGATGGCCCGCGCCGATATCGCCCGCGTCGACCTTGTCGTTGGCGAAGTCCTCGCGCTGCAGGATGCGGTTCTCGTAGCCGATCAGCCGGTACTCGGCGACCTGCGCGGGGTTGAACTCCACCTGGATCTTCACGTCGCGCGCGATGGTCAGCAGCGTGCCGCCCATCTGCTGCACCAGCACCTTGCGCGCCTCGCGCACGCTGTCGATGTAGGCGTGGTTGCCGTCGCCGACGTCGGCCAGGCGTTCGGCCATCTCGTCGTTGTAGTTGCCCGTGCCGAATCCGAGCGTAGTCAGCGCGATGCCGCTCTTGCGCTGTTCGGAGACCAGCGTTTCCAGCGCGTTCTGATCCACGGTGCCGACGTTGAAATCGCCGTCGGTGGCGAGGATCACGCGGTTCGCGCCGCCTTCGACGAAACTCTGCTTCGCCATCGCATAGGCCAGGCGGATGCCGTCGCCGCCGTTGGTGCTGCCGCCGGCTTCCAGGCGGTCGAGTGCGGCGAGGATCTCGCCGTGGTGGTCGCCCGGCGTGGGAGGCAGCACGAGTCCGGCGCTGCCGGCGTAGACCACCATCGACACGCGGTCCTGCGCGCGCAGCTGCGGCACCAGCTGGCGCAGCGCCTGCTTCACCAGCGGCAGCTTGTCGGGATCCTGCATCGAGCCGGAGGTGTCGATCAGGAACACCAGGTTCGCCGGTGCCAGCGTCGCCTTGGGAACGTCATAGCCCTTGATGCCGATCATCAGCAGCTGACGCTGCGCGTTCCAGGGCGCGGGTGCGAGTTCGGTGGTGACGCGGAACGGCGTCTCGCGCGTGGTCGGCGCGGGGTGGCCGTAGTCGAAGTAGTTGATGAACTCCTCGGCGCGCACGGCGTCGCTGGGCGGTCGTTCGCCGTCGTTCAACATGCGGCGCACGTTGGCGTAGCTGCCGGTGTCCACGTCGATGGAGAACGTGGAGACGGGCTGCTCGGCGGCGCGCTGCACGGGGTTGTCGGTGCGTTGCGCGTACTTCTCGGTGTTGGCTGGAGCGGCCATCGGAGCCGGGCGTACCAGCATCACCGCAGCGGCCGATTCGCGAAGCGCCATCGGCGCCGGCGGCGAAGCCGGCGGGGCGTACTGGGCCTGGTCGGCGAGCCGGCTGCCGGAGATCTCGACCCGATCCAGCGTCGCCGGCTCCGTCGGCGGCGCAATGGCCTTGGCCTGGCGCTTGTATGCCTCTTCGCGCGTGGCGCGCGCTTCGGCGTCGGCTTGCTGGGCCGGATCGGACGTGCTGCGGCAGCCGGCCAGCGCGGCGATCACCGCAGCGAACAACAGCGTGGGAGCAAGGGTCGTGCGGTTCATCGGCGAACTCCGTGGTTGGGTCGCCGGTAATGAACGCCTGCCCGCGCCAAACGGGGTTGAGGCGATTGGCGGCTCAGCCGACCGGGTCGCGGATCACCAGCAGGCGCGGCTCGGTCATGTCCTCGATGGCGCTGCGCACGCCCTCGCGGCCCAGGCCGGAGTGCTTCACGCCGCCGTAGGGCATGTTGTCGACGCGGAAGCTCGGCACGTCGCCGACGATCACGCCGCCGACCTCCAGCCGGTCCCAGGCGCGCATCGCATGCTCCAGCCGGCCGGTGAAAACGCCGGCCTGCAGGCCGAAGTCGCTGTCGTTGACGCGGTCCAAAGCCTGCTCGAAATCCTCGAACGGCTCCATCAGCGCCACCGGCGCGAACGCCTCCTTGCGATACAGGTCGGCATCGCGCGGCACGTTCTCCAGCAGCGTCGCCGGCACCAGGTTGCGCTGGCGATCACCGCCCACCAGCCGCTTCGCACCGCCCTTGCGCGCGGCGGCGATCCACGACTCCAGGCGCTTGGCGGCGTTCTCGTCGATCATCGGGCCGATGAAGGTCGTCTCCACGCGCGGATCGCCCATGCGCAGCTTCGACACGGCGGCTTTGAGCTTCTTGCGCAGCTTCTCGTACACCGCCGCGTGCGCGTAGATGCGCTGCACGCTGATGCAGCTCTGGCCGCTCTGGTAGTACGCGCCGAACACGAGGCGCTCCACCACATGGTCCAGCGACACGCCCGGATCCTCGTCAACGATGCACGCCGCGTTGCCGCCCAGTTCCAGCGTGACCTTCTTGCGTCCGGCGCGTGCTCTCAGGTCCCAGCCGACCAGTCCGCCGGTGAAGCTGAGCAACGCGACGCGTTCGTCCTCGACCAGCTGCGCGGCGTCGTCGTTGCTGCACGCGAGCACGGAGAACGCGCCCTTGGGCAGGTCGGTCTCGGCGAGCACCTCGGCGATGATGAGCGCGCCGATCGGCGTCTTCTCCGACGGCTTGAGCACGAACGGGCAGCCCGCGGCGATCGCCGGCGCAACCTTGTGCGCGACCAGGTTCAACGGAAAGTTGAACGGCGTGATGAAGCTGCACAGCCCCACCGGAACGCGCTTGACCATGCCGCGATAGCCGCGCGTGCGCGGCGAGATCTGCATTTCGATCACTTCGCCGCCGATGCGCGTGGCCTCACCGGCGGCGATGCGGAAGGTGTCGATCAGGCGCGTGACTTCACCGCGTGCGTCGCGGATGGGCTTGCCGGCTTCGATGCACAGCGCGAGTGCGAGTTCGTCGAAGCGTTCGGTGAAGCGCTGCACGCAGTGTTCGAGCACGTCGCGGCGCGCGTCGGGCGGGAACGCCGCCACCGATTCGCGCGCCTGGTAGCCGGCGACGATGGCCTTGCGCACCGCCGCCGCATCGGCGAGCGCCACGCGCGTGGCTCGCTCGCCGCTGTACTTGTCCAGCACCTCCAGCGCGGTGTTGGCCGCGACCGGACGGTTGGCGAGGTAATAGGGATAGCTCGACTTCAGTCCCTTGCCGGCGCGGTTCTTCTTGTTCTTGGCCATGGTCTGCTCCCGTCAGAACGAGGCGGAAAGGGTAGGCGAGGTTGCGTTACGCGTGGGTCACATGGGCGGTCGCGGCATGCCGCGATCCTGGAGAGCCGTCATTCCCGCGAAGGCGGGAATCCAACTGTCAGGCGCATCATGCATGATCGAGCCGGAACACCGTCGGCGAGTTGGATCCCCGCCTTCGCGGGGATGACAGCTCTGATGCCCGCGTCATCGCCTCAGGCGTTGCCGTCGTGCGGCTCGACCCGCACCGCCAGCTCGCCATCCGTCAACCGTGCCGACAACCGATCGCCCGGCGCCGCATCCAGCACGCTGCGCACGATGCGGCCGTCTTCGTGGCGCAGGATCGAATAGCCGCGCGCGACCGTCGCCAGCGGGCTCACCGCTTCCAGCGAACGCGCCAGCCCGCGCAGGTGCAGCGCCTCGTTCGCCAGGCGACGCACGATGGCCGATTGCGGCCGCTGCGCGAGCGCGGCGAGGCGCTCGCGCAGGCGCGTGATGCGTCGGCGGGGATGCGCGGCGCGCAGCACCGCGTCGGCGTGGCGCAGGCGGGAGCGCTCGTGTTCGAGGCGGCGCTTCCACGCGGCTTCGAGACGACGCAGCGCATCGGCCTGGCGACGCGCGAGCATGTCCAGCCGCGCGCGCGGACGCATCGCGTTCAATCGAAGCGCGGCGCGATCGGTGCGCTGCATGGCCCCGCGCAGTCGCTGCAGTTGCAGGTTGCGCAGGCGCGCGTCGAGCACATGCAGGCGATGCAGGAGATCGTCGCGATTGGGCACCAGCAGCTCGGCGGCGACCGAGGGCGTCGGTGCGCGCACGTCGGCGGCGAAGTCGCTGAGGCTGAAGTCGGTCTCGTGGCCGACGGCGGAGACGATCGGCACGGGCGAAGCCGCGATCGCGCGCGCCAGTCGCTCATCGTTGAACGCCCACAGATCTTCCAGCGAACCGCCACCGCGCGCCAGCACGATCACGTCATAACGCTGCGCGGCGATCGCGCGTTGCAGCATGGCCGTGATCTGCGCCGCCGCGCCGTCGCCCTGCACGGGCACGGGCAGCACGTCGGCCTGGATCAGCGGGAAGCGCCGCGCGAGCACGCTCAGCACGTCGCGCACGGCGGCGCCGGTGGGCGAGGTGATGACCGCGATGCGTCGCGCATAACGCGGCAGTGGCCGCTTGCGTTCGGCGTCGAAGAGTCCTTCGGCGGCGAGCTTGGCCTTGAGTTCATCGAACGCCCGTCGCAGCGCGCCTTCGCCGGCTTCCTCCAGATGGTCGAACACCATCTGGTACTCGCCGCGCGCTTCGTACAGCGTGAGCCGGCCGCGGCCCAGCACGCGCAGGCCCTCGCGCGGCTGGAAACGCAGCCAGCTGCTCTTGGGCCGGAACATCGCGCAGCGCACCTGGGCGCGCGCGTCCTTCAGCGTGAAGTACAGATGGCCGGACGAGGGGCGCGACACGTTGCCCAGCTCGCCCTCGATCCAGATCGAGGGGAAGGCCCCCTCCAGCAGGTCGCGGGCCAGCGTGTTCAGCTGGCTGGGGGTGAGGACGTCGTCGGGGCGCAGGTCGGGCATTGCGGGCGGTGGGGCGAAAACTCCGGCGCCGTCGCTCCGTTGCGCGGGAACGACGAGGGAAGGCGGTGGGGGCGAGCGATGCGGCAGGATACCCGGGATCGCCCCGGATGCATTCACGCGGCGCGGGCATTCACCGAGGGTGGCCCGTCGACGCGGCCTGTCGAAAACCGGTCCCGGCTACAATACGGCCCATGAACTCCGAAGCCGTTCCCCCCTGCGCCCAGCCCTCGTTCGGCCCCCTGTCGCGCCGCATCACACGCGCGGTGCGCATCGGCGGCGTCGACGTGGGCGGCGGCCATCCGGTCGTCGTGCAGTCGATGACCAACACCGACACCGCCGACGTGGCGTCCACGACCAAGCAGGTCGCCGAACTGTGGCGCGCGGGCTCGGAAATGGTGCGCGTCACCGTCAACACCGTCGAAGCCGCCGCGGCCGTGCCGCGCATCGTCGACAAGCTGGCGATGATGGGCGTGGAAGTGCCGATCATCGGCGACTTCCACTACAACGGGCACCAGCTGCTCACCGCCGAACCCGCCTGCGCCGAAGCGCTGGCGAAGTACCGCATCAACCCGGGCAACGTCGGCTTCGGCAAAAAGAAGGACAGCCAGTTCGCCACGCTGATCGAACTGGCGATCAAGCACGGCAAGCCGGTGCGCATCGGTGCGAACTGGGGCTCGCTCGACCAGGCGCTGGCCGCGCAGCTGATGGACGAGAACCACAAGCTCGCCCAGCCGCTGGACGCCGCCGAAGTGCTGCGTGAGGCGCTGATCCGCTCGGCGCTGGATTCGGCCGCGCGTGCGGAGGAGATCGGCCTGCCGCGCGAGCGCATCGTGCTCAGCGCCAAGGTCAGCGGCGTGCAGGAGCTGATCGCGGTGTATCGCGAACTCGCCCGCCGTGGTGACTACGCGCTGCATCTGGGCCTCACCGAGGCCGGTATCGGCAGCAAGGGCATCGTCGCCTCCAGCGCGGCGCTCGGCGTGCTGTTGCAGGAAGGCATCGGCGACACGATCCGCATCTCGCTCACGCCCGAACCCGGCCAGTCGCGCACCAACGAGGTCGTCGTCGCGCAGGAACTGCTGCAGACCATGGGCCTGCGCGCGTTCACGCCGATGGTCACCGCGTGCCCGGGCTGCGGCCGCACCACCAGCACGTTCTTCCAGGAACTGGCCAAGACCGTGCAGGAACACGTGCGCGCGAAGATGCCCGAATGGAAGATCAGCCACCCGGGCGCGGAGAACCTCACGCTCGCCGTGATGGGCTGCGTGGTCAACGGGCCGGGCGAATCGCGCCACGCCAACATCGGCATCTCGTTGCCGGGCACGGGCGAGGCGCCCTCGGCGCCGGTGTTCGAGGACGGCGAGAAGACCGTGACGCTGCGCGGTGAAAACATCGCGCACGAATTCGTGGCGCTGATCGACAGCTACGTCGAGCGCAAGTACGGGGCCGACGCCGCGCGTGGCGTCTGAGTCCGACGGCGCGCTGCAAACCGCGCTGCGCTTCGGCGCGGATGTGCTGCGCCGGCACGGCCTGCGCCTGATGCTCGTATTCGGCGGCCTGCTGCTGCCGCTGTGGGTGTTCGGCGAACTGGCCGACGAGATCCACGAGCAGGAAGCCATCGCCTTCGATGAACCGCTGCTGCGCTTCGCGCAGTCGATGGCGCGGCAGGGCTTCGACGATTTCTTCGTCTTCATGTCCCGGCTCGGCTACGAGTGGGGCGTGGTGCCGTTCGACATCGCCTTCGTCCTCGTGCTCGCCGTGCTGCGCAAGAACCGCGAGGCGGTGTTCGCGGGCATCGCACTGGGCGGCTCGGCGCTGCTCAACATCGGCGCGAAGCTGACCTTCGCGCGCGAGCGTCCGTCGCTGTGGGATTCCATCGCGCCGGAATCCAGCTACAGCTTTCCCAGCGGTCACGCGATGGGTTCGATGACGCTGGCCTGCGTGCTGTTCCTGCTGGCCTGGAACACGCGCTGGCGCTGGCCGGTGGCGGCGGTGATGCTGCCGTTCGTGGTGCTGGTGGGCCTCTCGCGCGTGTACCTGGGCGTGCATTACCCCTCCGACATCCTGGCCGGCTGGGCGGTCGCGACGGCGTGGGTGGCCGGCGTGTACCTGATCCTGTTCCGGTCATCGCGTCGCCCCTGGCGTCGCCACGACCGGTCGTCGGACGCGGCTTGACCGTCCCTCCCGGCGCCGCCCACATTGGCGCGGGGCCAACCGGGGACATGCAATGGAATTGCGCAACCGTCGTTTCACGCTCGCGTGCGCCGCAGCCGTGCTGCTGGGTCTTGTGCAAGGCAGTGCGATCGCGCAGGGCGTCCTGGGCAAGACCGTCGCGGTCGATGCGCAGGACGAATACGCACAGATCGAAGTGGAGCCGTCGCGCTCGGCGATGGAGCGTCTGCGTTCGCCCGATGCGCAAACGCGTTTCAAGGCCGCCGACGAGGTGCTGGCGCAGCCGTCGCGCTACAACCCGGCGGTGCTGTTCGCGATGTCCGACACGCTGTTCGAACGCGGCCGGCCGCAGGAAGGCGTGTTCTGGTTCGCCGTCGCCAACACGCGCGCGGTGGCCGATGCGCAGATCATCACCGACCGCACCGCCGTGCCGGGCGTGGTGACGATCCGGCAGGTGTTCGGCACGCGTTTTCGCGAGCATCTGAAGACGCACCCGCAAGACGAATGGCCGCAGGTCAGCCGTGCGATCGAGTGGGACCGTGCGAACCCGCCGCAGTACGACCGCCGCTGGCTCGCGCTGCACGGCATTCGCGCGGTGAACAGTGCGCTCGCCGCGCAGGAAGGCAAGCCCGACGGCATCGACGAGATCACCGTGCCGCAGGCACAGTGGGCGGCGCTGGACGAGGAGAACCGCAAGGCGATGCTCGAGCTGTCGCGTCGCCGCCACGAATCCGCGCAGGCCGCACCCACGCCTGCGGCGGGATCGCGCTGAAGGTCATCCCCGTCAGCGGCCGTACGCGATCTCGCGTTCGCGTTGCAGCCGCTGGCGCAGGTACTCATCGCGGCTGAGGCCGTCGGGAATCGTCGCCATCGCCATCACTTCGGCGACGACGCGCCGCTCGCGCTGCTTGTAATCGTTGAACGCCGGGTCGTGCTGCTGCGCCTGCACGAACGCGGCGTTGCGGCGTTCGGCGTCGAGGCGGTAATGCGCGATGAGTTCGCCGACGCGGTCGGCCTGGCGCACCGCGTCGGGATCGGTGGCGCGGATCAGGCCGATGCGCAGCATCAGCGATTCGCCCGCCGACAGGTCGCCGGTGTTCGCGTAGCGGTCGGTGCCGCGCGCAATCTCCTGCGCTTCGCGTTCGCGTGCGGCGGGCGGAAGCGTCGAGGATTCCAGGAAGAAGCGGCGCGCGCGTTCCTCGAACGCCAGCCGCTCCTGGTACTCGCGTACCTGCGGACGCGCCAGCAGCGTGGCCGTCGTCGATGTCGTGTTGCGCTCCACGTCCGACGGTGTGGAAGGCGGTGCGCCAGTGCGCGCGTCCACGCGTTGCACCTGCCAGGCGACGCCCGCTGCGCCGAGCACGGCGATGAGGATGAAGATGGCGATCTGCGCGGGACGTTTCATGGCCGGTGCGGTGCTCCGGCGAACGCCGTGACGGCGTTCGCGGGACGGTCGCGGTTCAATTCAGCAGCGCATCGATGAGTGCGTAGAAGGGATTGAACGGCTTGGCGCGATCGGCCTGGTCGCTGCTTTCCGAAGCGTCGAGCACCGCGCCCTGGCCGTTGAGCACGTTGTCGATGAAGTGCGACAGCTCCAGCCCGCGTTCCTGCACGTCGCCGTTCTTGAAGTCGACGATCGTGTCGCAGTGGCTTTCGTTGAGTGCGCGGAACTGCGGGAAATAGCCGCCGACGTTGGACAGGCTATCCGTCGTGGCCTTCAGTCGCGTGGTGTCGACTGCCCACTTCTGGTGCAGCAGCGCTTCCTTCGCGGCCTGGTTCGGCGCGTTCTGGATCTCCGGGAAGAAGCGCTCGTAGGAATACGAGGAGTAGTTCAGGTCCTGCCAGAAATAGGTGATGCCCAGGCGATCGCTTCGGCGCTTGTTCGCCAGCGCGGGAATCAGCGTGGCGTAGTCGTTGCGGCTGAAGCCCGGGCCCAGGCGGCCGGCGAGGTAGTCGATCGGACCGTTGGTGGCGTCCAGGCCCCATGCGGGGCGGATCGTCGCGAACAGCGGCACCGACGGATACTGCGCCGGACTGGCGCCATTGGGCGCGCTGAACACCGGGCCCGAATCGTTGATCAGGAACGCGCGATTGGGCGCGAGATCGCCGCGCATGTGTTCGTAGTTGAGCATGCTGCCCACGCCGCCGGCGCTGCATCCGGCCTGCACCAGTTGGGTTGGCCGCGGCAGGTGGTCCTTCAACCACGACACCACCGCGCGCGCGTTGCGCAGGCCGTTGTGGTGGTAGACCAGCGGCGCGCCGCCGTTCGGGTCGGGATACACCGCGACGCGATCGCCGCTGTAGATGTCGCCCGTGCAATAGGGCACGTAGACCAGGTTCCACTTCTGCGTCTTGACCACGTCGCCGGTCGGCGAGATGCGCAGCACGAACGGGCTCACCAGGCTCGCACCTGGATTGAGCAGCGACATGTAGTCGTCCGGAATACCGTCGGGATTGCGCGCGCTGCGCGGCGTGAGGCCCTTGCAGCTGGCGTAGTCCCAGCAGGCGCCGCCGCCTTCCATGTAGATGAGCGTGTTGCGCGTGTCGGCGACGCGGTTGACGAAGAACTTGTACGGCGTGCCGTTCCCGCATACGGCGCCCGTCTGCGGCGCGAGCTGCACGGTCTGCCAGCCGCTGTAGTGGCCGGGCGCGAATCCGTCGTCGAAGCCGGCGGGATTGGCCAGCAGCGGATAGGTCGGCGCATTGCGCTGCGCGGGTGTCACCTTGTTGTCGGCCGCGGGCGGCGAGACCAGATTCACCAGCACCTGCCACCAGGCGTAATCGCCTTCCCTCGGCCAGTGCGGCGGCCGGCATGGCGAGGGCGAAGAGGAGCACGAGCGTTGCGGGCTTGCGGTTCATGGGAGCAACTCCTGTCGATCCTATGGGGCGTGCGAGCGCGGCAAACGGCGGCCACGCGCTGACGGCCGCCGCAGCGGGCGGCGCACTGCAACCGTACGAGCGCGTACTTCTTGCCGCCGCCAACGCGGCCGGGTCAACGAAGGCCGCGTGAAGATGCGGGCAAACGGCCGCTTTCACCCGCTGCGCGGCCGGTGTGCCCCCCTTTCACCCCGCAGGCGGCGCCGTCCCTAGTGCGGCGCACCACGCCACCGCGCGCTCATCGCATGCGGCAGGTGGCACCGGCGCAGGTCATGGTGTTCCAGTCGAGGATGCTCGAATGGCCCGGATCGCCCGTCGGCCGCTGCACGCCCTTGGGCACGATGAAGGTGGCCGAGTGCGCGCCGTACAGGCCGGCGGGGATGCGCATGGGCCGCACCACGACGTAGGCGTTGTGCATGGAATAGTCGCGGCTGCTGCGCGGCGGCGCGCCGGAAACCGGTGGTGCATCGCGCAGTTCGATGGCGGCGAACGCGGATGCCCAGGCTTGCATGTCGCTGGATCGTGCTTCACGCAGCAGCCCCTTGGCGACGGCCTCGCGCAGGCCGGCTTCACCGGCCAGCGGCGCATCGGGATCGCGGAACTGCTCGGGCTTCTGGTTGGCATCGGTGACCAGCGCGGACTTCGACCCGTCGCCGATAGCGACGAATCCGTCCTGCGCGATATACGCCCGCGTCACCCGCTGTCCGAAGACGCGGCGCGCGATCGGATTGAGCTCGCCCAGGTTGCGCTCGCTCACGTAGAACTGGCCGCACTGACCCTTGTTGTCGTAGCTGCTGTTGATGCGCGGCACCGACGGCGGCAAGCCGGCGACGGCCTGCCGGTGATACCCGCTTACCAGCACGGCGACGATGCGCGTGCGGGGCGACCAGCCGATGTTCCAAACCGTGGGCTCGTACGCGCCCAGCATCAGCACGACCGGCGCCGCATCTTCGCTGACGGCCACGTCGATCTGCGTCGCCGTGTGGCCGCTCTGGTCGATCTGGTAATCGAGCTTGCGGCCCGAATACGCGCCGGCGGCGTACACGTTGAACCTGGACGGGAGACCGGCGAATTCGCAGCCGGGGACGGAGGAGGGGCTGTCACGCGAGGCCGGGACCTCGAACGGCACCAGGCGGCTTTCCTTCGCGGGAGCCGGAGGCGGCGCGGGCCGGCCCAACGGCGGCAGATCCGCGGCCGGCGCGACGGAGCGGTCGGCAAACCCGGACGATGCGTTCGAAGCGGCGTCCGCTTTCGCTCTGCGGTGCGCCGGGTTCCATTCCTCGCACGCGGTCAATGAAACAAGCGACACCAGCGCCGCCAGCGCGATCCTTGCCTTCATGTCCATCCCCCTGATGATGCGCGCATCGTACGGGGGCGGTCGCGATGCTGTCGACGCCGCGTTACTCGCCCGGCTTGGCCGCTTCCGTCGGCGCGTTCGTGGCGTGGCGGCGCAGCAACACGGCCTCGCGGTGCGCGATGTAGGCGTTGGCGGCGAGGATGATGCCGGCACCGACCCAGGTCCATGCATCGACGACTTCACCGAACCACAGCCAGCCCACCAGCGCCACCAGCGGCAGCTGGACGAAGCTGATCGGCGTCAGCGCGGAGACTTCGCCCAGCTTGAGCGCATGCGTCCACAGCACCTGTCCGCCCGTGCCGAACAAGCCGGCGGCGACCACCCACACCCACGCGATGCCCTGCGGCCACTCCCACACGAACAACGCCGGCACCAGCGACAACGGCACCCAGAACAGGTACGTGTAGAGCACGATGGTGTTGGCCGCATCCACGCGCGAGAGCTGCTTGATCTGGATCGCCACGACCGCGCTCAATACCGCCGCGGCCAACGCGATCAGCGTGCCGGCGGTGAACTCGTGCGAGCCCGGCCGCACGATCACCAGCACGCCGATGAAGCCCAGCGCCACCGCGGCCCAGCGTCGCCCGCGCACGTGTTCGCCGAGCATCAGCGCGGCGAGGATCGTCACGAACACCGGCGAGGAATACGAAAGCGAGATCGCCTGCGCCAGCGGCAGGTGGCCGATGGCCCAGAAACCGCACAGCATCGAGAAGATGCCGATGAAGCAGCGCACGAAGTAGCGCGGCAATTGCTTCGTGCGCAGCGACGCCGGGTCCATGCGCATCAGCAGCGGCAGCACCGTGAGCAGGCCGAAGAAATTGCGGAAGAAGGCGATTTCCAGCGTGTTGAGCGAATGCGACGCCAGGCGGATCGTAATGGCCATCACGCCGAAGCACAGCGTGCTGGCGAGCATGAAGCCGGCGGCACGAAGCGGATGGGGCAGGGCTTCGCTCACTGACGCCGTTCCTTACCAGTTCGCGCCGACGATGCGCGGCTCGGGTTCGATGGACACGCCGAAGCGCGTGCGTACCGAATCGGCGATGCGGCGCGCCAGGACCAGCAGTTCATGCCCGCTCGCCTTGCCGTGGTTCACCAGCACCAGCGCGTGGCTCGGCGCGACGCCCGCATCGCCGTCGCGGTGGCCCTTCCAGCCGCAGGCGTCGATGAACCAGGCGGCGGAGAGCTTGCGCGTGTCGGCGGCGTCGCCACGGAACACCGGCATCGTCGGGTCCTGCGCATGCAAGGCATCGGCCTGCGCGACCGGCACGATCGGGTTCTTGAAGAAGCTGCCGGCGTTGCCGAGCACCGCCGGGTCGGGCAGCTTGCGGCGGCGGATCGCGATGACCGCCTCGGCGACGTCGCGCGGGGTCGGCACGGCGATTCCCATCGCGATGATCTCGTCGCCGATGCCGGCGTAATCGAGCTTCAGCGCAGGCGTGCGCGATAACGCGAACTCCACCGCGGTGACGATGTAGCGGTCCGGTTCGTGCTTGAACACGCTATCGCGATAGGCGAAGGCGCAGCGTTGCGCATCGAAACGGTGGACTTGTCCGCTGGCCGGCTCGAAGCACTCCACCGCGTGGACGAACGCACGCACTTCCACGCCGTAGGCGCCGATGTTCTGGATCGGCGCAGCGCCGACGGTGCCGGGAATCAGCGCGAGGTTTTCCAGGCCGGCGAAACCGGCGTCGAGCATGCGCATGACGAAGCCGTGCCACGGCACGCCCGCGTCGGCGCGCACGATCGCCGCGTCGCCTTCATCGCGCACCACGCGAACGTCCTGCCCGGTGAGCGCGAGCATCGGCGCATCCGGATCGCCGGCAAACAGAAAATTGCTGCCGCCACCGAGGACGAGCGGCGCGTGCCCGGCGAATTCGGGGCGTGCGAAAAGGTCCGGGAGTGCGGTCGCGTCGGCGACTTCCGCCAGCAATGCCGCGGTCGCGGCGACGCCGAAGGTGTTGCGCGTTTGCAGCGGCGCGTCGCGGAAGAGGCGGATGGGATTCCCGTAGCTCATGTCACTCAACGCTCGTCATTCCCGCGAAAGATTCCCGCTTTCGCGGGAATGACGGAAAGAGAGTCTCATACGATCGGCGGCATGTTGCCGCGGCTCGGTGCTTCCTTGCGCCGGCGCATGGCCTCGACGCATTCCTTCACCAGGGCCGGGCCCCGATAGACCAGCCCCGTGTAGGTCTGCACCAGCGTCGCGCCGGCCGCCATCTTCGCGGCCGCGTCGGCGCCGGAGAGGATGCCGCCCACACCGATCATCGGAATCGATTCGGGCAGACGCGTACGCATCATGCGCAGCACGGCGGTCGCCTGGCCGAGCAGCGGCTTGCCGGACAGCCCGCCGGTTTCCTGCGCATGCGGCGCGCCTTCGATGCCCACGCGCGAGACGGTCGTGTTGGTGGCGATCACGCCGTCCACCTGCAGATCGCCCAGCACGCGCGCGGCGGCTTCGACGTCGTCGTCGGTGAGGTCGGGCGCGATCTTCACCAGCATCGGCACGCGTCGGCCGTGCACGGCGGCCAGGCGCTCCTGCGCCTCGCGCAGCGTGCCCACCAGGCGGCGCAGTGCCTGCTCTTCCTGCAATTCACGCAAGCCAGCGGTATTGGGCGAGGAGATGTTGACGGTGACGTAATCGGCCAACGGATACACGCGCTCCAGGCAGAGCAGGTAGTCGTTCTCGGCCGACTCGTTGGGCGTGTCCTTGTTCTTGCCGATGTTGATGCCGAGCAGGCCGTGGCGACGCTTGGCCTTCTCGACATTGCGCACCAGCGCATCCACGCCGCCGTTGTTGAAGCCCAGGCGGTTGATGACGGCCTGCTGGTCCGGCAGACGGAACATGCGCGGCTTCGGGTTGCCTTCCTGCGGACGCGGCGTGACCGTGCCGACCTCGACGAAGCCGAAGCCCAGCGCGAGCAGGGCGTCGATATGCGCGCCGTTCTTGTCCAGCCCGGCGGCCAGGCCGACCGGATTGGGGAAGGTCAGGCCGAAGGCGCGCGTCGGCAGTGGCGTCGGCGGGCGCGCGAGGAACGCGCCCGCGCCGGTGCGGTACGCCACTTCCAGCGCGCTGAGCGCGGCGCCGTGCGCGGTTTCGGCATCGAGGCCGAACAGGAAGGGGCGGGCAAGTCCGTACATTTGTTCGGGATTAGGGATTCGAGATTCGGGATTCGGTGGGAACTCGGTCGAACTGGGAGCCCGTGATCGTGATTGGAATGAACCGGACTTCACGGGACAAGTCAACGACGTCGCGCGCCGCTTTCACGAATCCCCAATCCCGAATCACGAATCCCGACTTCACAGATCGAACTTGATGCCCTGCGCCAACGGCAGCGCGTCGGAATAGTTGATCGTGTTGGTCTGACGGCGCATGTACGCGCGCCACGCGTCCGAACCGGACTCGCGGCCACCACCGGTTTCCTTCTCGCCGCCGAAGGCGCCGCCGATTTCCGCGCCCGAGGTGCCGATGTTGACGTTGGCGATGCCGCAGTCCGAACCGGCCGCCGACAGGAACGCTTCGGCCGCCTTGAGGTTCTGGGTGAAGATCGACGACGACAGGCCCTGCGGCACGTCGTTCTGCATGTGGATGGCGTCGGCCAGCTCGCGGTACTTCATGACGTAGAGGATCGGCGCGAAGGTCTCGTGCTGGACGATCTGCGCGTCGTTGGACAGACCGGTCACGATGGTCGGCAACACGAAGTTGCCCGGACGGTCGATCGCGGCGCCGCCAGTCTCGACCTTGCCGCCGGCGGCCTTGGCCTGCTCGATGGCGTCCAGGTAGGCCTGCACCGCGTCGCGGCTGTTGAGCGGGCCCATCAGGTTGGCCGGGTCGGTCGGGTCGCCGATCTTCTTCTCGACCTGCTTGTAGGCGGCGATGAGCTTGGCCAGGACGTCGTCGTAGATGGATTCGTGCACGAACAGACGGCGCGTGGTGGTGCAGCGCTGGCCCGCGGTGCCGACCGCGCCGAAGGCGATGGCCGGGATGGCGAGCTTCAGGTCCGCCGTGGCGTCGACGATGATCGCGTTGTTGCCGCCCAGTTCCAGCAGCGAGCGGCCCATGCGGCGCGCGACGCGCTCGCCGACGATGCGGCCGACCTTGGTCGAACCGGTGAAGCTGATGAGCGGGATGCGCTTGTCGTCGACGAAGCTGGAGGCGAGCTCGGTGCCGGCGTCGTTGAACAGGAAGAAGATGTCCGGGAAACCGCCGGCCTTCAGCGCTTCGTTGCAGATCTTCATCGAGGCCACCGCCGACAGCGGGGTCTTCGGCGAGGGCTTCCAGATGGTGATGTCGCCGCAGATGGCGGCGATGAACGAGTTCCACGCCCACACCGCGACCGGGAAGTTGAACGCCGAGATCACGCCGACGATGCCGAGCGGGTGCCACTGCTCGTACATGCGGTGGCCCGGGCGCTCGGAGTGCATGGTCAGGCCGTAGAGCTGGCGCGACAGACCGACGGCGAAGTCGCCGATGTCGATCATCTCCTGCACTTCGCCGTCGCCTTCGGGCTTGGACTTGCCCATTTCCAGCGCGACCAGCGAACCCAGCGCGTCCTTGTGCTTGCGCAGCGCGTCGGCGCACAGGCGGATGGCCTCGCCGCGACGCGGTGCCGGGGTGGTGCGCCACACCTTGAAGGCGGCCTGGGCGCGCTCGACGATGGTGTCGTAATCGGCCTGCGAGGACGCGTGGACCTTCGCCAGCACTTCGCCGTTGGTGGGGTTGATCGACTCCAGCACGCCGGCGTCACGCGAGGTGGACCATTCGCCGCTCCCGAGGTAGGTGCCGGATTCGGTGGCGGTCAGGCCGAGGGCGGTGAGGACGGGGTGGGTCATCGACGTGCTCCTGTAGGACGGGCGGAAAGCAGGCGCGGCACGGTCGCCACGGGTCTCCTGCGTTCGCCGAATTGGCGGCCCCGACACGATTCGAACGTGCGACCTTCCCCTTAGGAGGGGGACGCTCTATCCAGCTGAGCTACGGGGCCATGAGTCCGGGCATTTTCGCATGAACGCGCGCGAATCGGGCCGGGTCGCTGCCGCCGCGGGGCAGATTCCGACGTTTTCGTGCGTGTTTGCGCGTCCCCGTGCCGGTGGCCAGCGGGTTTCAATGGCGTCATTCCCGCGCAGGCGAGAATCCAGCTGGCCGGGTGCTTCCGTTCCCCGGAAGGTGAGGGCGCGCTCGCCTGGATCCCCGCCTGCGCGGGGATGACGGCAGGGCCTACGCCCGTTCGTTGGAAGGGCTACGAATCGCCGCCTTCGCCCAGCGCGGGTTCCACCGGATCGTGCTGCCCCTTGGCGACCACGGTGGTCGCAGTGAGGTCGCCGGTCACGTTGCCCAGCGTGGCGAACACGTCCGGAATCGTGTCCAGCGCCAGCAGCAGGCCCAGCGGCTCGATCGGCAGCCCCAGTGCCTGCGTCACCGGCATGTTGGTCGCCATGAAGCTGACCTGCCCGGGCAGACCCACCGAGCCCATGCTGATTACCACCGCCAGCGCGGCCGCGGCGGCCCACTGCGCGAAGGTCAGGTCCACGCCGTAGGCCCAGCTGATGAAGGCCGCCACGCCCAGGTACTGGATCGGGCTGGTGATGCGGAACAGCGACACCGCCATCGGCAGCACCAGCGAGGTCACGCTGAGCGGGTGGCCCAGGCGTTCGCGCGAGGATTCGATCATCGCCGGCAGCGAGGCCAGCGAGGACTGCGTGCTCGCCGCCACCACCTGCGCCGGTGCGATTGCCGATGCGAAGCGTTGCAGGCGCTCGCGGCCGGCGATCACCGCGATGGGGTACATCAGCGCGGTCGCCAGCAGATACATCGTAGATAGGATCGCGATGTACCAGCCGAACGCGCCGATCATGCCGTGGCCCACGCGCGCGCACACCGCCAGCACCAGCGCGAACACGCCGATCGGCGCGACCCACAGCACCCAGTGCACGATCACGATCATCACGTCGGCGATGCCCTGCACCAGGTCGAGCACGCGCGCGCGGCGACCGGCCTCGATCTTCGTCAGCGCGAAGCCGAAGAACAGAGCGAACACCACCAGCGGCAGCATCGCGCTCGAGGCGGCGGCGGACAGTGCGTTGGCGGGGATGATCCCGGCGAACCATTCCGCCAGCGAGCTGGGCAGCGACAGTTGCGCCGCGCCGGCAGTGGCCGCGCGCAACGAATCGGCGAGCCCTTCCTGGCGCGGGACGAACGAGAACAGGATCGGCGCCAGCGTCGCGGCGAACGCGGCGCAGACGGCAAGGATCACCACGAAGGTGACGATCGCCTTGCGCGCCGTGCGTCCGGACGCGGCGGCATCGGTGGCGTTGTTCACGCCGATCACCACCAGCGCCGCGACCAGCGGCACCACCGTCATCTGCAGCGCGTTGAGCCACAAACGCCCGATGGGCGCGACGAAGTCGGCCACCTTGCCGGCCAGCGCGGGATCCAGCCAAGCCAGCAACAGGCCGATGACGGCGCCGAGGAAGAGTCCGAGGAGTACGCGGGCGGTGGTCGACATCGGGTGTCCGTTGGGAAAGTCGGTGGTTCGGTGGCCATCCTCGCGCAGTCGCGCAGCGGAAGGCCAGGGGCGCCGTATTCTCAGCGCCGCGAGGCCGCGCGTGGCAGGTGCCAGGTGTCGTGCAGTCGTTCCAGTTCGTTATCGGGCAATAACGCGAACACGGGTTTACGGCGCGGGTCGAGCCATGTCAGCAGTTCCTGCATCGCCGGCTCGGGCATGGCGGTGCAGCCCGCCGTGGGTTCGCCCGGCGCGCGCCACAGGTGGGCGAAGATGCAACTGCCCGCGCCACTGCGGTTGTCGGGGTTGTGTTCGATCACGAAGCCGAGCTTGTAGCGCACGTCGCCGCCTGCGTGCAGGTCGCGGCGCATGGGTTCGCTGGAGCCTTCCACGGCCGCCTGGCCGACCTGCTTCGCGTCCACGATGCGGTTGTAGAGCGGGGATGCGTTGACGTCGATGCACCAGTCCGACGCGCTCATCGCCTCGTAAGGCCACGCGCTCGCGACGGTGTCGGCGTAACCGAACGCCGTGCCGATGCGGAACACGCCCGCCGGCGCGCGACCGTCGCCTTCTTGTTTCTGCGGGCCATCGGACTGCGCGGGATTCAGGCCGATGCCCCACGCGGCGCCGCTGCGTCCCACCGTGATCGGCGTCGCTTCACCCACTTCGCGCCACTGCTCTCCTTCGCGGTCGTAACGCCGCAGCGTGCCGGTGGTCGCGTTCCAGTCGGCGGTGGTAACCATCACCAGCTGGCGCGCGTCGTCCCACGGCGTGGTGGGCGTCGGCGCAACGCTGGCGCAGCCGGCCAGCGCGAGGAACGACAGGGCAGCGAGGCTTCGTACGAGTGCGGCGGTGACGCGCATGCGCAAATCCCGGATCAGTGGTCGAGCAGATCCTGCATGCGCTCGAAGTTGAAGTCGAGCTGCAGGCGGCGTTCTTCGCTGGCATCGCACAGCAGGACGAAGATGAGGTCGAGCAGGTGCTGCAACGCCGACTGGTACAGCAGCGGCTCGATATGCCGGCGCTCATCGTGCGCGGACACCAGCAGCGCCGCGTCGCCGTGCGCGCGCAGCGGGTTGGGCGTGTGCCGCGTGACCGTGATGACCTTGCCACCGTGCTCGCGGAACAGGCGGCTGATCTGGCACAGCGCCGGCTGCCGGCCCTGCTCGGAGAACACCAGCAGCACGTCGCCCGGTGCGGCGGTGGACACGCCCGACTGCATCAGGATCGCATCGACGTAGTGCACGGTAAGGATGCCCAGCATCGACAGCCGCGTCGCGAACGCACGCGCCGGAATGCCGTCCTCGCCCAGGCCAATGATGAACACCTTGCCCGCCTGCTGCACCGCGTGGGCAATGGCGTCGATGCGCTCGGGCGGATTGATCGTGCGCGTCTGCGCCTCGGCCAGTGCCTTCAGGTGCCACAGGTTCTCGGCCAGCGCGGCGTGGGGGTCCTCGATGCGCGCTTCGCGCGCGGTACCGTTTTCCTCGCCACCGTCGCCGCGCGCCACGGCCTGGCCGATGGAGTACTTCAGATCCGGATAGCCCTTGTAACCTAGCTTCTGGCTGAACTTCACCACGCTGGACTGGCTGATCCCCAATGCGTTGGCCAGCTGCTGCGACGAGTAGTCGCGCAGCAGGTGAGCGTTCTCCAGCAGGAAGTCGCCGATGCGCCGTTCGATGGCCGACATCTGGTCGCGTTCGGCGCGGATCTTGAGCAGCGGCGACATGCGGGCTCCGGACTCGGTGGGCGGTCAGTCTGGCAGAAGTTCCAGCCCGCGGATCTCGCGGATGCCCAGGCCCGGCGCGTCGGTCACCGAGATCTCCGATTCGTTGAAGATCACGCCGCCATCGACCGGATTGAACGCACTCAACGACGGGCCGTCCAGGTCGACCTTGGTGATCGCGTTGGACTTGGCCACCGCCAGGTGCACGGCAGCGGCGACGCTGATGCTGCTTTCCAGCATGCAGCCGATCATGCATTCCACGCCGTAAAGCGCGGCGATGTCGGCGATGCGGATCGCGTTGGACAATCCACCGGTTTTCATCAGCTTGATGTTGATGATGTCGGCCGCGCGCATCTTGATCAGGTCGATCACTTCGGTCGGGCCGAACACGCTCTCGTCGGCCATGATCGGCGTGTGCACGCGTTCGGTGACGTACTTCATGCCGTCCAGGTCCTGCGCTTTCACCGGCTGCTCGACCAGTTCCAGGCGCACGCCGGCGTCCTCGAGCATGCGGATCGCGTGCACGGCCTGCTTCGCGGTCCAGCCCTGGTTCGCGTCCAGGCGGAGCAGGGCGCGGCCCTGCACGGCGGCGTAGATCGCCTTGACGCGCTCGACGTCGACGCCGATGTCCTTGCCGACCTTGATCTTCAGCGATTCGAAGCCGCGGTCCACCGCGCTGATCGAATCGGCGACCATCTTGTCGATGTAGTCCACCGAGATGGTGATGTCGGTGGTGATCACCGGATCGCCGCCGCCGAGCATCTTGTACAGCGGCACGCCGTAGAGCTGGCCGAACAGGTCGTACACCGCGATTTCCACCGCCGCTTTCGCGCTGGTGTTCTTCTCCAGCGCGGTCTGGATCAGCTGGGTGATGCGGTTGAGGTTGGCGATCTCCTGGCCGATCAGGCGCGGCGCGATGAACTTGCGGATCGCCTCGATGATCGAGCCGTGCGTGTCGCCGGTGATGACCGCGGTGGCCGGCGCTTCGCCGTAGCCGATGTGCCCGGTATCGGTGTGCACGGCCACGACGATGTCCTCGATCGCCTCGACCGTGCGCAACGCGGTCTTGAACGGTGTCTTCAGCGGAACACGCAGCATGCCGAACCGGATTTCGGTGATTTTCATTCTGGAGATTCGAAAGTGGGGTTTTCGGGATTCGGATTCGATGTGGCGCAGCGCCGCGATTACGGCCGGATGCGCTGGATGTTGGTGATGCGGTCGACGAAGGTCTGCGTGCCGTTGAACAGCAGCGGCGTCAGCGGCGAAACGGTCACGCCGTTGGTCTTGGCACGCATCGTGCGCCCGTCCGCACCGGCGAAGCTCAGGCCGGTGGTGTCGTGGATCACGTACGGTTCGCCGTCGACCTCACCGATCACCATCATCACGTGGCCCGGGATGTAGACCAGATCGCCCACCTGCAACTCGCGCACCACGGCCATGCGCTTGTCGCGGCCGTCCTTCTCGTTGAACGCGATGCGGTTGAGCGCCGGGCTCACCGCCTGGTCGCTGGTGTTGCGCGGCAGCTGCACGCCCATGCTGCGGTAGATCTCGGAAACGAAGCCGCTGCAATCGCGCGCGTTATAGCTGTGGCCCCAGCCGTAGCGCTCGCCGAGGAACTTGAAGCCCTGTTCGATCAGATGCCGCGACGCGAGCGCGAGCGGGGCGTCGGACGTCGGTTCACGGCGCGGCAGCAGCGCCGGCGCGAACGCGAGGCGGCCGTTGTCGTCGCGCACGGGAAGCTGGATCACGTGCGAGGTATAGGCGTGCTGACCGTTGACCGGCTCGCCCACCGGCCAGTCCGCAAGGACCGGCACACGCACGCCCATGTCGAGCTGGAGCTCGGAGACGCGCGGCTCCTCGGGTGTGTAGACGGTGGTCGCGCGCGCGCCGGTGACGATGCGGAACGGCGTCCTGCGGCCGTAACCGAGCACCTCCTTCGCGCGGCCTTTGGCGACGTACTGCTTCTCGATCCACGCCGCATAGCGTGTGTTGACCACGAACCACCAGAGGCCGTCGCGGCTTTCGTGCACGATCGCGACGGGATCGCCCGGGAACAGGGCGCTTTCCTGGAAGCGGTCGATGTCGTGGTCGTCGTTCGAACTGAACACGCGCGTGCGTGTGGGGAATGCGCGCAGGTCGGCGCGATGGACGACCAGGCCGAAACGCGTGGGCTGCGAGGCGGGAATCGCCGATGCGTTGGCGTTGGCGACGATCGCGTCGAGGTCCGACGCGGCGACGGGCTGGCCCTGCACGTCGTAAAGGGCGCGCGTGGGCCGCTTCGAAATGCCGTCGACCCATGCGGCGACCCGCGTGCGCTCCAGCGTTGCCGGCAGTGCGTCCAGGTCGTGCATGCTCCGGTCGAGCTGCATCAGCTTCGCGTTCTGCGCGGCGATCGCCCGGGCGTCGAGGATCACCCGATCCGGTTCGGCCTGGCGCGCGACCCACCAGGCCGGATCGAGCTGGGCGCGTTCGACGCCGACGACGCCGGTCTCGGCGGGTACGGTCCAGGCGCGCTCGTAGGCGGCCGCGGACGAAAGCAGGCCCAGCGACAGCAGCGGGGCGGCAAGGCAAAGAAAAATTCGCATGCGAAGTCCTGGCGCGAACGGCCCGAGGCGGGCGGGGCGAGCCGCCGGGCGGGCGTCGGGTTCCGGCATAAACGACGGGAACGCGGCGCCATTGCCGGTCGGGCAGCCCTGGGCCTGAGCGTCATCCATCATCGCGTCCCCTCATGACCGCCCGAACGTAGGGCGGCCGCTCGGGCCAGAATAGATACTTCTTTTGTTGCGATAGTCAAGAATAAATTATTGACCGGGTACTCCTCCCATGTTACACAGCGATGAACGGCCCCAGAACGGCCGCCCAGTGAGTGGCATGCGTGGACGGTCTTCGGTCTTCCCTGCGATCGCCAATGCCCCGGACGCGCCCCCGGCACGTCCTGGCCGCGGCCGTCATCGCGCTGGCCGCCATGGTCGCCACGGATGCGGCGATCACCGCCACGTCGTCGCCGCTTCCTGAGATCGTCGTGCGGATCGACGCCGGCGATTTCAGCGGCGCGCAGACCCGCATCGATACGGCACTCGCCAAGCCGGGCCTTGATGCCGCCACCCGCGCCGACCTGGAATTCCAGCGCGAACGCATGCGCCGCATCCGACTGGACTTCACGCTCACCGCGGATCAGGCGAAGGCGAAGCTGCGCGAATCCATTCCGGACCTGCGCGATGACGAGTTCGCACGCTGGACCGCATCGAACCAGCTCGAGCACCTCGTCATCGACGGAACGCCCTGGTACTTCAATCGCTCGGTGTCGAACCTGTTCCGCGTCAGCCCCGAGGCGCTCGCGCGCCGCGCCACGCCGTTCCAGCGCAACGACGGGCCGATGGAGAACGCCAACGCGTACCACGACGAAGCCGTCGCCGACGCGCGCCGCAGTGGCACGTCGAGCGTCGCGCCGCGTCGCGTTCGGGTGACGCAGGGCATCACGGTCGATGCGGACGCTGTGCCCGCGGGCGAGACCGTGCGCGCCTGGATTCCGTATCCGCGTGCGCTGCCGGGCCGGCAGGAAGGTATCCGATTCGCGTCCAGCACGCCGGCGAAGCACCGCATCGCGCCGGAGTCGACGCAGCAGCGCACGGTGTACCTCGAGCAGCCCGCCGTGGCCGGCAAGCCGACGACGTTCTCGATCAGCTACGAACTCACGGTGTTCGGCGAACACCACGTCATCGATCCGGACAAGGTCGTTGCCGTCGCCAACCGCCCCGACCTCGCGCCGTACCTGGCGCAGCGTCCGCCGCACATCGTCTTCACCGACCAGATGCGCGCGTTCTCGCAGCAGGTCGTGGGCGATGAAAAGAATCCGTACCGCATCGCGCGCAAGCTGTTCGAAGCGGTCGACCGCATTCCCTGGGGCGGCGCGCGCGAGTACTCCACCATCACCAACATCAGCGATTACGCGCTGCACGCCGGCCATGCCGACTGCGGCCAGCAGACGCTGCTGCTGATGACGCTGCTGCGCATGAACGGCATCCCGTCGCGCTGGCAGTCCGGCATGGTCTATTCCGACGGCACCTACGACAACCTGCACGACTGGGGCGCGCTGTACCTGGAGCCCTACGGCTGGGTGCCGATGGACGTGACGACCGGGCAGTTCAAGGGCGCGCGCGATCCGGACGTGGAGTGGTTCTACCTCGGCGGCCTGGACGCGTACCGCCTGACTTTCAACGACGACTACGGCACGGACTTCGTGCCGGCCAAGCAGCACATGCGGTCGGAGACCGTGGATTCGCAACGCGGCGAAGTCGAGTGGTCAGGGGGAAACCTCTACTTCGACCAGTGGGAATACAGCTTTGAAGCGCAGGTGCTGCACGCGCCTGGCTGAAGGTCTACGGGAAATACATTCAACCTTTGAGGGAGGGGATTGGGGATGAGCGGCAAGGTTTTCCGCAAGGCAGTATTGGGGCTGGCGCTGGGTGCCTGCCTGGGATCCATGGCGCCCATGGCGTATGCACAGAACGTCACCGGTTCGGTTGGCGGTCGCGCAAGCGCGGGCGACCAGATCACCGTCGTCAACAACGCCACCGGACTGAGCCGCACCGTGACGGTCGGTTCCGACGGGACGTATCGACTGGGCCAATTGCCGGTGGGCGACTACCGCCTGCAGGTGGTTCGCGACGGGCAAGCGGTCGGCGAGGCGGTCGCGGTCAATGTCGCGCTGGGCGGCAACACCACGGTGAATCTCGGCGCGCAGGGTGAGGTCGTCAACCTCGCCGCCGTGCAGGTCGTGGGCTCACGCGTGGTGAACCGCGTCGACGTGCGCTCCATCGAGACGGCGACCAACATCACCCGCGAGGAACTCGCGCGCCTGCCGGTGCAGCAGAGCGTCGAAGCAGTCGCGCAGCTCGCGCCCGGCGCGCAGGCGGGCAATTCGACCTTCGGCGGACTCTCGTTCAGTGGCTCCTCGGTGGCCGAGAACGCCGTGTACATCAACGGCCTGAACGTTACCGATTTCTACACCAGGCAAGGATTCTCCAGCGTTCCGTTCGCGTTCTATCGCGAATTCCAGGTGAAGACGGGCGGCTACTCAGTCGAGTTCGGTCGCAGCACGGGCGGCGTGGTCAACACGATCACGCGTTCGGGCAGCAACGAAGTCGAAGGCGGTGTGGAGATCACGTTCGAGCCGGCCGCGATGCGGTCCTCGGCCGATGACCAGTACCACCGCGACGGCACCGTCCACGCGCTGGCCAGCCGCGACGAGCAGCAGTTCACCAAGGCCAACGTCTGGGCGTCCGGCCCCCTGGTGCGTGATCGCCTGTTCCTGTTCGCGATGTACGAGCAACGCGACTTCGGTGAGCGCTATACCAACGATCCCGGCAACACCTGGACGACCAGCGACTCGGACGACGGGTTCTGGGGCGCCAAGCTGGACTGGAACATCACCGACAACCACCTGCTCGAACTGCTGGCCTTCTCCGACAAGTCCGACGCGGATCTGTCGGCTTACAACTACAACTTCGCCGCCAACCAGATCGGCGCGTACCAGGGCGACAGCTTCTCCACGACGGGCGGTGACAACTGGTCGCTCACCTACACCGGTCACATGACCGAGAACTTCGTCGCCAAGGCGATGTACGGCATCAACAACCGCAGCAGCTTCGTGCGTTCGGCATTGGACGAGCAGTGCAGCCGCGTGACGGCCGGCTCCAGCTACTCGGCGATCTACGCCTCCATGGGCAGGCCTGTGCTGGGCTGCCATCCGACCGGCAACTCGGTGGTCCAGCGTGACGACGAACGCGAAGCCTCGCGCCTGGACTTCGAATGGAGTCTGGGGGATCACCTGCTGCGGTTCGGTTTCGATCGCGAGTTGATGACCACCGAGCAGTCCTCGCGTTATCCGGGACCGGAGGGCCAGACCTACACCGCCATCACCGTCACGCCGGGCCAGGAAATCTGGGACACGTCGAACGCATTCGTGCCGCCCGGTGTCACCCAGGCCATCGATGCGCGCAGGCGCCTGCAGGGCGGCACCTTCGAAACGGAGGCCAATGCCTTCTACATCGAGGACAACTGGAACATCACGCCCAACCTGCTGGTCAACCTGGGCGTGCGCTGGGACAGCTTCGACAACCGGACGGCCACCGGCGAGAGCTTCATCAAGATCGACGACATGGTCGCCCCGCGCGGCGGCTTCTCGTGGGACATGAAGGGCGACGGCAGCACCAAGGTGTACGGCAACCTGGGCCGCTATTACCTGCCCGTCACCAACAACATCAACGTGACTTTCGCCGGCGGCCTCACCGACGAGCACACCTACTACGCCCTCAACGGGTGGAGTCAGCAGGCCAACCCGGTCACCGGCGCGGCCTACATGGCGCCCGTGCTCGGCCCGCAGATCGGCCCGGTGGACACCCGCCTCAACATCGGCGGCGGCGATCTGCGCCAGAGCGTGGACCGCGACATCAAGGCGGTCTATCAGGATGAGTTGATCCTGGGCTACCAGGCCATGCTCGATCCGGCGTGGTCGTGGGGTGTCAACGGCACGTACCGGCGCATGGAACGCGCGCTAGACGACATCCGCATCAACCACACGCCGTGCGGACCGACCGGCAGCACGTTGTTTCCGATCGGCAACCCCGGCGAGAGCCTGACGATCTGGGGCGATGAAAGCATCGGTTGCCAGACCGAAGGCTGGATCACCATCGATACGTCGAAGGACGGCTATCGCAAGGGCGGAAGTGGCGAGGTGATCGGCTACTGGGACCCGGAACGTACCTACAAGGCGGTGGAGTTCCAGATCGACCGCGCGTGGGATGCGAAGTGGGCGCTCAATGCCTCCTACCTGTGGTCCAAGTCGGAGGGCAATTTCGAAGGCCCGGTCAACTCCGATACCGGCTACGGCGACACGGGCATGGTGCAGCACTGGGATCACCCGGCCAACAACCAGCGCTACGGCTATCTGTTCAACGACCACCGCCACCAGATCAAGGTGCGCGGCAGCTATGCACTCAACGAGACGTGGACGTTCGGCGCCAACCTGCAGGCGCAGTCGGGCGGCCCAGTGACGGCCTTCGGCGTGGCTTGGCCCAACGACAGCATCGCGGCGGGCAGCTTCACCAACGAGTTCGGCAGCGGCGGCTCGGGCTGGATCTGCGTGCAGAACTGCACCGGCTCCTATGCCGATCGCGTGTTCGAGTACACCCCGATGGCGGCCTATGGTCGTCTGCCGTGGACCTGGACGCTGGGCGCGAACGTGACCTGGAAGTTGCCGGTGGAAACGACCGATCTGCAGGTTCGCTTCTCGGTCTTCAACCTCACCAACAACCAGGAAAAGATCAACATCCACTCGCGCTACGAAGCGGCTCCCGGTGTCTATCGCCCGTACTTCGAGGAAGGAACCCGTTGGCAGTCGCCTCGTTACGCGCAGCTCGTGGTGAGCTGGCGCTTCTGAGTCGCGCTTGATGCCCGTGTCTGGCGGCGGACATCCGCCGCCAGACATCCGGGTCAACGAACAATGGAAGTAAGGATGACCGTCACTGCAGACGTGGCCGACGCGAGGACGTTCGAGGGCGTCGATCTGGACGTCCTCGCAACGAAGATCCAGACGCCCTTCTACGCCTACTCGGCCAACGCGATCCGCGGGCGTATCTCCGGGCTGCGAAGCGCATTCCACGGCCTCGACCTGCGCATCTGCTACGCGGTCAAGGCCAATTCGAACATCGCGATCCTGCAGTTGATGGCGCAGCAGGGCGTCGGTGCCGACATCGTGTCGCTCGGCGAGATGCAGCGCAGCCTGAAGGCGGGCATTCCCGCCGCATGCATCGTCTTCTCCGGCGTTGGCAAGACGGGCGAAGAGATCGGCGCGGCGCTGGATGCGGGCGTATGGCGCTTCAACGTCGAATCGACGGACGAGCTCGCACTGCTGCAACGCATCGCCAGCGCACGCGGTGTGACCGCGCGTGCCGCGGTGCGCATCAACCCGGACGTCGACGCGCAGACACACGCGAAGATCTCCACGGGCAAGGCGGAGAACAAGTTCGGCGTCTCCATCGACGAGGCGCGTGGCTGGTTCGCCGCGGCGGCGTCGATGAGCCATGTGCGCCTGGATGGCCTGCACGCGCACATCGGTTCACAGATCCTCAGCCTGGATCCGTTCCGCGAGGCGCTGCGCCGTGTCGACGACTTCAGGCGGCAGCTGGAAGAAGCCGGCCATTGCATCGCCAGCGTGGACATCGGCGGCGGCTTGGGCGTCGCGTACCGGCGCGGTGTGGATCGGCCGATTCCGATCGAAGACTACGCCGCGCTCGTGCGCGAGACCTTCGCCGATTTCGGCGGAACGCTGGTGCTCGAACCAGGTCGATACCTGGTGGCGGAAGCGGGCGTGTTGCTGACGCGCGCGATCCGCGTCAAGCACGGCACGGACCGCAGCTTCCTCGTGGTGGACGCAGCGATGAACGACCTGTTGCGCCCTTCGCTCTACGACGCCTGGCACGAGATCGTGCCGCTGCACGATCGCAGCGGGACGGCGCGTTACGACGTGGTCGGGCCGGTGTGCGAAACCGGCGACACCTTCGCCCGCGATCGCGCCCTGCCGACTTGTGAGGCCGGCGATCTGTTGCTGATCGGCGCCGCGGGCGCGTACGGTGCGTCCATGGCATCCACCTACAATTCGCGGCCGCTCATCGCGGAAGTTCTGCTCGACGACGGCCGCTACGCGATCATCCGTCGGCGCCAGACTTTCGAGGAGATGATCGCCGGCGAGCAGCTTGCGCAGGCATGGCATGAAACCTGAGCGACGTTTCCGCGGCTTCCTCCTGGCCCTGTCGCTGGCGTGGCTGCCGGCGCACGCGCAAACCGATCGCGCCGCGGTCGATGCGATCTTCGACGACGTCGTCGCGCGTTATCGCCTTCCCGGGCTCGCGCTGGGCATCGTCGAGGATGGGCGCGTGGTGTACTCGCGCACGGCGGGCGAACTCGTGGCGGGCGAGGGCGAACGCATCGACGCGGACACCTTGTTCAAGGTCGCTTCGAACAGCAAGTCGATGACCACCGCGACGCTGGCGCGGCTGGTCGACGCCGGCAAGCTGCGCTGGGACGACCCGGTCGTGAAGTGGCTGCCGCAATTCCGCATGCATGACGCGTGGGTGGGCCAGCAGATGCAGGTGCGGGACCTGCTGATTCACAACAGCGGCCTGCGCGCCGGCGCGGGCGATCTGATGCTGTGGCCGGAGCCGAACACGTTCACGCGGGCGGACATCATCCATGGGCTTGCCTACCTCAAGCCGTACCGCAGTTTCCGGTCGGGCTACGACTACGACAACCTGATGTACATCGTCGCCGGCGAAGTCGCCGCCGCGGCGGGCGGCGCGTCGTACGAAACGCTGGTTCGACGCGAAGTGTTCGAACCGCTGGGCATGACGCGCTGCCAGATCGGCGAATGGAACCGGCGCGAGGTCGGCAACGTCGCCCAGCCGCACCGTCGCGAAGGCGAGCGCAACGTTCCGGTGCGCAGCGACGGCGACATCGTGCGCGCCACCACGATGGACCCCGCCGGCGGCGTGCGCTGCAGCCTCAACGACATGCTGCGCTGGACCGCCAACTGGCTGAAGCCGGAGGCGAAGAACGCCGGCTGGCTTTCGCAGGAACAACGCCAGGCCCTGTGGGCGCCGCAGATGCCGATGCCCGTTTCCAAGCGCATGCGCGAATGGGACCACAGTCACTTCTCCGCGTACGGTTACGGATGGCGGCTGGCCGACGTGGACGGCGTGTTCAAGGTCGCGCACACCGGCACGTTGATGGGCATGTACTCGGCGGTGACGATGCTGCCCGACAAGGGCGCCGGCTTCGTCATCCTCATCAACGGCGAGGGTGAAGATGCGCGCACCGCACTGACGCAGGTTCTGGTCAAGCGCTACACCTCGGGCGATCCCGCGCTGTCCGTCGCGCATTACGCAGGCCTGCTTGAGAAGGAAGAAGCGGCCCGACCCGCCGCCGAAAAGGCGCCGGATACGTCGCGTCGCCGTCGTGCCACCGCGAAGGAACTCGCTCCGCACCTGGGCGTGTACCGCGATCCCTGGTTCGGCGAAGTGACGTTGTGTCGCGATGGCGATGCGGTTCGCCTGCGCGCGCGCAAGTCGCCGCAGCTGGACGGCGTGGTGCAGAAGGTCGGCGATCGCTGGCTCGTCGACTGGGACGATCCGAGCGTGGACGCCGAGGCCTGGCTCGACATGGCTGGCAACGGGTTGCGCATGGCGAAGGTCGATCCGCAGGCCGATTTCAGCTACGACTACGAAGACCTCGCGTTCGAGCGCGTCGGGAACTGCCCGTGATGCACGGCGGCGCGCTCGCGGCCGTCGCGCTGCTCTGCTTCGCCGGCTGCGCGTCCACGCCAACGATGAACGTATCGCCGGCCGCCACGCCCGAAGCCGCGGGTTTGGTGGATCTGCGCACGCTCGTTCCGGACATCGATCTCGACATCCGCTACGCCGGCCACGACAACTTCACCGGCGCACCCGTCGACGGCTACGGCGCACCGCGCTGCTACCTGCTCGCGCCGGCCGCGCAGGCGATCCAGCGCGCCGAAGCTGTGCTGCGTGCGCAAGGCCTGCGCCTGCGCATCTACGATTGCTACCGTCCCGCGCGCGCGGTTCGTCGATTCATCGCTTGGGCGCACGACGACGATCAGCGTACGAAGCCGGACTACTACCCGGCGTTGGAGAAGCGCGACCTGCTGGGCGAGTACATTTCGCCGACCTCGGGACACAGTCGCGGAGCGACGATCGATCTCACGCTGATGCAATGCGACGCGGCAGGCGCGTGTTCGCCGCTCGACATGGGCACGCCGTTCGACTTCTTCGATCCGCTGGCCAACACTGATTCGCCGCGCGCGACACCGCAGCAGCGCGCCAACCGCGAACGCCTGCGCGAAGCGATGCGCAGCGCGGGCCTGCGCAACTACCCGATGGAGTGGTGGCACTACACGCTCGATCCGGAACCGGCGCCGAAGGTGTTCTACGACGTGCCGATCCGGTAGTCGATCAGCGCGGAGCCGGATCGCGCATTGCCAGCGCACTGATCTTCTTCGCCGTCTCATAAGGTTCCGGATCGTCGCGGTTGGTCAGCACGACGACGGTGAGATGGCGTTTCGGCCAGCGCACGATGACGTTGCGGAAACCGATGCTTTCGCCCGAATGCCACAGGGTCTCACCGGTGATGCGCCAGCCGAAGCCGTACTGCACGTCCGGATCGTCGGTCTGCGTGGCGGGCGTGAACGCCGCGCGCGACGTTTCCACCGGAAGCAGCCGGCCGTCGTAGAGCGCCGCGTCCCACTTCGCCAGATCGTCGATCGAGGCATAGATGCCGCCGTCGCCGAGCACCGCACTGGTCGTGCTCTGGTCGGTGCGTTTCCATGCGCCGTCCACGAAGCTGTAGCCGTAGGCGCGATCGCGCACCTGCGAGATGCCCGCCTCGAACGCGACCGCATCGTCCATGTGCAGCGGCAGGAAGATCCGCTCGCGCAGGAACTGCGCATAGCGCTGGCCTGACGCGCGCTCCACGATCAACGCCAGCAGCGCATAGCCGCTGTTGCTGTAGCGATAGCCGGCACCGGGCGCGAAGTACGTGCGGTCCTGCGATTCGAGCAATCGCAGCACGTCGGCGTCATGCACCTGGCGCGGATCGGCCGGGTCCATCACGTCCTCGTAGTCGATCAGGCCCGAGGTGTGCGTGAGCAGGTGGCGGATCGTCACCGTGTCCGCTGCGGCGGGCAGGGACGGGAGCCAGCGTCGGACCGGATCGTCCAGGCCGAGCCGGCCGTCCTGCGCAAGCAGCAGCACGGCCGTGGCGGTGAACTGCTTGCTGATCGAGGCGAGGCGGTAGTGAGTGGCCGGCGTGGCGGCGACGCCCGCTTCCAGGTCCGCCATGCCGTAAGTGCGGCGCACCACGGCGTCGCCGTCGCGCAGCACCAGCACCGAAGCGCCCGGGACGGGGCCGTCGTACTGGCGCATCAGCGCATCGATGTGGTCTTGCATGGAGGGTCCTCTGCTCGCGCAACCGGCGAGGAGCAGGACGGTGCCCAGAAGCCAGGAAGGGATGCGCATCGGCCGATGGTAGCCGGCCCATCGCCGAGTGTGCGAGGCTTCTGCCGAGGCGCGGTGCCGCGGTGCGCCGCACAGGGAAGGACGGCAGCCAGGCGGCTCGCCGCGTCATCGCAAAGGGGAAGGCAATGAACGCATTGAAGGTCTGCGCGGGCGCACTGCTGCTCGTCGCCGGCGTGGGGGTCTGGAAGACGTACGTATCGACCGGACGCGTCGATCCGAAGGCATGGGTGAGCGAACACGTCGGCTCCGGCGGCAAGGCCGAAGGCGACAGCGCGCGCGGCTTCAAATCGATGCCGCTGCCCGATGGTGTCCCGTCGCGCGGCGTCGTGGTGTTCGCGCCGAAGCATTGCACCTCCGACGCCGCACGGCGCACGGACGAACTCGTGCGGCACCTGTCGAAGCATGGCGTTGCCTATTCGCGAACCGACAGCGCCAGCTTCAACAGCATCACCTCGCAGGAAGAGGCCACGCGCGTCATGTCGGTGATGAACGGCCCGGTGCCGATCGTCTACGTCAACGGCAGGGCCAAGGCCAACCCGACGCCGCAGGAAGTCGTGGCGGAATTCCGCGGCAAGAAGGCAGGCTGACTCAGCCGGGAATCGCTGCCTCACCCCGCTCCCACGCATCGCGGAACCGCGACATGCCGTGCGTGCCTCCGTTGACGCAGCGTCGCGCCTTGACCAGATCGTTCGCGGCGAGCGCGGCGCGCAGGCGGGGTTGGCAGTTGCGCAGGAACTGCGCGAGGATCCGGCCCGCCACTCGGCTGTCGTTGGCCAGTTCCGGATTGCCGATGAGATCCGTACCGATCTGTCCGCCGATGCGGCGATAGTTGTCGCGTCCCGTCAGTTGCACGAATCCGCGGCCCTTGAACCGCGCTCCGTCACCGGGTTCGGTGTTGCCCAGATTGCTGCCCACCCGTGTGCCCGGGTCGTACAGATCGAAGGGATGCGTGCGCGTGTTGAAACCGCTGCGGCCTTCGGAGATCGGGCGGAAGCCTTCGGTTTCCGCGCGGATGGTGGCCAGCGCCATCAGCACCATGTCCCGGTCGCCCAGTCCACCGGCATGCAGTCCTGCGAGCACGTCGGGCAGGTGCGTGACGATGTTCGCCTTGGGCGTGCTGGGGAACATGCGTGCGACCAGCTCGGCGGTCACGTTGCCTGTGATGTCCGCGCGTCCGGTTTCCACGGGCACGATTGCAGGCGCGGCGGCGATCGCGACAGGCGAAGCGCCGTCTAGCGCGCGCAGGAAGGCCGCGCTCACGAAGCCGTCGGCCAGACCATCGCCGAGCAGGTCGACCAGCGCCCAGCCTTCGCTTCGATTCATGACGAACAACTGCGTGCCGGCGGGCAGGACGCGCTTGATGTCGTGGCCGGTCGAAGGCCCCGTGCGAAGGCGCAGTCCGTCGCGTGCGATCACTTCGAAGCGCTCGGTGGATGTCGACAGCGGCGACACCGTGGGCATGACCGTGAGCGTCGATGGTTCCGGAGCGTGGCCTTCCAGCGTGGCCAGATAGGCCGCCAGTCCCACGATCGACTCACGGTCCAGCCCCGCCGCAAGTTCTTCCGGCGAGACATCCAGTTCGAAATGCATGCAGTCCTTGTGGCCCCCCCAGCTGCCGCCCCATTCGAACACCGGGATACCGGCGCGCGTGCGGATCTTGCGCACGTCGTCGATCATCGCCGCCGTCATGTCGGTGTCGGCGCGGCCGAAACGCACGTCGCGCGCGCGCAGGGCCTGCGTGTCCTCTTGCGAGAACCGCACCTGCCGCGTGCCCTGGTGATCCTTGAACGGATTGGTCTGCCAGTTCACATCCACGGCGATGCCATAGGAATGCAGGCTCTTGCCGGCGCCGCCCGTGATGGTGCGGCAGTTGTAGCTGTCGGTGTCCTGCGTGCGGATTTCGTAGCCGTGGTGATGCAGCACCGCGGCGAGTGCCTCGAATGCTTCCGTCGTCGGTGGCGCCACCCGGATCTTGTCCGGTCCGAACGGGATGAGGACCATCGCGTCCTCCCCGCATTCGAATTCATGCCAGAGGCGGCGCAATTGCGCGGTGGTCTTGGACATGGTCGCTGCTTCCTTTTCGTGATCGAAGAGCGGAAACGGCGCGACTGGAGTACGACCGTCAAGCGCCGCCCCCGACAGGGCGAACGCGCCCGCCGCATGGGCACGGCCATCGGCGAGTCTGTTCAGCGCAGGCGCGCGGCATTGCGTCAGGCGCGCACGCCGGGCAGGGAGGCTTACCTTGTTCGATCGACCTGACACGTGTTCATGTGTTCGTCGTCCGATTGCGCGGTGTCTGCACGCAGGATGCGCGGGATTTCGCGCAGGGGTTGCACGCGCGGCATGCCGAGGGACGGTTCGATGAGGAACCTCGAATGCGGTCCTGGCGATTCGACTTTGCCGCAAAGCATGTGCATGTTTGCGAACAGGTGCGCGCCTTGGTGTCCCGCGCTATCGAGAGTTCGTCCTTCGGGCGACACGATCGTGACGCCTCCGACTCGCCGCCGCCGGCCGGCTTCGGATGGACCAAGCCTGATGACCGATAACCGCTGTCACCGCCCCAAAGCAAAACAGCGCATCACGCCGGAGGCGTAACGCGCTGTTCTGGCTGGTATGAAGTGGTGGAGCGGAGGGCTACCGAAGGCCGGCTGTAAGCCTATAGAACTACTAGATTTCCTGTCAATTCGGCTTTCGAGTTGCCCCCAAAGTTGCCCCTAGCGTGTTTCAAACAGGATTTCGTACGTCCTCCACACCCTCTGAGACTGCCTCCCTTCGGCGGCGAGGCGAATAAGCACCCTCGCCGTGACATGGTAGGGGAGCGCAGGTTCGAACCCTGTACCGCCACCATCTAATCAACGGGTTAGGTTGGGAATTCCGGCATATCCGGGAGCAGTACGACAAAAGTACGACAGGAGGGGCTCCTTGCGAAAGGGGCCTCTTTGCGTTCCTAGTGCAGGGACGCCGTATCCGGCAGGTCGCCCGCAAGTGCAACGTCTCAGGATGAAAGTTCCAGTACAGGACGCAGCACGCAGAGCCCGCAGCGGGCGCGACGGCGCTCTGGACTGGCCGGCGACCGCGAAACCGTTGGAGCAGATGGAGCAGATGACGCCGGGCATTGCCGGTGCCGGTCGGTCAGCAGGCCATAGTTTGTGCGCCGGGCACGACTATGGTGCCCCGCCTATTGCCGATTTGCGCTCACGCGCTGGGCAGGCCGGGTGGCCCCCCGTCTCTCAGACGGAGACCCGGTTTAGCGGCTTAGTGCTGGCGGGCTTGAGGCACTCGAATCGAAGCGAGGCGCATTGAAGTCATGTCCGTTCCTGGCCTTTAGCGCGGCCAGTTGGCCATTGCATCGCCGCGCTTCGCTTGTTAGCGGGCCCAAACATGGAGGGCGGAGACGAGTGCTCCGCGGGCGCTATGGTGCCGCATTCGGAACGGGCGTCTGCGAACAGGCAAGATTGTTGACTTAAATCAGCGAGTTGCCTCTAATCCGATCAGGGTGCCGGCTAAGGAGTTCCGGCGCAAGGGGCAGGGAATGAGTTCCAACGTCATTGCTGACTTCATGTCTGCTGCTCCGTTAGCAGAGGAGGGCGGCGCGATCTCGGCCGATCGATTCGACTATCAGAAGAATTGGGCGCTCGCACGCCTTCTAAGCCTCCATCAGGGGGATGGCAACTACGTGCTGCTTTGCGAGCTTCACGAGGACATTGCTGTCCTTGACTGCTCCGAACAGCCCAAGATGGCCGCGTTCTATCAGATTAAGACCAACGCCGGCGGCGCTTGGACTTTGAAGAAATTAACGAACCGCAAGCAGGGTAAGGCCGGGAGTTCCCTGCCCTCCATCTTGGGCCGACTTTGCGCTAAGGCGGCGGAACTGACGGATCAAAAGGTGACGTTTCAATTCGTCACCAACGAGGGCAGCGGTTTCAGCTTCAAGGGGCTAGATACTGCAAAAGCGGCGTGTTCTTCTGGACAGCGCCTCTTCGAGGCGTTGAGTTCGAGTGAGTGGGCAACCCTCAAGGGTTGCTTAGCTGATGAGTTGGGACACGATTTCAGTGTTGCTTTGCAGGATCAGCTGACGGTTTCAGTTGCTCAGATTCACCTGACCAAGCACAACGAAACCACCGTTGGCCTGGTGGCAAACTTCCTGGAAGAGCATGCGCCTAACGCGCACATTCAACCAAAAACGTTCTATCGGACATTGTTCGATGAATTGCGGCGAAGAACCGTCGCCCCAAGGCCCATCGGCCGCATCTCTGACGTGTGCAAGGCGAAAGGCATCGATAGGGAGGCGTTCGACGCCATGCTTGCCAGTGCTCGTTCCGTTGCACCAGCCGCTGCCGCTTGGACTCATATCCAAGCTGAGCTTCACTCGGATGGCGTTTCCCTTCTCGCAAGGCGAAAGCTCAAAGACGCTTATCCGGGTTATTTCTCAAGGATGCAGAGTCCCCTCGATGCGGCTTTCCGCCGAGACCGACGACTTCTCGTCGCAGCCAGTGAGCGCGCGATGTCTGAAGATCAAACTCTGCTTGCATTCGCCGAAGCTGCGGTAGAAATCGCACATAAAGACCCAAGCTATGGCGCCTCCGGCATGTCTGCCGAGCAGGAACTCATCGTTGTGATGATGGCCTTCTATGAAACCCACCCCCATTAACTTTCGGATGCTGGTGCGCAGTCTAAGGACCAGGACGCATGAAAAACTTAGTCTTTCAAAGGCTTCATCTCGTATCCCATCGGGAACGAAAGGCAAGGTCAGTCGAGTTCCATCCCGACGTGACGGTGATCAAGGGCCTAAATGACGTAGGCAAGTCATCGCTTGCCAAATCCATATATGGCACCCTCGGCGCTGAGGCTGCCGAGGTTCATCCCGATTGGAAGAACGCGAGCGTGATCTCCGCGTTGGAGTTTACCGTAGACGCGGAACCTTACGTGCTTCTAAGGGAAGGTAAGACCTTCACCTTGATCCGTGCGGACACGATCGTGGGCTGCTACGCCAGTGTCTCGGACGGTCTAGCCCCAGCCCTATACAGTCTCTTGGGGGCGAAGTTGAGGCTGAAGAATCGCTCTGACAAGGTGGTGGTGCCGCCCCCGGCGTTCCTCTTCATTCCCTTCTATGTAGACCAAGATGCGGGCTGGAATCAGCCGTGGACGTCTTTTGCGCGTTTGGAACAGTTCGCCCGCTGGCGAGAGGACGTCGTAAATTTCCATGTCGGAGTGACCGGCGCTGAGTATTTCGAGGCTATGGAGGCTCAGGCGGAAGCAACGGCTGCTCGCGTTGAGCCAGCTAAGCAACTAGAGGGCCTGAAGTCCCTGCAGAAGCGCGCCCAAGAAACGGCCCTTCAAGACATTGATATGGAACTTGATCCTGCGGTCTTTGCGGAGGAGATTGAGAGGGTCGTTGGCTTGCTACAGGGCCTAGTCGAAGTGCGGGAAGTCGAGCGTGCCAAGCTGTCGAAGTTGACACAGCGCCGACTCGAGCTTGAAGCACAGAGGGAGATTCTGGATAGGGTGCGCAAGGAGCTTCATGCCGACTACATGTTTGCGGTGAAGCACGAGGACGATGAATTGGAGTGCCCGACATGCGGCCAGCTCCACGAGAACTCCTTCGCACAGAGGTTTGCACTGGCGCAAGACGAAGGGCGAGCAGATGATGTGCTAGTCGAGGTTATGAACAGCCTCGCCGATGTTTCAGGACAGATCGCTATCAGCCGGCAACGCTTGAAAGATGCCACGGAAGACGAGCAGAAGTTCAATGAATTGCTGACCCGGCGTAAAGGACAGGTCACATTCGCCAGGCTTCTCGAACGGGCAGGGCAGAAGAAGTTCTCTTCGGAGTTGGATGAGCAAGTTGCCAGTTTGGTTCGAGTGATAGCCGACTTGGACTATCAGATCAAACAGGCGGGAGAGCGGCTGCGAAACGCGCGTTCTACTGGGCGGAAAAAGGAAGTCGTCGACACCTACGCCCGGTTGCTAAAGGGCTTTGCCCAAGGGTTGAGCGTGTCGTTCCCGGATCAGTTCCTTGAGTCCCTCACGGCGAAGCTGCATGAGACAGGAAGTGATCGTCCTAGGGCAATCCTCGCTTATGTCTACGCCATCCTGCGTTTGGTATGGGAAGCTGAGGATGCTGTGAGGTGTCCGATCGTTTTTGACTCGCCCAAACAACAGGATCAGGATGACATCAATCACGTTAAGTTGCTTGAGTTCATTCGGGACGAGCGCCCCTCGGACTCTCAGCTAATTCTATTGCTCGTGGATGATGCTGGCGTTGACTTCGGCCGTGAACCATTGGTTCTTGATCAGAAGTATTCGCTGCTTTCTGCGAGTGAGTACGATGATACGTCGGCCTTGATCCGGACTTGGCAGGCTCTTCGAGAGGCTACCCAAAATTGAGCCGTGCCGGCGAGCATGCAACTTCGCCGAGCTGCACTTGCTGGCGAGCCTCCGTCACGAAATCCCGACCGGAGACGAAGGCACGGGATGGTTCGCCGGGTGCGGGCGGCACGCCTGGCGCGGCGCCGGCCGAAGAAGGGCTGCAGTCAGTCGTCGTCTAGCTGCCCAACTTCTTGGGGGCAGTTCGTTCGATGGAAGGCTTTCGTTGCGTTCGGGTGTCGGGAAATTCCTTCGCGCCTGCGCATAGAACCCCGACGGCGGCGCGTCAAGGCAATGCGCGACAATGTGTGCGCAGCAATGTGCGTACTACCAGTCGTCTCGGCGCACACGAACCGACGTGAGACAACGGTCGGCTGGTTGAGCCCGACTGAGTGAAGTTTCCAGTGAACTTTGAGATTTATCTGATATCGGGCTCCGCAACGGAGCGCTAGTCTGGAATACATAAAGAACCGCGTACCGGTTTTTTTCCGATCAATTGTATTTCCGCCTCTGCGGTCGGTCCTTAGCCTGACTGTGGGAGGAGCTGTGCGCCTATTCCTCCGTCGTGATCGACAGGGCGCTCACCGTATCGGCTTCGGCGTCTTGCAGGCGTCGGAGCGTTCGAATAGCTGGAACAGGGAAGTATGAAAGTACGTGGTGGCAAGTCCCGCGGCCGCAATCGCCGCATGCAGTGGATGGGAACGCTCGGTGGGTGGCTGGCGCCGCTGTCGCTGGTGATGGCGCAGGTTTCGCCTGACAGTCAGGAGCTGTTGCGGCAGCAGGAGCGCGAGCGCGCCCTGCGCGAGCAGCAGGAGCGGGCACCCGATGTGCGCTTGCAGGAGCCGGCCGCCGCCCTGGAGCGGTTGCCGGTCGACGAGTCGCCGTGCTTCCGTATTGAAAGCATTCGCCTCGACGGCGAAGGTGCCGAGCTATTCCGTTGGGCGTTGAAAGCGGCCGACCCGAAAGACGACCCGGCCACCGGCCGCTGCCTGGGTACGGGCGCCATTAACGTGGTGATGAAGCGCGTGCAGAACGCGATCATCGCCAAGGGGTTCGTCACCACGCGTGTTCTGGCTGCTCCGCAGGAGTTGAAGGACACCCAGACGCTCACGTTCACGATCGTGCCTGGACGCATCCGCGCGATCCGCTTCGCCGACGGCATGAGTCCGGACGCAACGCTGTGGAATGCCATCCCGGCCAAGCCGGGCGATCTGCTGAATTTGCGCGACATAGAGCAGGGGATCGAGAACTTCAAACGTGTGCCGACCGCGCAGGCCGACATCCAGATCGTGCCGGCGGACGGAGCCGATGCGCAGCCTGGACAGAGCGACCTGGTCATCACCTGGGCGCAGCAACGCCAAGTGCGTCTGGGGTTGTCGCTGGACGACTCGGGTAGCGCGTCGACGGGCAAGGTGCAGGCCGGCGCGACACTGTCGGTGGATCACGCCCTGCACGCCAACGATCTGTTCTACGTGAACGTGGGTCATGGCGTGTTGAACGGCAACCGCAAGGGCACGGAAAGCTGGGCAGCGCACTACGACCTGCCTTACGGGTACTGGCTCATCGGGGCCAACGCCAGTGCCTACGACTACCGCCAGACCGTGGCGGGGCACTCGCAGACCTATGTCTACAGCGGCAGCAGCGGCAACGCCGATGTGCGTCTGTCGCGACTGCTCTATCGCGATGCCACGAGCAAGTTCGGCGCATACACCCGTGCCTGGGCGCGCGATTCGAAAACGTACATCGATGACACCGAGATCGAAGTGCAACGCCGTCGCGCGGGCGGTTGGGAAGCCGGATTTACCTGGCGCCAGTTCATCGGCAAGGCCACGCTCGACGCCAATGCGGCCCTTCGGCACGGCACCGGCGCGTTCGGTTCCCTGCAAGCACCGGAGGAGCTGTTCGACGAAGGCACCTCGCGCATGAAGGTCATCACCGCCGACGCGCAGCTCAATATGCCCTTCCAGATCGGAAACCAGGCCCTGCGCTACACCGGCAGCTGGCGCGCACAGTGGAACCGCACGCCGCTGACGCCGCAGGACCGCTTCGCGATTGGCGGGCGCTACACGGTACGGGGCTTCGACGGAGAAGTTTCGCTCACCGGTGAGCGCGGCTGGCTCGTGCGCAACGACCTGGGTCTGACGCTCGGTGGCGGCCAGGAACTGTACGTGGGTGCCGACTACGGCCATGTCGGCGGTCCCGCCACGGCGTGGCAGCTGGGCGATCACCTGGCCGGCGCCGTGGTCGGCCTGCGCGGTGGTTGGAAAGGCGGCTATTGGGATGTGTTCGTGGGCGCGCCCATCGACAAACCCAATGGCTTTCCGACCGCGTACACCACGACCGGTTTCAGCCTGGGCTGGTCGTTCTGACCGGACCGCTGCACGACATCCCATGAAGCACCGCAAGAAGAACGCACAAGAAAAGGACAGCACGCCGTGAACCGCATCTATCGACTGGTTTTCAACCGTGAACTCGGCCTGGTACAGGTGACCAGCGAGCTGGTGACGTCGCCACAGGGCGGAACCGATCGCGGTGGCGGTGTGCGCACGGCGGTGTTGCCGGCCCTGCGGTTCGCGATGTACGTCGCCTTGGGCTTCGTGACCACGTTACCGGCCTTCGCACAGGCGGTGCAGGGCCAGATCGTCGGCGATCCCAGTGCGCCGGGTAACCAGCGCCCGCAGGTGCTGGAGGCGCCGAACGGAACGCCCTTGGTCAATATCACCACGCCGAGTGCGGCCGGTGTCTCAAGGAATCAATACAGCCGTTTCGATGTCGGCCCGGAAAACGCCATCCTCAACAACTCCCGCGAGAATACGCAGACGCAGGTCGGCGGCTGGGTCCAGGGCAACCCGTGGCTCGCGACCGGTGAGGCGCGGGTCATCCTCAACGAGGTCAACTCGGCCAACCCGAGCCACCTCAACGGTTACGTCGAGGTGGCCGGGCGCCGCGCCGAGGTGATCATTGCCAATCCCGCCGGCATCCAGGTGGCGGGCGGTGGTTTTATCAATTCAGACCGTGTGACGCTGACGACCGGTCGGCCGATCCTTAACAACGGCGCGTTGGACGGCTACCGGGTTGAAGGCAGTGGTGTCCTTCAGGTCGACGGCGCCGGACTGGATACCAGCGGTGCCGACTACACCGATCTGATCGCGCGATCGGTGCAGCTTAATGCCGGCGTGTGGGCCAACCGGCTCAAGGTCACGACAGGCGCCAACACGGTCAGTGCCGATCATACCCAGATCACGGCAATCGAAGGTGCCAGCGGCGCCGCCCCGCAGTTCACGATCGATGTCAGTGCCTTGGGCGGTATGTATGCCCATCACATCGCCTTGGTCGCCACGGAAAACGGCGTGGGCGTGCGCAACGCCGGTACGATCGGCGCGCAGACCGGTGAGTTGACGGTCACCGTCGATGGCCGCATCGAGAACACCGGCGCGCTGCAATCGCAGACCAACACGACCATCGCCGCCAGTGGCGGCGCGGCCAACGCCGGCACGATCAGTGCCGGGCGCGAGCTGACCATCACCACACCGGTGGATGTCGACAACGGCGGCGGCACGCTCAATGCGCGCCGCGTCGAGGTCAATGCGCAATCGCTACAGAATCGCGATGGTGCGATCCAACAAGCCGGGTTGCAGGCGCTGGCGTTGAACGCCGGCACGCTGACCAACCGCGACGCCGGTCGGATCGGCGTGGCCGCCCCCATTGCCGACGGCGGTGGCGGAGGCTCCGCCGGCGGCAGCGAGAGCGGCTCGGATCCGAATTCCGGCAGCGGTAGCGGCGGCCAGGACGGCGGCGGCAGCACAGGAGGCGGCACGCTGCCGCTGCCGGAGCCACTGGCCGACGGTGTACTGAACATCGCGGGGGTGCTGAACAATGACGGCGGCCGCATCGAGGCCAGTGGCGTGGACTTGGCCGCAAGTGGTGGCCTGAACAACGACGGCGGTCACCTCGGCCTGCGCGACCTGCGCGTCGATGGCGGCCACTTGGGCAATGCCGGTGGCGAGCTGACCATTGGCGGCATGGCCGCGCTCCGGGTCGAGTCGCTCAACAACGACGCCGGTCGCCTCAACGTGGGCGGCCCGCTGACGCTGGACGCCCAGACGGTGTTCAACCGTGCTGGCACGCTCTCGCACAGCGGCACCGACGCCACGGCACTGAATGTTGCGGGGACATTGGATAACTCCGACGGCACGATCGCCAGCAATGCGTCGAGCCTGACCCTCAATACCGGATCGTTCGTCAACGAACGCGGTCAACTGCAGCACGCCGGCGCGAACGGCCTGCAGATCCATACCGGCACGCTGTCCGGTGCGGGCGGCACGATCGCCACCGCCGGTGCGGTGAACCTGGCTGCCGGTCAGGTCGATCATCGCGGCGCGACGCTGAGCGCGACGCAGGTAACGCTCACCGCCGACAACTTCGACAGCCGCGGCGGCCACATCATCGCCAGCGGCGAGGCGGGCAACACCCTCAACGTGCACGGCACGCTCGATAACGGCGACGCCGGCACGATCGAAAGCAACGGTGACCTGGCGATCACGGCCACCACCTTCGGCAATGCCGGTGGCACGGTGCGCCAGGTGGGCGCCGGCGCGCTCGCGATCAATGCGGACACGTTGAACGGTGCTGGCGGTACGCTGGCCAGCAATGGCGCCTTGAGCATCGCCGGCGACGCGACGGATCTGCGCAATGGCACCACGTTGGCACAGCGCATCGCCATCGACACCGGTACGCTGACCACCGCCGGCGGTTCGCTGACGGCCACGAGTGCCGACGCGCTGGATTTGCGTGTGCGTGGCCTGCACGACAACACGGCCGGCACGATCGCGACCAAAGGCGCCTTGAACCTCGAAGCGGGTGCGCTGACCAACACGGGCGGTTCGCTCAGCAGTGCCAGCACGGATGCCTCGCGCGTGGCCGTTGCCGGCGCCTTGGACAACACGCGCGGCACGGTGGGTGTCTCGGGCGACCTGACGGTGACGACCGACACGCTGGTCAACCGCGACACCCTCAGCACCGATCCCGATGCGCCCGCGAAGGGCATCTTCGGCGACAGCGTGACGGTCGCGTCCCGCACCGTGGACAACGCGAACGGCCAGCTGGCCGCGAACGACACGCTGACGCTGACGGCGCAGGCGCTAGACAACACCGGCGGCGCAGTGACCGCGGTGAATGGGCTTGGTCTCGATGTCGTCACCCTCGATGGTACGAATGGCACGCTCGCGACGGACGGCACGCTCACGTTGACCGGCGAGACCACGAACCTGCGCGGCGGCACGACACAGGCTTCGAGGATCGCCATCGAGACCGGCTCGCTGACCACGGCGGGTGGCACGCTCAGTGCGACCGGCACCGACACGCTGGATCTGCGTGTGCGCGGCGCGCTGGACAACGCGGCGGGCACGATCGCGACCAACGGCGCACTGCAGCTCGACGCCGCCACGCTGACCAACACCGACGGCGTGGTGAGCGCGGCCGGCGAGGCGTCGTCGCGGGTGGTGGTGGCGCAAACGCTCGACAACACGCGCGGCACGATCGCCACGGGCGGTGTGCTGGACGTGACGGCGGACCGGCTCGTCAACCGCGACACGCTGGTCACCGATCCGAACGCCGCGCCCAAGGGCATTCTGGCCCAGCAGGTGAGCCTCACCGCGCGGCAGCTGGACAATGGCCATGGCCAAATCGGTGCCAACGGCGCGGTGCAGGCGACTGCGGACACCGTGGACAACTGGGGCGGCCTGATCAGTGCCGGTGACACCGTGGGGTTTGCGGTGACGCAGGCCCTGGACAACCGCGGCGGCACGGTCGTGGCCACGAACCAGGCCACGGTCCGGGCGGGTACCGTGCTCAACGGCGAGAACGGCGCGATCGTCTCCACCGAGGGAGATCTCCAGCTCAGTGCCGACGGCCTGCTCGACAACACGGGCGGTACGTTGCAGGGCAAGGGCGATGTCACGCTCGACAGCACGGGACTCACGAATGCGGGCGGGGTGGTCGTCGGCGCGAACACCACGATCGACACGCGCCAGCAGGCGCTGGACAACACCGGCGGCACGATCGCCGCCACGGCCAGCACGCTGGCCATCGACAGTGGCGCGCTGAACAACGACACCGGCCTGCTGCAAGCGGTGGGCGATCTGCGCATCGACACCCACGGCCAGACGCTGACCAACACCAACGCGGGTGACAGCGGCGGCATCATCGGCGGTGGCTCGGCCACGCTGATGACCGGCGACCTCGACAACCGTGCCGGCGTCATTTCCAGCACCGGCGACCTGGCAGCGCACGCCGCCGCCATCGACAACAGCGGCGGTTACCTGGGCGGCGATAACGTCGAACTCACCGGCACTGCGTTGCGCAATGCCGACGGTACCTTGCAGGCCGGCACGAATCTGACGGCGGCGTTGTCGGGCGATGTGGACAACACGCGCGGCCTGGTGGTCACCGGTGGCACCCTGGACCTGACCGCGGCGTCGATCGTCAACCGCGACACCCTCAGCGCCGATCCGAATGTCGTGCTCGGCCTGCAGGGCGAGTCGGTGACGCTGAACGCCCACCGGATCGACAACACCGCCGGCGTGATTGCCGCCGATACGCACATCGGCGTGACCGGCAATACGCTCGACAACACGACCGGCCTGGTCTCGTCGTCCGGCAGCATCGGCGTCGCCGTCGATCAGCTCACCAACACCGCCGGCACGCTGCTGTCTGGCACGAACCAGACGATTACCGCCAATGGGATGACGGGCGACGGCACCGTGCTGTCGCAGGGCGATCTGACCATTGCGCTGCAACAGGACTACCTCCACACCGGCGAGATCACCGCCAACGGCCAGGCCGACGTCAGCACCGCTGGCACGTTGACCAACCGCAGCGTAATCCAGGCCGGTGACCTCACCGTCCGCGGAGCGAATGTCGACAACACCGTCGACGGCACGATCAGCGGTGGCCGCACCCACGTGGTGGCCAACGGCGAGGTCAGCAACCGCGGCCTGATCGACGGCGGCGAGACGCGTCTGGATGCAAGCCGGGTCACCAACTCCGGCACCGGCCGCATCTACGGCGATCACGTCGCCATCGGCGCGAGAACGCTGACCAATCAGGAAGAAATCGTCGGTGGCGTCACGACCGCCGCGACCATCGCCAGCCGCGCCGATCTGGACATCGGCGTCACCGACCTGGTCAACCGCGAGCACGCCAGCCTGATCGCGATGGGCGATGCGCGCATCGGCGGCGCGCTGGACGGGAACGGAGTCGCGACCGGCCAGGCGCAGCGGGTGACCAACAGCTCGGCCACGATCGAGGTCGCCGGCGACCTGACGCTGGCCACGGCCGGGTTCTGGAACCTCAACGCCCATTACGTCGATACCGTTGTGCCGATAGGCAGCGAATCGCTCGTCGACATCTACATCAACGACCACACCGACAACAGCGAAGTGCCGCCGGAGCTGTTCGGCCGCACCTTCTCGATGGACGATTTCGAGATGGTGTACTTCGGCGGCTGGCACACCGCCGGCTTCCTGCTCGGCCGGGACGGCACGGAAGTGGCCGGGCTGAAGGTGTTCGCGTGGACCGAAACGCGGTACGACCGGAGCACGGAAGAATCGCAGGTGGTGTCGAGCGACCCGGGCAAGGTCTCGGTGGGCGGCAACCTGCACCTGGACGGCGGCGAGTTCGTCAACGACAAGAGCCAGATCCTGGTCGGCGGCGCGATCACCGGGGCGATCGGCGCGCTGCGCAACGTCGCGGCCGAGGGTCAGCGCACGGTGACCGACACCGGTGCGAAGCGGTTCACCTATGACCTGGGATCGGGCTCGAACAAGCGCCGCATCTGGGAGGATCAGGGGCCCTACCAGCAGCAGGTCAACAGCACGATTACGCTGCCGGTCGCGGAGGTGAAGCAGAACCTGGGCGGCATCGATCCGAGCGGCAACGGTGCGGGCGAGCGCAGCACCGGCACCGTGGGCGGCGCGGCGAGCGGCGCGGCTGGCACGTCCAGTGGCGCGGGCAATCGTCAGGTGACGGAAGTCGGGCAGACCGTGGCCGTCATCAGCGACACGCCTGAGGCGGCCAATAACCAGGACGTGCCACAAGGGGAGGTGGTGACCGACGGCATGACGGTCGATGCCGGCGACAAGGCGCTTTCGTTCCTACCGGCGACGGTGCGCACGATCGGAGCCGACACCCACTGGCCCGACAGCAGCCTGTTCCGATCCGCCCCGGGCGCCAGCGGCTACCTGATCGAAACCGATCCGGCCTTTGCCAACTACCGCAACTGGCTGTCCTCGGACTACCTGCTGGGCCTGTTGGGCCAGGATCCGGCGAACATGCACAAGCGCCTGGGCGACGGCTACTACGAGCAGCGCCTGGTGCGCGAGCAGATTGGGCAGCTGACCGGTCGCCGTTTCCTCGATGGCTACGCTTCGGACGAAGCGCAGTACCGCGCCCTGTTGGACAACGGCGCCACGTTCGCGCAGAAGTGGAACCTGCGCCCGGGTGTTGCCCTGACCGCCGAACAGATGGCGCAGCTGACCAGCGACATCGTGTGGCTGGTCGAGCAAACGGTGACGCTGCCGGACGGCACCTCCGCCACCGCCCTGGTGCCGCAGGTGTACGTTCGGGTCAAGCCGGGCGATTTGAGCGGCAATGGCACGCTGATCTCGGCCGATACGATCGACCTCGACCTGAAGGGCGATCTGGTCAATTCCGGCACCATCGCCGGTCGCACGGCGGTGCAGCTGACCGGCGAGAACCTGCGCAATCTGGGCGGGCGCATCACCGGCGACACGGTCGCGCTGCATGCCCGCACCGATCTGGACAACATCGGCGGCGTGATCGACGCAAACCGAGCCCTTGTGGCAACGGCCGGCCGCGACGTGAATGTCGTGAGCACGACGAACTCGTGGTCCACGCAGATCGGCGCCAACAGTTACAGCAACACCACCATCGACCGCGTGGCCGGACTGTACGTCACCAACCCGGGCGGCACGCTGCTGGTGGCGGCCGGACGCGATACCAACCTGACCGCGGCGCAGGTGGTCAACGCCGGTGCCAGTGGGCAGACCGCCGTGGTCGCCGGCCGCAACGTCAACCTGAACACCGTCACCGTGGGTGAGCAGAACAACAGCGCGGCCGACGCCGACAACTACGTGCGCCACGGTTATACCCAGGAGGTGGGCACCACCATCCACGCGTCGGGCGATGCCCTGCTGCAGGCCGGCGGCGACATCAACGCCCGGGCCGCGACGGTCACCAGCGACCATGGCGCGGTGACCGCCGTCGCCGAAGGCAATGTGAACATCACGCATGGCGTGGCGACCGCGAACCGCAGCGAAAGCCACAAGTCCACGAGCGACCACACCTTTGGCAGCAGCACGACGCTGCAGAGCAACAGCGTGGACGAGACGTTCGTCCAGGGCAGCACCTTCAGCGGCAAGACCGTCGGCATCCAGGGGCAGAACATCACCGTCACCGGCAGCAACGTGGTGTCCGATGCCGGCACAACGCTGATCGCGAAGGAAAACCTCACGGTGGAGGCGGGGCACGACACGCGCAGCGAGAGCCGCTTCCACCAGAAGGACGAAAGCGGTGTGTTCAGCGATGGCGGCGCCAGTATCACCGCCGGCAAGCGCAGCACGACGACCGAATCGAACGAGGTCAGCACGTACGCGGTGGGCAGCATGGTCGGCAGCCTGGGCGGCGACACCACCCTGGTGGCGAAGGACGGTGCCCTGCACATCCAAGGCTCAACCGTCTCGTCGCCAGAAGGCAACGTCACTCTGCTCGGCAAGTCGGTGAACATCGAGGAGGACTACAGCACCTCCACCACGCAGGAGAAGACCAAATTCAAGCAGAGCGGCGTGACCGTCGCCGTCTCCGCCCCGGCGCTGGATGCCGCGACCGGTGCTTACGAGTCGTCCCGCACCATGGGTGAGAGCAAGGACGGTCGCGTCAACGCCATGGCCGCGGCTAATACGGCCTATAACGCCTACCAGGCCGCGGGTGCGGCGAAGGACGTGGTGCAGAACGGTGGCACGGCGGCCAGCGCATCCATCACCTACGGTGAGCAGCAGTCCGAAAGCGAGACCAACGCGACCAGTCGCGAAGTGGTCGGCAGCAACATCAACGGCAAGAACGTCGCCATCGTCGCCACGGGGGCGGGGGAAGACTCGACCATCCGCATCTCCGGTTCGGACGTCTATGGCCGCGACAGCACACTGCTGGATGCCGAGGGCAACATCGACATCGTCGCGGCCCAGAACACTTACGAGCTGCACAGCACCAACAGTTCCAGCGGGTGGAACGCGGGTGTGGCAGTGTCGTATGGCAAGGATGGGTTCGCCGCGGGCGTGACGGCGGGTGGCAACGTCGGCAAGGGCCACAGCGACGGCACCACGGTCACCCACACCAACTCGCACGTCGGCAGCGGCGGCACGACGACGGTCAACAGTGGCGGTACGTTGACCCTGAGCGGCGGCCAGCTCACCGGTGAGCGCGTCGATGTGGACGTGAAGAACCTGGTCATCGAGAGCCTGCAGGACACGCAGACCTATGACAGCAAGCAGATGGACGCCAGCGCCCAGGTGACCGTGGGTTACGGTGCCTCGGTCAGTGCCAGCTACAACCAGTCGAAGGTCAACTCGGACTATGCCAGCGTCAACGAGCAGAGCGGCATCCTGGCCGGCGACCGTGGCTACAGTGTCAACGTGAAGGACAAGACCGAGCTGAAGGGCGGCATCATCACCAGTACCGAGGCGGCCGAAGCGGCAGGTCGCAACAGCTTCAGCACCGGCACGCTGCAGATCGCCGACATCGAAAACCACGCCGACTACGAGGGCGAGGCGTTCGGCCTGAGCGGCTCGGCCGGCGTCAACGGCAGCGGTGAGCGCGGCGAGCACCAGATGGCGATGGGCTCGCAGGATGGCAAGGCCGGCGGCACCACCGCCAGCAAATCGGTCGGCTTTGGTCAGGACGACGACCACCAGCGCAGTACCACCCACAGCGGCATCAATACGAAGAACATCACCATCACGGACGCAGCCGGTCAGGCCGCCACGGGCAAGACCGTGGACCAGATCAAGGCCGAGGTTGCCACGGCGACGACCACCGACACAGTGGCGACGAACAGCGGTGCGCTAGTGAATCGTTTCGACGCCGCCGAAGTGCAGAAGGAACTGGACCTGCAGGTGCAGGTCACACAGTCGTTCGACCGCACCCAGCAGGGCGTGCGCAGCGAGATCAACGCCTCCATTGACGACGCCCGGAAGCGCAAGGAGGCTGCGGTGGCTGCTCTCAGCGACAAGGAGAATCCCCCCACGAAGGAGCAGGTGGCGGCGTTGACGATGGAGGGCATCGATGCCCAGAAGGACATCGAGCGGCTGCAGAAGGTCAACGTGTTGGTCAACATGATAGGAGCCAGCCTGGCCAGTCCCGCCGATGGTGTGGGTGGCATCGCTACTGCCACGCTGGCGCCTGGAGCGTCCTACCTGATCGGCCAGGAATTCAAGAAGAACGCCGCCAGGAACGACGTGGATAACGGTAATCGGCCCGAGGAAGGAAGCGCCACGCACCTGCTGACCCACGCGCTGCTCGGCGCCGTAGTGGTGGGATCTGGCGGAGACAGCGCCCTAATTGGTGGACTGGCGGCGGCGGGTGCCGAGGCTGCGGCGCCCGCACTCGCCAAGTACCTGTATGGAAAGGAGGCGAAGGATCTGACGGCAGACGAGAAGGAAACCATCAGCGCGATTGTCGGCGTCGGTGGTGCGGCGCTGGGATCGCTGCGCAACGACGTCAGCACGATGATCAACGCCGCCTCGGCGGCGCAGAACGCGGCGAACAACAATTGGGGAGAGGTCGGGCATTACTCGACCATGGCGACGGTGCTGTATCTGGCGGGGTTCTCGGAGCAGGATGCGAAGGCAATTGCATTGGCCGCGTGGTCACCGGACACCGACAAGCGAAATGCCATCACGCTAGAAAATGTTCTTCTTGGCATGCTTCCGTCAGGACATCAGCAGTCCGAACATCTTCTCGACGGAGAGACTGATCCTGCGAAGATCGCAGCCAAGCAAGAGCAGCTCACCAATCAGGTTCAAGCTATTTTGACTGTGTTGAAGCAATATGAGAATGATCCAGTGGCGAAAGCAGGGATCCTTTCTGATTCGAGGATTCAAACGATCCTGCATGCGTTCGGTGATTCGTTCGCACACGTCACTGACGGGAAGCACTATCCAAGCGGTGCTGGTCATTTGTTGGACTGGACTCATCCAGATGAGCCAGATCGAAATCCCGTAGCCTACGCGAACTACACGAAGGCACTTTATTCAGCCGCAACGACAGCATCCGGCGAGCGAAATGACGGAAATGTTGATGCGCTAGCAAACGCTGTGTCTGCCATGGCAACTGGCGAAGAGCAAAAGGCCGCGCTAGCAAACGCCGTACGACGTGCGGGTGGAAATGATGCAGGTGGGCTGGTGAACTCACCAGTAAACGGTTGTGAGTCTTTGGACTATTGCGGGAGGAGAACGCCTGGCAACACTGCAAACCCAACGCTCCGCGAAATATACGGCGTCCATCAGGGGGCGTCCGGAAGGTTGGAAATGATCCCGATCAGATCCCCCGTAAGTGGTTCCATTGACTCCGTCTCCAAAAAGATACTCGGACAGCCGACTATTCCGATGAAACCCCAAGTGCCGGCAAGTGGAGGTCGCTGAGATGAAGAAACGACTTTATCTGTCCCTTTGGGTGGCGTGCGGACTCTTTTGGTTTGCCATCATCCTGCTGAACACGTTTACGAATCCATTCACAGCCTCTGGCTGGCACAGAAGCGTTTTGGGCGGCATTCACTCGGTTAATGAGTTCTTGTTTGTACCGACCCTACTTATAACGCTGGTCCTGACGCTCGTCTTCCTTTGGCGTCTCATTAGTTTCTTTCCACTTTCCAAACGAGAGACCTACATAACCTTGGGTGCGCTAGGAATGTTCATGTACAACGTTGCTCAGTGGAGCACCTCATAAGCTGCCTCGAAATCGCTGACTTCGATCCGATGCATACGAAGCATGCATGAATCGAAAGGGATTTCGGTACTACGAGGAGGGTGATCCGAGGTGCGGTGAAGGTCTACGCAGCCGAGCGGAGGCTCTCGGGTGCGGTATCAGGTGCGGCCATCCGGGCGGTGGTGTCGTTCCGCTTCTTTTTTCGAATGGAGTGCTTATGCGATTCACCACTTTTATTGGCGTCGTCTTGATGAATTTTGCTTGCGGAAGCCATGCAGCGTCCAATCCAGCCAAACCAGATGGCGAGAGCCGAATCCGCATCTTCGGCCAGAACGGAGCCATTGCGCAGCTCCATGCAGGCAAGGCGTGCATCAAGGGTCATGGTGAGCGGGTCTCCGGAAGCTTGGGCAGCGCATTTGGTTCGCTTTTTGGCGCAGTGTCTAATGTGTCGCTCGGTATGCCGGACACCGAGTCGACCCGTAATCTGTCGCAGATGAATGGCATTGCATCGAAGGCATATTTTCGCGAGTACGCCATTCCGGCGGGCATCCCCACGAGCTTGCGCCTGGGCTATCAGGATGTTTCGTCGTTCTACACCGTAGGCAACGTCAGGTACTCCGGCCCCAGCGCCTCATGCAGTGGCGCAATTTCGTTCACACCGGAAGCAGGACGCGACTACGAAGTCGGCTTTTCGTGGCAGGGCCGGGCCTGTCAGCTCTCGGTCAATCAGCTGGTGGATGAAGGCGGTACGACGCGCCTGGAACCCGTGCCGGTTCAATCGGCTCCCAAGTGCTGACAACCCACGCTGGCGTCTGGACATGGCCTGGCGCTGATGCCACGTGCGCGTATGTTCGTACGGAAATGGTGCGCTGACGTTAGCTGCAAGCAAATTTCCATCGACCTAGAGATCGCTCTGACGTTGCGTTGGCGCCGTGATTCAGGTCGTGTGGACTCGATACTTTTCTCACTTCCTTGGATCGAGGTGAGGCTGGCCCATTTTTTTGAAACAGGAAGATAAGCATGAACCACAAGGAGTTCTCGTGCGGTACTTTGGCGTTGGCGATCGGTGCGGCATTGGCTGGTAGCCTATTGAGTTCAAGCGCGCACGCAGCGCAGCTGATTGTCACGGATGGCACTACCCAGACGGCTTCGGGTGCCTATGACACCGGCACGGCGTATGGTGGAACCGTTTCGTCATCCGGAACCGCTTTGGGAGCTGAAGGTACTAACAGCATCATTCAAGGCTCAGGTGTGACTGCGACTACGGGTGGTCCGTCAGCAAATGCCGTCATTGCCAACCGCGGTGGTCGAGTTTCCCTTTCTGATTCGACGCTATCGTCGTCGAGTGGCCTGACCGTGGTGTCCGGAAATCAAGGTCTGGTCGAACTGTCGGGTTCACGTGTCGATGGGTGGGGCGTCAAGGCTGAATATGGTGGAGCGGTCACCTTGCGCAACGGAACGACCGTCGCTGCAGGCTCCAACAATGCGTTGCTCTCTGACGGCAGTGGCAGCTTGATTGACGTGGATGATGCAACGGTAAGTGGCCGCGCAGGCGCTACCGCGAAGGGCGGTCGGATCAACATTGCAAACTCACAGATTCAGGGTGCTTATGTGGGTATCCATGCCGATTACGCGGGCGAAGTTCACTTGGATCAAACTTCGGTCGCATCAAATGGACGGGGAATCGAGGTCCATGGGGCTACGCTTGTGGCAACAGATTCCAAGATCAAGGCTGGAGGTCTCGAGCAAGGAGTCGAAGTTAGTATCGGTGGAACTCTGGAGCTGGCCCGAACCACGGTTGAGGCAGCAGGTAATGCCCTTAGCATGGGTACTGGGGTCAAGATTACGGGTCGCACTACGCTCAATCGGGCGACTGTTTCGGGCGGTAGCTTGGCTTCTTCGGGACACGCAGCCGTCCTGGCAATGGCCGATACTAACGAGTTGCATCTGCGCGACGGCGTAAAGTTGAGTGGCGGCAATAACGAGTTGATCTACGTCGGCATCAACCCCGAACCGATTACGTTATCCGTGACAACGGATCAGGTGGATCTGGTCGGTGATCTGCGGGCAAGCTCCGGCTCTCTGAATCTTGCGCTCGCGAATCGTTCGACCCTTACGGGCAAGATCACCAATGGCGACGCCGTGTCGCTGGACTCTTCCAGTGCATGGACCGTCACGGGTTACTCCGATGTCAATTCACTGACCTCGGCAGGCGCGATTGCCTTCGCTACACCCATCGGGCGAGGTTTCAAGTCCATTACGGTCGACGGCGACTACGCCAGTAGTGGCGGCACATTGACGCTCAACACCGAACTGGGCGATGACAATTCACAAACCGATAGGCTGGTTGTGAAGGGCGCCACCTCTGGCGATACCGCGGTCACGGTCAACAACGTAGGCGGCGCCGGTGCGCAGACTGTCAACGGCATCCAGGTAGTACGGGTAGACGGCGCATCCAATGGCACGTTCGCGCTGAACGGCCGTGCGGTGGGCGGTGCTTACGAATACCTGCTGCACAAGGGCGGCGTTGTCGATCCGAACGACGGCGACTGGTATCTGCGTTCGCAAGCGACCACCGTTCCAGTTCCGACACCCGATCCGCAACCCGTGCCCACTCCAGGTCCGCAGCCAACGCCCGCACCAAGTCCGCAGCCAGCGCCGAACGCTGATCCGACTGCGGTACCGCTTTACCGCCCGGAAACCGGAGCCTATCTGGCCAACCAAGCTGCCGCCGTTGGCATGTTCCAGCACGTCATGCATGACCGCATGGGCGAACCGACCTTTGCCCATGGTGGCGACGACCGCGCTGCGGCCGGCTGGGTGCGCGTGGTGCGTAACCAGATGGACGGCCAGGCTGGCTTCGACCAGCTCAATGTCGGCACCGACACCTCCGTGGTCCAACTCGGTGGCGAAATGGCCCTGTGGACCGGCGATAGCCGTTTCCATCTCGGCCTGATGGGCGGTACCGGCCGCGCCGACACGCATGTCGACTCCAACGCCCGCGGTGTTGATGCCCGCGCCAAGGGCAAGGTCAAGGGCTACAACCTGGGCATGTACGGCACCTGGTTCGCCACTGCCAGCGCGCCGGCCGGGCTGTATGTCGACGGTTGGCTGCAGTACGGTCGCTACGACCACAGTGTGTTGGGTGACTACTTGGATGAAGAGCGTTACGACGCCACGAGTTGGGCTGCCTCGCTGGAGGCGGGTTATGCGTTCGCGTTGTCGCAGGGTGGCAAGACCGATCTGTACATCGAGCCGCAGGTGCAGGCGATCTTTACTGATTACTCGGCGCAGACGCACCGTGAGCGCAACGGCACCGTGGTCGAGGACATACAAGCCGGTGGCCTGACAAGCCGTCTGGGTGTGCGGTTCTACGGCCATGCCAGTAGCGACGCGGGCAACCTCGTGCAGCCGTTCGTCAGCGTCAACTGGTGGCACGACAGTGACAAGAACGTCATGGCCTTCGACGGCACTACGCTAATTCTGGATCTGCCGCGTGACCGCTACGAGCTGAAGTTGGGCGCGCAGGCGCAGCTCGGCGGCGGATGGACCGGCTGGGGCCAGTTAGGCTTGCAGGCCGGTGCCGACGGCTACCGCGATGTCGGTGGTCAGGTGGGTGTGAACTACCGCTGGTAGTACGCGGGGGCGTTTTGTGTGTTCGTCAGTCCGCATCTCTCTTGAAGTGGGATGCGGACTGAGACACGCCCGTTGTTCGTCCCATTGCACCGGCGGATTGATCGCCAGGTCGTGCAGCCGCCCCGCCTCCGGTAGCGTGTCGTCGAGGATGGCCGCGACGAGGTCCGGCGCCAGCAGGGTCAGGTTGAGCATGGCGCCTGACGTAACTGCGGTCTTCGCCTTCGCGTACGGCGATGTCGAGGATGGCGGCGGCCTCGCCGGTTTCCAGCATCCGCAGCCACAGGTGTGCCCGCGCCAGTGCCAGCTGAAGGGACGTCGCCTGGCGCGTAGTCGACTCGTTCGCCGGGTTCGGCGCCATCTGGCGGCGCTGGCTGCGCCGGGTCAGGGTAATGGGCACCGACAGGGGCAGGCCGCCGTCAGCCAGCACCGCAGGACCGGCGGTCTGCAACGTGGCCCGGCTCATGCGGCGTGCCGCTATGCGGTGGGGCGGAACTCAGCGGCCAGACCCCCGCAGACCACACGGGCGCAAGCGCAGGTCCAGGCTGTCGGACTGACAACGACCCGTTCGATTAGCAACCGCACTAGCCGCTGCTGCTCGGCCGGAAACAGCTGCGCCCAGATTTGGTCGACCTGCGTCATCGCCACGGTGATCTGGGCCTCGTCGAGCGTCGGATCGCGTGCCATCGCTTCGAGCAAAGATGGCAATATTGTTTTGCCGTGAATGTAAGGCATCCGAAATGGCGCCACTGACGAGGAATCAGCGCGCTGCATTTCCTGAGATCTAGTCGAGTGGCGCTACCATCGTCGGCAAGGGAAAGCCTGGATTTGCTGGGGGCACAGCAATTCCTCCAACCAAGGTTGAAATTGTTCGTCCACCTAAGCCGAAAGGCGAGCCAAAATCTGATTAAGCGATATGTCAATTCTAGAAAGTGACAAGGTGGACATGATCGGCAGTCCGCTGACTGATGCGGGGATTGTCGTTCTGGGAATAGCAGATCACTTGCCGTGGGAAAGTGGCGAGGATGAGCAGCACTTGCTTCTCCTGCAGGAAAAGATCAATCGCTATCTGGCCTTTATCGAGAGCGGGGAGATGGTTGTGGCTTTCCCCGCTGCGGTGGGGAAAAAAGCCACTAATTCAGCTGCTAGCGAAATACGAGCTGGGCGGGATTGCGAAAGAGTTTGTTGCAGCTGCCTCCGCGGTCATTTCAGAAGCAGGATTTGGTTTCGAAGTAAAAGTCTCGCCATAGGTGCTGATTGAATGAGACAGTTCCTCACTGGTTCGCCACCTTGGTCGGACTCAGTGACCGATGGGCTCTGCAGTGGTCTCGGATCGATCAACTCCAGATCACGACGGCCGACCGCCAATACACGCTCCCAGCGCTGGATCTGACGGTCGCTGTTGAACGGGGCTGGTGCTTCCCCTGTGTCCGCTTGTTCGAGCGCGGTGAGGCGCGCACGGTGTTGCGCGGCTTGCGCCATGCCGATGCCGCCGTTTTGGTGGAACAGATCGAACAGCGACGCCAGGCAGCGCTGGCGCGATTGCGGCGGGAACTGCAGGAACACCTACAAACACTGGAGCCGTTGTGGAGTGCGCTGCGGAAGGAACTTAATCCGCCGCGCTACCTGGCGGCGCGGGATCGGGAACGAATCAGCGAGCGACTGCGTCCGCACACCGACCGCGTTGCCGATGCCCGGGAACGGCTGAAGTCACCCCACGTCGATCGCTTCGAAGAAGCGGCCCGCCTGCGTGTGTTTATCGAGCCGCTGTCAACCATCGCGCGGTTGCCCGCGCAGGTGTTGGAGAAGCACAACAGCCGCTTTGTCGATAACGAGTGGCGGCGCTGGCAGCCGTTCTTCGCGCAATGCGAGGAACGGCCGCTGACCGAGGAGCAGGGCAAGGCTGCGATCACGCTGGAGGAGAACACCCTGCTCGTGGCCGCGGCGGGATCGGGCAAGACCTCGACCCTCGTCGGCAAGGTCGCCTACTTGCTGGCCAAGGGCTTGGCCGCACCGGACGAAATTCTGTGCCTGGCTTTCAACGAGAAGGCGGCGAAGGAGATCGGTCAGCGCATGGTCCAGCGCCTGACGGCAATGACGGCGCCCGAGTGCCCAATCGATGCGGATATCAAACACCGCTTCGCGCAATGGTTGAGTCAGGGCGCGACGATCGAGTCGCGCACATTTCATTCGCTCGGTCTGGACGTCATCCGGCAGCATGAGGGACGAAGGCCGCCCGTGTCGAAGGAGCAGGACAACCGCCAGCGTCTGCGCCGAGCCATCGAACGCTGCCAACGCGACCCGACCTTCGCCGGGAAGTGGTGGCTGCTACAGGCGGTGCTGCGCTTCCCGCAGCCGGCCGAATCGCGTTTCAACAGCGAAGCCGAGTACCTCGAATACCTGCGCGGGATCTGGCAGCAACGCGGGCAGCGGGACGGCATTCTCACGCTGGGTTGCGCCAAGCCGGTGCGCTCGTTTGAAGAAGTCGCCATCGCGAACTGGCTATACCTGATGGGCGTAGAGTTCGAGTACGAGACCCCTTTCCCAGAGGGCGCGGCTCTGCTTGGTCCGGATGCGACATGGCTTCCGGACTTCACCTATCGCATTCGCGCCGGCGCGGGCGAAGTCCGCATCGTCCACGAGCACTTTGCGCTCAACGCCGACGGGCACGCGCCGAGCTTCTTCAACGATCCGCAGGGCTATGCGGAGCAGGCCAAAGTCAAGCAGGCGGCCCTGTCGAAGCTGGATGCCCGCCATTTCTGGACGACCAGTGCGCAATACCGCAATGGCATCTTGTTCGCGAAGCTCGCCCAGTGCCTGCACGAGTTGGGCGTCGAGTTCCGGGCGCGTCCCGCCAGCGAAGTCGAGGCCCGTCTAAAGCAGATTGGTATATCCGTCGATGACGACATCGTGGGGCGGGCGGTCTCGCAGGTCCGCCTGAACGGCTGGGACCGCGCCACGCTGGAAGCGCGGCTGGTCCGCCAACCGGAGCCGGCACGGGCACGCTTGTTCCTCGATGTGGCGTGGCCGGTTGCCGAGGCCGTGAACGAGTTGCTGCGGGAAGATCGCCAGATCGACTACGACGAGATGATTCGTCGCGCCTTGGCCTACCTGAAAGAGCCGGAGGCGGCGCGTCCATACCGCTTCATCCTGGTCGATGAGTTTCAGGACACGGCACCGGGACGGGGCGAGATGGTGCGAACGCTTCTGGCGAACCGGCCCGATAGCCATCTGTTTGCCGTCGGAGACGACTGGCAGGCGATCAACCGCTTCGCCGGTTCGGACCTGATCTTGTTCAACCAGTTCGGCCCGGCGTTCAACCGCCGCGCGGGCGGTGATCGGCGTTGCGACTTGACCCAGACGTTCCGCACCAACCAGGGCATTGCCGACATCACCCGACAGTTCGTGCTGAAGAACCCCACCCAACTGGTGAAGGATGTGCGCGCACAGGATCAAGCCCGAATGGGTGTCATCGATGTGCGCAGCTACAGCGCGGACGCTGACCTCGTGCCAATGGTCGAGGACACGCTTCTGCAGTGGGTTGAACGTCATCCGGTGGGCGACAAACCAGCGGTGTTTGTCTTGGGTCGTTATGGCGAAAAGCGGATCGCGGGTCTGGGCAGTGACCAGGTCGACGCGCTCAACGCCCGTTGGGGCGATCGCCTGACGTTGATCACGCGGAACAAGCGCGCGACGCTATATCACACGATGCACAGTGCCAAGGGATTGCAGGCGGACTACGTGCTGGTCGTAGGGCTATATCGGGTCGAGCACGATTTCTTCTGTTTCCCCAGCGAGCGCGAGGACGATCCACTGCTGGAGATGGTGCTGCCGGCGAAGGAGGGCGTGACGGACGCAGAGGAGCGGCGCTTGTTCTATGTCGCACTGACGCGCGCCAAGCGGCAGGCGGTGTTGTTGACCCAGAGCAAGTACCCCTCTCCGTATGCGATTGAGCTGCTGCGCGAGCACCGTGACGGATCGGTGCTGTTTAACGGCAGCCAGGAGCTGCCACCGGAGTGCCCGCATTGCGAACAAGGCGTAGTGCTGGTCCGTTACAACCCGAAGACTGAGCGCACGTTCCATGCGTGCAGCAATCGGTACGGCTGCGGTAAGGCATGGTCGACATGGCCGCCCCGGCCCGATACTTCCGGCCTTTCTCGTCGTCGGGCCCGCACCGGCGTTGGCTTACGGCGTTAGGGATGAGGCCGGACCGTTTAGGAGAACTGTGCGCTGCGGCTGCTACGAAAGGCGGGGTGTGCCTGTCAACCGAATATCGTGGCCTCAAGGCCAAGTACCGTTATCGCTGCGCGCATGGACACGAATGGGAGTCCAGCGCCAGTAACACGCTCTACAACGACCGTTGGTGTCCTCGCTGTGGCGACGCACGAACGGCGGAAGCCAAGCGGCAGCGTGCGGCTGAGCGGCATCGGGCAACCGGCGCGTTGCGTCTGCAGCGGCTTCAAGCGGCGGCGGTCGCCAACGGGGGTGAATGCCTGTCCGCGGAGTACCGCGGTTACACCATCGCCTACCGCTTTCGATGTGCGCAGGGGCACGAGTGGAACACCCAAATGCAGAATGTCCTGACGCAAGGTCGTTGGTGCCAACGGTGCGCGACCGAGCGTCGGGTTACGGCGCAGCTGGGGTATTCGAGCACAACCAATCTAGAAGCGGGGCGGCTTAGAGAGCTGCGTGCGATAGCGGCGGCGAAGGGTGGGGTGTGCCTTTCCGACACCTACCGCGGCGTTAACACCAGGTACCGGTTCCGCTGCCGGCGGGGACACGAGTGGGAAGTCTTAGGACGGGACGTGCTACGCGGTCGTTGGTGCAAATCCTGCCATCAAGAAGGCCGGCGTCTGGGCATAGAGCCGATGCGTCGGTTGGCCGAGTCTCGCGGTGGCCGCTGTTTGTCGGAGATCTATGTGTCTAACGCGGACCACCTGCAGTGGCAGTGCCATCGGGGACACGTCTGGTCGACGGCGCCTAGCATCGTGCTGCAAGGCCACTGGTGCCCTCACTGCAAGTGGCAGGATCAGACGATGAATCCGGCTCACCGTCGGCGGTACGAGTCAGGATAAGCCGACGAGCCGCTCGTAAGCGGTTGGGATGCTATTCGAGATGCCCTGCACCTCCAGGCGCTGTTCGCCGCGCTGGAAGGTGCCGATCCAAGTCTGCCGTGAGTTCATGATGGACTACCGGCATCTGCGAGCCTTACGAAGGCCGAGGCATTAGCACTCCGTGGCAGCGTTGACGATCCGCAAGTCGTGGAGCGTCGTAACAGATCGGAGCATTCTTGCCTGAACAAGCCATCCGCGCGCGGCGGACATGATCGCAAAAGCCGGCGCGGGCACGACGATGGACATTGCCCGCCCCAAGGGGCGAGGATGAGAATTCGCCTCGCCGCCGGACAAGGGTGATTCTAGTTCGTTCTGTCCAACGGAGGGTGCTTTGGCGCCGGAAAGGAAAACGGCCCCAAAAGTGGGGCCGTCTCGTTACGGGTGTAAATGACAGTTAGGCCGCATCACGGAGCTGGGAATCGCCGATTTCGCTCAAGGCGAGGTCGAGCTTGGCGTTGGCCAAGGATGCGAGCCGGCTGATCGCATCGAAGGCATGGCCGGCATCGTCCGTAGCGCTACTCATATCGCTGTCCAGCGCATGCTTCGCCAGCCTCGCGATGGCGATGATCTGCATGTTGATTCCGTTGTGATCTTCAAGCATGGCTTCTAGTACAACGTCGAAGCCGGAGAATACGTTGAGGCCGGAATTGGCGGCGGGGTCGGCGACGGGTCGTATGGTGTTCTGGATGGGCTTCTTGGTCATGCGATGATCCCCTGTGAGTGATGAAAATGGTGGCAGCCGCTGCGCGGCAGAAGAATCGCCTGCAGTGGCACTTGAGGTACCAATTCGGCGCGAACAAGTGTGGGGGGCTGCTTCCTGCAAAGTCCCGCAATTTCTCTTCGAATTAATTGCGGGACATTGCGGTTCATTTCTGGTAAGGGCTGTATTTGTCCTGATCTGGGCGGCGGTAGAAATCTGTTGGCGAACCTGCTGGCATGCGCCACCAGCTTCGGTCAGCGCCGCCGGGAGCTGCCATGCGTCTGCATGCGAGCCTTGGCATGCCCCCCTCAGTTCTCATCACGCGGGTCAAGCAGGCCGCGCTCCGTCAGAACCGCCTGCTGCCGCTCGCGCGCCGCTGCCATGAGTACGAAGAACTTGTCGGCGGTCGCTGTGAGCGTCTCTGCTGGCGTCTCGTCCTCCAGAACCACCTTGTCCCGCCACTTCAGCGGCTGGCGGTTCTTCAGCCAGAAGATCTGCGCGGTCACGTTCGCCGCGAGCTGCTTCACCGTCTTCTTGGTGATGACGTTCCCCTCGGCATCCATTTCTTCCTTTACCTCGGTGACCGTGCCACCGCCGAGCGCCGAGTGATACAGGGACGTGGCGACGCCGATGTCAGCGCCATTCTTGCCAGCCTTTAGGGACTCCGAAAATTCCGGATGCTCCTTCTTCCACAGGTGCAATGTGGATTCGGCCACGCCGAAGAAGTCGCCCATTTCCTTGTCCGTCATACCGAGCAGGGCTAGCTTTCGGGCCTGGTCGGCGTAAGTGGGCTGGTACTTGGTCGGGCGACCGGCTCCGGCCTTGCGCGGCGGGTTGGCGGGCTTTCTGCGGGGCGGCTTCTTTTTGGTGGTCATTGCTATCACAGGGTACTCAGTGGCGAGTAACAGGGCGGTTCGGGAACAGGTGCTCGACAACCTCTTGAACCTCGCCTTGATCACGCTCCATGGCGAGCCGGATAGCCGCGCGGTCAGACTCAATCTGAGCCATCGCGTCCTTGTGAGGCGCTGGGATCGAATACCCGAGTCGGACAAGGTGAAGGAACGTCGTGTCGCCGATACGCTCGGCGGTACCGAGGAGCCTGAATCGGGCGACCGCCAACTCTTCGTGGAGCAACGCAAGTGCCTGCACAACTTCAGGGGATGGCAAAGTGGCTTCACAGGTCATTCGGTATCTCCTAGATTCCAATCTCTACAGCGACCCGATGCGCTTCCAGTCCTGACGGTCCAGCGCGGCCAGCGTGCAGAGGGTCATCGGCACCAGCAGCTCAACAAATCGGCCGCTGCTATCGACAGGGGAATCGATCGGCTGGCCAATCGACTCGATCACCAGCGGCGAGTAGGTCTTGCCTTTGTAGGTCATGCCGATCTTCGTCGGCGCCTTCGACGGCGCCAGCACGTCGGTCATGGAGGTCGGTCCGCCCACGGCGTAGTCCACCGCACGAGACAGGATCGGCCCCATTTCGCTCAACTTCTCCGGGAGCGCCCACGACATCAGCTGGTTGAAGGGGGCTTCCACTTCTTTCACAGGATTGGACCATGCCCGGAACAACGCGGTGACCTGAAACTTGATCGGCGGCATGCCCGAAAACACCTGCGTGGAGTTCAGACGGGTAATGCCCGTACGGCCCTCCAGGCCACGCGCGCCGCTACGCACGCTGGCGGACACGCGGCCCATCAGGCTGTCTGCATAGCCTTCAACCCCCGTGGCTTTCTGCAGGGCCTTACCGGCGGCGTCGAATGCGTCCAGCACGGGGGTAATCGCCCCAGACTGCAGCATGGCCATGAGCGCGGGCATGCTCGCCTCGGGCCCCGAGTTCTCAAACGGGCTTTGCCAGTTGAGTGTCGCCTCAAGGTTCGAGTCGGTGAGCGGCGCGACTACGATGGTGCCATCGTCCGCCAGCCACTCGCCGCCGGCGTCCTGCCGGTACACCTCGTAGAATTTCGCCAACAGGTGCGGCGACAGGCCGTCCCACTTCGAAGACAGGGTTTTGGCAGTGGTTCCGCCGGCGATATTCAGCTCAAGCGCCATGAACATCTCCGCTGGCCCGGTTCGGCACGGGCCGGCTCGTGGCATAGGCAAGGATGACTTCCGCAGCACGGACCCGATCTGCCTCCGGTGCCTGTTCGCTATTGGCTACATCAACAAGCACCTTGAGGCAGTCATGGGAGTGCCGCGACGCCAACACGCGGACGCCCCGGATGCCCTTCGGCCTGCCGTTGTTGCCGCGATTGTGGTTGTTGTTCTCGAGCTGAGGATTCATCGGAGTTCTCAGTAGATGGTGATCGGGCCTCAATGAGCGAGTTGTATCGCGGAGCCTATTCCCCGCCGAGGAACTGGCGGCGGGTGTTCTATTCAGCTCTCTCGACCCGACCGTTGAACCGTTAGGCGGCTTCGCGCACTTCGCGGGCAAAGCCATCCGGCAGATGGCGCGTGTCCTTGGTGCGGATGAATTCCAACAGCGCCTCGTTCTCCGCTTGGAGGTCGGCGCGCTCCGCCGCCAGCGCCGAGTTGTCGGTCGGAAGGGCGACGCTTTCGAGTTCAGCCCCCTTCAGGCCCGCCTTGCTGAGGCGCTCTCGCTTGTTGGCATCGTTGCGCTGGTTGGCGCTGATGCGGCCATCGATGCTCTTGATCCTGTCGATGATGGCGAAATGCCGGCGAGTCGCGGCTTCCAGCGTCGGTCCGATCCTTTCCTTCTCGGCATTGAAATCGGCCCGCAGTTCTTCGCTGCTCGCTTCCAGCGCGGCGAGGAATTCGACGACTTCAGTCCGGAAGTTCTCGAAAGCCAACTCCGTGGTGCTTTCGGAGAACCGCGAGCAGGCCAACGCCACGATGGCCGCCGGGCTCAGTCGGTTGACCTTGCGGGCAATCTCGCTACGGAGCGCTTCGACTTCCGCGATCACGTTGGTTTCGCGGGCCAGTCGCAGTTGTTCAGCGGCTTCGATCTTCGGCAGGGTCTTCATTGGGGCTGCATCCTTGGTGTGATGCAACTAGTTTCCGCCTCTCAATGCGGGGTTCCCGCCGGGTTTTCCGGATACGCACGCCTAGCTTTGCCCCAACAGACGCCGCACCACCTCCTCGGAACTGAAGCCGAACTGCTTAGCGAGGAGCGCCACCGCATCCTTTTGCCCGCTGGTGAGTCGCCGGGTCGCCGGAGCGACCCTTCTGGCCGGGCTCTCAGCAGCAGCGACCTGCGCGGCCGCGATGATTGAACGACGGGCCCGAGCCGCGCGGGAGATGGCCTTGCGCTGTTCGGTGGTCAGGATTTCGCGAGGCTTTGCAGCCTGCTTGGCCGCCACAGCATCTGCCTCCGCTTGTGTCGCCGCGTGACTGACGCGCTTCTCTATGCTGGCCTGCGCTTTGCTCATGGCCTTTTCGAGGAAGCTGAGGATGCCCGCCGACGACTGCAGCTCCGCCATTACGCGCAGGACGTGTTTGCAGGCGATGCCGCGAAGGGTCGGGTTCCGTACCTTGGGGTAGCCGGTTTCGTCACGGCCGGCATTGAAGCCGCCGATGGTGGCGACGTAGCGGAAAAAGTAGCGGTGACGCTCACAGTCGCAGTCGAAGGCCAAGTAGCCTTTACGCAGCGCGTCCGCCGCCTGCTTCGGAGTTCTGGCCTTTTCCGCCTCGGCCTTGTCCGGGTCAAGCGGGGCGGCGGCCAAGATGCGGAGCTGCTCGCCGTAGCCGAGGAGCCGGATGATGACGGTGTGGCGGGCAACCTTGGAATCGGGGCTGGCATCGGTCAAGAACCTCACGTCCAGGCTGCGACGCGACTGGATCGACACGGTTGCCGCGACCGGTGCGGCCATCTTGATCTGCTCGCGCGCGCGGCCGAGGTCGCCGATATCGCCTAGCTTGGTCATCAGCGGCCCAGAGCTGGCGATGTCGATCACCTGCCTGGCGGTGACGCCCGGGGCGGTGAGCTTGCCGACAGTCTGCATGTTCCGGCGGAAGGTGGCGAGGTCTTCGTGAGTCAGCGGTCGCCGCTCGCCGCCCAGTGTCGTCGTCAGCACGCGACCGGCGTCGTACTGGCCACGGACATCGTTCGGGCTGAGGATGATGCTACGAGGGGCCTTGCCGGCGGCCTCGCGCTCGCGCCGGTCCGTCTCGAACCGGTGCTTCGCCTCGGTGGAGCTACCGCGAATGCTGCCGAGGGGGGATTTGAACTTGGCCACTATGCAATCTCCATCGGGACATCCATTCGCAGCTTTGCCTTGGTCCGCTCCGTGGCCGCCAAGGCTTGCGTCATCGCGTTCACCAGCCTGTTGCTGCCACGCATGTCCTCGGCAAACTCAGGGTTCAAGTCGGCGAATTTCTCCAACGCCATGTTCGCTTCCCGAATTCCGGCATGGATTGCGGCCACGCCGGAACGCATTTCAAACAGGCGGTCGTTCAACATCCGCAACACGGACAGATCACGCTCCCGCGCTACTTTCCACTGCTCCTTCAGCCATGCCGAAACTTCCCGCTCCTGCGTCATACGAGCGCCGGTTTCCCAGTCGTCGGAGAAGCCGAACAGAAAGTCCACGCTCACCTCGTACTCCTCGGCGGCCCTGCGAATCAGCCACAGCGGCACCGAGTTCGTGTCCGCGGCTGCTTCGACCTTGGACAGCTTGCTTGGATTCGCGTAACCGAGCCGCTTGGCGGCCGCCGACTGGGACAAGTTGCACAACTCGCGTGCGTGACGCATGCGCGCGCCAATGGTGCGAACCAGCCCAACCTGATCTTGCTTGCCGGTCGAGACGGGACTGCTCGCAGCGATGGACTCCAACCAGTCCAGCGACTCCATCACGCCGGCGGCCTCATCATTAGGCTGCATTGCGCACCCCCTTCTTACCGCGATAGCTCTCCCAGCCAAATGCGACCAACTGGCTGCCGCTGTCCCGGAGTCGATCCACAGAGCGGTCTCCGAGGAGGGGGGTGATGTCCTTGATCGACAGGTTCGAGATGACCAGCGTGGGGAGCTGCTGGCGGTAGCGACCGTCGATTACTTGGGTGATGTAATCCAACTCGACTTTGCTTCCGGACTGCACCCCGGCCTCGTCGAGAATGAGCAGGTCGGCGCCCGTGAGGTCGTTCATTGCTGCGCTCTCGCTTTCGCCGTGGCGCTTCCATGTGTCCGTGAAGCGACGAACCATGTCGGCCACCGTGGTGTAGCGGACATTGCCCTTCATCTCAATCACGGCCATGCCGATGGCTGCGGCGAGATGAGTCTTTCCGCAGCCGGGCTTTCCCGTAAAGAGCAAATTGCAGCCCGAGTGGACGTGTTCACCGAAGTTGGCCACGTAGTCGCTGGCGACGTCCAGCGCGTGCTTCTGGCCGGGGTGGTCTGCGACGTAGTTGTCCAGACTGCATTCGAGGAAGCGCGAGGGGATGCCAGAGGCATCGATGCGATACTGGAGCTCACGCTGAGAATTGGCAGCTTCACGCTTCTCGCGAGCTTTGCGTTCGGCTTCCAGCTTCGCGGACTTCTCCTTGGCGCACTCGACGCACCCGCCGGAGCGCGGGCCGTCGAGGTGTTGGCCCTCGTCAAAGAAATCGATATGGCGCACGAACGTTACTTCGAAGTGGCAGTCGTGCATTTCGCAGGTATCAGTACGCGTCAGGGTGATGGTGTTCAGTTGGTGGCATTCCATTCGTCTGCATCCTTCTGGTAGTCGATTTGGTCGAATCCGGTGTGTGCGGCCTGTGTGGTGATCCTTCCGGGAGGGGTGTTGGCGCCTTTCCAATTCCAAGTCGCCTCGAACCCTGCCCAGCCCTTCTTTGTCGCAATTCGCACTGCCTCGCCTGCGGTAATCCCTGCCTTCACCGCTTCTGCCTTCACGTCCAGCCATGCAGTTTTTGTGAGGGGCAATTTCTTCTTCTTGCGCACGACGAGCCAGTCAATCGACACCTGCTCGTCAACGCCTTCGGCAACGAGGTCAGCAACATCAAGCTCCACCTTCGCGCGTGCGCTATTGCCTTTGGGTCCCTGATGGTTAGTTGATGGTTTTTTATGGTTCGTCCGAACGTCGTTCGGGGGTTCGCGAACCACGTTCGGGGGAGGAGGCGAACCACGTTCGGGGGAAGGCGAATCAGGTTCGGGATGAACCTTATGCGGGGGTGAAACAGGTTCAGGGGTGAAATTGTCCGGCGTGACCGTGTAGAGGTTTTTCCCCTTGGCTGCAGCGTTTGCTTCGATGCGGATCGCGCTGTGCTCGCGAAGCCATTTGAGCGACTTTTGAACAGCGCGATCACACAGCGACGTTCGCTCGCAAATGAAGGCGACAGAGGGCCAGCAGATGCCGTCGTTGTCGGCCTGATCCGCAAGCGAAATCAGGACGAACTTCGCTGTCTGCGGAATTCTCAGCTTCCAGCACTGGCTCAAGATTTCGTTGCTCATGGCAGGAAAAATGCCCCTATTGCAGCCGGCCAAAGGAGCCAGAATTCACCTTCACGGCTCCCATCTGTGCGCTTTCGCCCGCTGCCACAAACGGCGGGTTTTCCTTGTCCGCGCCAGCACCGTGCGCCTCCTTGATCATGGCTTCGCGCAGGCACAACATCGCGCGGCGCGCGCCATTCACGGTGACCTCGGCGGCGTAGTCGTCGGGGTGGGTGGCCAGCACGTGCAACTGACTGCGGAGTGCATCGCAGATGGGGGCAATAAGACTCGCTTCGTCGGCGGCTGCGGCGGTCATTAGGCGGCATCGAGCGAAGCCGTGTGCATCTCCTCGGTGCCCAAGGGGCGCGGCGGCCCCATGATGCCGCGGACAGCCGCGAGCCAGTGCACTACTTCCTCGAACTTGGCGTTGTCCAGCCCTTCAGCAGTCTGAATGTTGCCCGCCATGAAGTGGCGCAATACAGGCGCCAAGAGCTGGTCGAGTTGCATGCAGTGCGCGAACAGCACTTCAGTTTCGATCTGCGTGGCCGGGTGCATTGTCCAGTCACGATCCAGCATCCACTGGCCATCATCAGACTTGGTGAATGTGGCATTGGCGAAGTTGAAGACATCCATCACGCCACCTTCGCGGACTGGGAAGCGAGGCGCTGCGGCAGCGTGTCGAGGGAGTCGAGGAAGACGTAGCGACGACGCCCGATGGTTGCCGTTTCCAGCATGCCCTTGCGGGACAGATCGAACGCAACGGTGCGGGAGATGCCGCGTTGAGCGCAAGCCGAGACCAGCGGGCGGTAGGGACGGGGAACGAGATTGGTCATGTGACAGTCCTGCTTGTTGTAAGCGACCCCGAGTAGGGAGTTCCGACGTACGTATCGGAACTGTCACGTACAGTAGGCAGTAATTTGTTACCCGGGGGTTCTGTTTTCCGCGCGCGTCGGAAATCAACGTTTACCTGCAGGTAATTCTTCCCGTGCGTATTGGTTTTTCTGCTGTAAAGCCTGTTTCGTAGGCTCCGATTTCTGAAGAACAGCATCTATCCCAACTGGCACACGCCGCGCCATTGTCGGATGACCATCTCGGGTTTTGCAGCGCCAACCCGGCTAGGGCGTTGGCTGTGTAAAGACCCAGCACTTCCTGCACAGGTCAAGCCACTAACGCATACGCCTCAGCGGGTGTTTTCGTCCTCAGCGCCTGATGCGGGGCGCCGGTGGTTGTACCAGTCACCGATGGCTCGCATTGCGTGCCGCTGGGTTTCGAAGTGCGGATGACACGGTCGACCAATCCGTTCTGATGTGGGCAGTGCGGAGTGATGAATTTCTGCGTCAGGCCGTAGCTGCCCACCAGCCGGGTGTAGTTGCGGCTGGTGAAGACCAGGCGGCCGCCAGTGGTGCTGGCCTTGCCGCTGCGCGACAGGGACCAGCCAGCAACTGCTGGGCGTAGCAATCGATCATCAAGGCCCAGCCGTCGCGGCCGCCGACGAGCGCCATAGGTCCGTGGCCCAACGTTTGTCCGGGGCCTGCGCCACCGACGGCAGCGCCTGGATCCGTGGGCGCAAGCCCACGGCCCGTTTGCGCACCTGTCAGCCCTTCAGTTGGAAGACCGCTGCACCGTGCCCTGTTCACGCCGCGTCTTTCGTAGTGGTGGCTTCGATCAGGTCAAAGATGTCCTCGGTCCGCCAGGCGGTGGCGCGTTCGCCGAGCTTCACGGGCTTCGGGTAGCGACCTTCGGCTACGCCCTTCCACCAGGTCGACTTCGATACGGGGTACAGGGAAAGCACCTGCGGCAGGCGGAGGAAGCCGCAGGCGGTGGGGAGGGTTTGGTACATCATGTGCGTCACCTTTCCGGCATCAGGCCGGTTGCGCCATTGCAGGCTTGCAATGGTGGCCTTGGGCTAAGGCGACACGTAGTAAATACTCCTCGGACAATGGGGCTTGCCCCTTTTTCCGAGTCTTGATCCGGCTCGGTCGGCATGCGGGTCAACCCGCCTGCTCTAGGCCGGGCGCCTGCTCGCCCTCGCGCAACTGGTCGATGTAGTCCGCCCACGCCTGTGTCATCTTCCGGCGCTCGTGCAGATATTGGGCTTGGTTGTAGACGCCGCGCACGCCGGGCAGCTTGTGAGTGAGGGCGGCCTCGATCGCGTCGGGATTCCAGCGGCCCATCTCGTTCAGCAGGGTGCTAGCCATGTGCCTGAACCCGTGGATGGTGCTTTCGTCCTTCTCGATACCGCAACGTCGCGCCGCCACCAGGATGGCGTTGCCCGACATGTGCTTGCGCGGGTCGCGCCCACCTTGAAATACATATTCGCTGCATCCTGTAAGGGGCTGCAGATCGCGCAGGATATGCACCGCCTGCTTCGAAAGGGTCGCGATGTGCCAGCGATTTGTCTTGGTGACGAAATAGCGCCACTGACCCGCATCCAAATCCAGCTCCGCCCATTTCATCCGGGCAAGTTCGCCGGGGCGGGTAAAGATGAGAGGGGACAGGCGCAGCGCACTGCGCACGATGGGCCGGCTGGTACTACTGCCGATTTTGCGAATCACGATGGTGGCTTCACCGGGGGTAGTGGCAGCGGCGAACGGCATGGGGCGCCACGGGGTCAGTGCGCCTTTGAGTGCCCCCGTCGGGTCGCCGCCTGCGCGCTCCGTGCGGACGGCATACCGGAACACCTGCCCGCAGGTCTGCAGCGCGCGGTGCGCTGTCTCAACGGCGCCACGCTGTTCGATGCGCTCCAGATGCTTCAATAGTTCCGTGGCCGTGATTTCGGCAATCGGCCGCTTACCCATCCAAGGGAAGATGTCGCGCTCTAATCGGCGGATGACCTTGTCGGCGTGGGTGTCTGCCCACTTGGCCTTTTGCTTGGCGAACCACTCACGCGCAACTACCTCGAAGGAGGTCGCGGCGGCAGTTGCACCTGCAGCCTTGGCTGCTTTGCGGTGCTCGCCGAAGTCGATGCCGGCGGACAGCAGCTTGCGCGCAGCCTCGCGGCGCTCGCGGGCATCGGCCAGACCGGTGTCAGGATAGGTGCCGAAGGAGAGGCGCTTCTCCTTGCCGCCGAAGCGATACTTCCAGCGCCACCACTTGCCGCCGGCGGGAGAGATTTCCAGATACAGGCCGCCTCCATCGAAGAGGCGCTGGGTCCTATTGGTGGGCTTGATATTGCGGATGGTCTTGTCGGTGAGCATTTGTGGGCTTTCCTGCCCCGCTGGGGGCAACTGGTTAGGGGATGACCCCAGTTGCCCCCAAAGATGCCCCCACCAGTCCACGGATACGGATGGATTTTTCCGGATTCCATCGGACACGAAAAAGGCCGGAAGCCTCGAAATAACTAGGCTAACCGGCCTTCTTTGAACGTCCTTGGACGTCAACTTGGTGGAGCGGAGGAGGATCGAACTCCCGACCTTCGCATTGCGAACGCGACGCTCTCCCAGCTGAGCTACCGCCCCACGAGGGGCAAAGTTTAGCGGGCGATGGGATGGCGCGCTAGTCCTGGGTGTCCGGCCGGGCGGAGGCGCGATTCCGGCTCAGGCGCGGATTGATCGCGGTCAAGCGGGCGGGGCGGGGCGGGGATGACATCGCGGTCTTTCTTTCAAGGAGACCGGGCATGGCGGATTCGGCCGAGGAACTGACGCAGGACGGGATGGGCCCGTCGTCCCCCGACTCGGAGGCACCGTCGGCGGACATGCTCCCCATCCCCTCCGGCGCTCGCATGTCGCGTCGTCGCTACGAGCGCGAGAAGCGGCGTCTGCAGATCGAGCTGCTGAAGTGGCAGGTCTGGGTGAAGGAGACGGGGCAACGCGTGGTGATCCTGTTCGAAGGCCGGGACGCCGCCGGCAAGGGCGGGGCCATCAAGCGCTTCATGGAGCACCTGAATCCGCGTGGCGCCCGCGTGGTCGCGCTGGAAAAGCCCAGCGATACCGAGCGCTCGCAGTGGTATTTCCAGCGTTACGTCGAGCACCTGCCCGCCGCGGGCGAGATCGTCCTGTTCGACCGCTCCTGGTACAACCGCGCCGGCGTGGAGCGGGTGATGGGGTTCTGTTCCACCGACGAGTACCTGGAATTCATCCACCAGTGCCCGAACTTCGAGCGCATGCTGGTGCGCAGTGGCGTGCGCTTGTTCAAGTTCTGGTTCTCGGTGAGCCGCGAGGAGCAGCACCGCCGCTTCGCCCAGCGTCGCAAGGATCCGCTCAAGCAGTGGAAACTGTCGCCGGTGGACCTCGCCTCGCTCGACAAATGGTCCGAGTACACGCGGGCGAAGGAGGCGATGTTCGTCTCCACCGACACGCCCGATGCGCCGTGGACGGTGATCCGGTCCGATGACAAGAAGCGCGCACGCGTCAATGCCATGCGGCTCGTGCTGCGCACGTTCGACTACACGGCGAAGGATCTGGCTGCGATCGGCGAGCCCGATCCGGCGATCGTCGGCCCCGCCTCGCGGGTGTACGAAGAAGGCGAGCGACTGCTCTTGAACGAACAGCCGCGTCGACTGGCGGAGCTGGCGGCGATGTAGCCGCTCAGCGGGCCTGGGCGAGCAGCGGCGCCAGGTCGGGCTCCAACGCGCGGCGGCGCCAGCCGACCAGAGCGTCCGGCCACTCGCCCTGGTCCATCAGCACTTCCAGCCAGCGGCGCGAAGCCAGCACTCCGTCCGGCAGGCCCAGTTCCGCGCTGCGTGCGGCGACCGCGTCCTGCAGCTTGCGCAGTTGCTGCTTGTCGCGATTTTCTGTCTGCGCCGCTTCCGGGGCGTCGGCTTCGTCGGTGAGCGGTGTGGTCAATGCATTCCAGACGGCGTCGGCCAGGCGGCGCGGCGACTTGGGATGCGCATCGAGCATGCGTTGCAGGCCGGCGCGGTCGATGGGCGGCGTGCGCGCCAGGGCGACGGCCAGTTCGTTGTCGAGGATCCAGTTGCGCGGGCGGTCGTTGTCGCGCGCATACGCATCGCGCCAGCGCAGCAGGCGCAGCAGACGCAATTGCGCCGGACGATCGAGGAACTGCGCACTGCGCATGGATGCATGCGGCCAGCGCTCGGGCGCTTCGTTCTCGGCATTGAACACCGTGCGGGCGGCGTCTTCGGCAAGCCATTCGCGGCGGTCGAGTTCCCCCAGCCGGTGGTCCAACTGGTCGTGCATTTCGAACAGGTGGCGCACGTCATCGGCGGCGTATTCCAACTGCGACGGCGAGAGCGGGCGACGCAGCCAGTCCGATCGCGTCTCTCCCTTCTGCAGCGCGGTGCCGGTGAGCTGCTCGACCAGCTTCTGATAGCCCAGCCCGCCACCGATGCCGGTCAGCGCGGCCGCCAGCTGCGTATCGAACAGGGGCTTGGGCACGACGCCGCAGGCGTGCTTGAACGCCACCAGGTCTTCGCTGGGGCTGTGCATGACCTTGACGATCGACTCGTCGGCGAGGATCGGCGTCAGCGCTTCAAGGATTCCGGGCGCGAGCGGATCGATCAGCAGGATGTCCGGTTCCGACTCCGACGCTTCCAGCGCGATCTGCACCAGGGCCAGTTGCGGCCAGTAGGTGCGTTCGCGGATGAATTCGGTGTCCAGCCCGATGCGCGACGGCCGTGTGGCGAAGCGGGCCCGCAGTTCGGCGGGGTCGGTGATCCAGGCGGCGGGCATGTCGGGGTGCAGGACGGTCGGTCGGCGGTTGCCGGGGCGGGCGACAATAGCCTACTTTCGAGGCTCCCGGCACCGCAGCCCGTGAAGGCCGGGCCCCGTGATCCGCCCAGGAGGCGAGGAGGACGTTTGCGCGCACCGCTGTTGGCCGGCATCGCGGCAATCGCACTGATGACCGCATTGGCGGCAGGATGCTCGCGTGAAGCGTCCTCGCCTTCGTCCGACGATGCGGGCGGTGCACGCACGCCCATCGTCACGATCAGCGCGGACCAGGCGGTTTCACCGGTGCCGCCGTGGCGCATTCCGCAGGTCGAGGTGACCGACGAGAACGCCGCCGAGCTCAAGAAGAAGGCCGCCGAGGCGCTGGCGCGTGGGCGCCTTTTCGGCGGCGCGGACGACGCGATCCCGCTGTATTTCGCGCTGCGCCGGTTCGATCCGGAGGACGCCGCCGCCAACAGAGGGTTCGACAAGTCGCTGCAGCGTCTGATCGTCCGCGGCGACGAAGCGCTCGCGGGACTGGATCGCGATCCGCTTTCGCTGCGGCGTGCGCACGAGATCGCGGCCGTCGCGCGTGCCGTGGCGCCGGGGAACGTGGACATCGTCGAATACCTCGCGCGGCTGGATCGGGCGGACGACTCGCAGGAGGCCAACCGCCTCGGCGAAGAAGCGCTCAACGCCGGCCGGCTCGGCGTGGACGGCGGGCGCGACGAAGCGCTGACACATTTCCGCCAGGCGCTGGAACTGCGGCCCGGCGACATGCGCGCGATGCAGGGCATCGCCGCCGTGGAAAGCGCGCTGATCCGCCGCGCCGAGATCGCCGCCGATCGCGACGATTACGCCGGCGCCGAACGCGAACTGGCCATCGCCGCCAAGGTGCGCCCGCCGGCGCCGAGCGTCGAAGACGCGCGCGGCCGGCTGGCGATGCAGCGCATCGTGCGCGTCAACGCGTTGCGCGACGCGGGCGTGGCGGCGTTGATGCGGCAGGGCGGTATAGACGAGGCCCGGCGCCAGCTCGCCGTGCTGCTGCGCATCGCGCCGGCGGGTGACCCGGCGGCGAAGGAACTGCGCGAACGCATCGATCTGGCGACGCATTACGGCCTGTTCCGGCCCGGGCAGGTATTCACCGATGCGATGCAGGGCGGCGGCCGCGGGCCGCAACTGGTGGTGATTCCGCACGGCGCGTTCCGCATGGGGTCGGAGGAAAACGAAGGCCAGGATTCCGAACGCCCGGCGCGCAACATCCGTTTCGATCGTGGCCTGGCGATGTCGCGCACCGAGATCACCGTCGGCGAGTTCCGCCGCTTCATGCAGGCGACGAAGCATCGCGCGCGCGCCACGCGCCGCGGCTATTCCACCGCTTACGACGAGCGCAGCGGCAACCTGGTGCGTCGGGGCAACGTGGACTGGCAGTCCGACTACACGGGCCAGCCGGCCCGCGACGACATGCCGGTGATCCACGTGAGCGCGAAGGATGCGATCGCATACGCCGAGTGGCTCTCCGCACAGACGGGGCAGCGCTACCGGCTGCCGAGCGAGGCGGAATTCGAATACGCCCTGCGGGCCGGCGGTCGCGGCCGCTTTCCGTGGGGCGACGGCCCGCCGCCGGCCCGATCGGGCAACTTCACCGGCGGCGCGGATGTCTCGCCCAGCGGACGGCGCTGGCGCAACGCATTCGCGGGCTATGGCGACGGCACGTGGGGCCCCACGCGCGTGGGCAGCTACAACCCGAACGCCTGGGGCCTCCACGACCTGGCCGGCAACGTCAGCGAATGGGTCGCCGACTGTTGGCACGACAACTACCGTCGCGCTCCCCGCGATGGCGCGGCCTGGCTGAACCCGGGTTGCCGTTCAAGAGTCGTACGGGGAGGCTCCTGGGCCAGTTCGCCTGAAGAACTGCGATCGGCCTGGCGGCAGGGCAATGACGCCAACAACACGACTGCGCGGATAGGGTTCCGCGTGGTGCGGGAAATCTGAGCATCGAACCGGACCGCGACGTAGCCGCAGACTATCCAGGGACGGAACAGGAGGATGCAGATGAGGATTGACCCGTTGGGCGGGGACGCTCTTCAGCAGGGCCGGCCGCGCCGTGGATTTGGCGGTATTCGCTGGTGGATCCTGATCCTGTTCGCGGGCTACGCAGCGTGGCAGTGGTTCGGCAATGCGCGCGTGGATCCCTACACCGGCGAGAAGGCGCACTACGGCGCCACCGCCGACGAGGAAGTGCAGCTGGGCGCGCAGGCGTTCCAGCAGGTGCTCGGCGATGCGAACGCACAGGGCGCGCTGTTGCCGGCCGATGCGCAGGTGAGCCAGCAGGTCCGTCAGATCGCGCAGCGGTTGATCGAACGCGTGCCGCAGGTGACCGCCACGCTGGCGGCGCAGAACCAGCAGCAGACGCCGACCGACCACCAGGCGTTCCAGTGGGACGTGGCGGTAATCCAGTCCGAGCAGGCCAACGCGTTCTGTCTGCCGGGCGGCAAGATGGCCGTCTACACCGGGCTGCTGCCCATCGCCCAGAACGCTGATGCGATGGCGGTGGTGATGGGACACGAGATCGCCCATGCGCTGCTGCGTCACGGCAGCCAGCGCATGGCCCAGCAGAAGCTGGTGCAGATGGGGCAGATGGCCGCCGGCATGGCCATCGGCGGCATGGATCCGCAACAGCAGCAGGCGGTGATGGCAGCGCTCGGCGCGGGCGCGCAGTACGGCTTCATCCTGCCGTACGGCCGCAACCATGAGACGCAGGCGGACAAGGTCGGTCTGATGCTGGCCGCGGCGGCCTGCTACAACCCGCATGAGGCGATCCCGCTGTGGGAGCGCATGTCGCAGCTGGGGGGCGGGGAACGTCCACCGGAGTTCGCCTCGACGCATCCGGACCCGGCCAACCGCATCCAGGTACTGCAATCTCTGATGCCGCAGGCCGAGCAGTTCAGGGCGCAGTACTGCGGGGCGGGGGCGGGCGCGAGCACGGCCGCGCGGTGATGCGGCAGGTGCGGCGATGGCCGGGTGCGGCATCGCAGCGATCGCGTTCTTCAGCCTGTCATCCCGGCGAAGGCCGGGACCCAGGCTCGCGGCGCAGGGGCACTCCTTCTCCGCCAATCCATCTCGCCGTCATTCCCGCGAAGGCGGGGTCTGTTGGCCCGCCGAATGGCGGCACTATCCATGGACTTTGCAGGCTTTTCGCTTCGACCTCGCTTCGTTCACGAGCGGGTCTGGCCGAAAGGCGGCGCTGTTGCTCGGAACGCGTATGACCTGGGTCCCGGCCTTCGCCGGGATGACGGATCAGAGAGGCTAGCGCTTCTGCTCGCCGCCTGCCGGCTTCTTGGTCGGGCCCGGCGGCGGGGTGGTGCTCTGGCCGACGCTGCCGGACAGATTGCGCTGAAACTCGTTCCACATCTGAAGGTTACGTTCGGTGAGCTGGTTCATCAGCGCCCACGGGGTCTGGCCGAGGATGCCGCCCATCTGGTTGCGGAACTGCTGCTGCTGGTCGAGGAAGACCTGCATCGACCGCTCCAGGTAGCTGCCCATGAAGCCCTGCAGCGAGTCGCCGTAGAAGCGGATGATCTGGCTCAGCAGCTGCGTGGACAGGACCGGCTCGCCGTCCTGTTCGTGCTCGGCGATGATCTGGAGCAGGACCTGGCGGGTGAGGTCGTCGCCGCTGCGGGCGTCGCGCACCTCGAATTCCTCCCCGTCGACGATGAGCTGTCGAACGTCCTCGATGGTGATGTAGCTCGAAATCTCGGTGTCGTAGAGCCGTCGGTTCGGATACTTCTTGATGACGCGCATCGAGGCCATGGAGCTTCGGCTCTAAATCGTGATGCTTCGCAGCATGGCTCAGCGCGACGGGGGTTGCAACTGCCGCTTGACGGAAAGTTAACCTCGGCGATCCGCGCCGGAGCGCGTGGACGGGGTCAACGCGCCGGCAACGATAACGGCACCTGAAACGCGTCCGTGTCACCAACCCATGTGGTGGCCGCCGTTGATGTCCAGGTTCGAGCCGGTGATCCACGCCGCCTCCTCCGCGACCAGGAACGACACCGCGTAGGCGATCTCCTCCGGCGAGCCCAGGCGGCCGGTCGGAATCTCCGCGACGATCTTGGCGCGCACGTCCTCCGGCACGGCCATCACCATGTCGGTGGCCACGTAGCCGGGCGAGACGGTGTTGACGGTGATGCCGAAGCGCGCGTTCTCGCGGGCCAGCGAAATGGTGAAGCCGTGCATGCCGGCCTTGGCTGCGGCGTAGTTGGCCTGGCCGTACTGGCCCTTGAGGCCGTTGATCGAGCTGATCTGGACGATGCGGCCCCATTTGCGCTCGCGCATGCCCTCGATCACCGGGCGGGTGACGTTGAAGCAGGAATTGAGGTTGGTGCCGATCACCTCGTTCCATTGCACCGGCGTCATGCGGTGGAAGGTGGAGTCGCGGGTAATGCCGGCGTTGTTGACCAGCACCTCGATCGGGCCGAGCTGGCGTTCGATGTCCTCCACCAGCGCCTGCGCCTCGTCCGGCGAGGACACGTCGCCGCGCGCCAGCACCACGTCCACGCCGCGTTCGCGCATCTTCGCCTGCCAGGCGCGTGCCCGGTCCTCGTCACGGTAGTTGGTGGCCACGCGGTGGCCCATGCCGGCCAGGCGCTGGACGATCGAGCTGCCGATACCGCCGGTACCGCCGGTAACGAGGGCGACGCGTGATTGCATGTGGGAATCTCCATGAGTTCCCCGGCCGCCGCGCGGGCTGGGGGCGCTTCGATTCTAGTGTGACCGCGCGGTGTCCATCGTGCGCGCGACTCATTACATTTCGTGCGGTCGATCCGGCGCTTGCGAAGGGATCCGCGCGGCCTCGAAGGCCGCCACCGCGCGCGTGAGGAGGTCGTTCACGTCGAGCGCGTCGGCGAGCGCGTCGGGCGCCTGTCCCAGACGCGCCCACGCGGCGCGCAGTGTGACCAGGGGCTGCGCGGGATCGACGGGCTGGGCGGCGTCGGATTTGGACAGCTTGCGGCCGTCCGGCCCCAACACCAGCGGCAGGTGCGCATAACGCGGCGTGGGCAGACCGAGCGCGCGCTGCAGCAGGATCTGGCGCGGCGTGGAGTCGAGCAGGTCGGCGCCGCGCACGATGTCGGTGATGCCCTGTTCGGCGTCGTCCACCACCACCGCCAGCTGATACGCCCAGTAACCGTCGGCGCGCTTGAGCACGAAGTCGCCGACCTCTCGCGCCACGTCCTGTTCGACACGCCCACGGATCGCATCGTCGAACGCGACGATGCTGCCGTCGGGCACGCGCAGCCGCACCGCGGGATCCAGGCGGGGCTCACGCGCGACACATGCACGGTGGATGCCCGACACCGAGGCGAGGTCGGTGCGGCTGCAATGGCAGAAGAAGGCACGGTCCTCGAACAGCAGCTGGGCGAGGGCGGCTTCGTACAGCGACGAACGCGCGCTCTGCCACACCACCTCCTCGTCGGACACCAGGCCGAAGGCGGTCATCGCGTCGAGCTGTCGCCGCGCGGCGCCGGCGACTTCACGCGGTGGATCGAGGTCTTCCACGCGCACCAGCCAGCGTCCGCCCGCCTTGCGCGCCAGCAGCCAGCTGCCGAATGCGGCGAGCAGTGAACCAAAATGCAGATCGCCGGTCGGAGAGGGCGCAAACCGGCCGCGGTAGCCGGGCGGCGCAGGAGGAATCGTCACAACGGGCTCGTCAGGCAAAGGCGCGGATGGCGGATTTCACTTGAATTCAACGGCAGCGTGCCACATTTTTCCTGCATGGCGCGCGTGGTGCGCGCAAGGTTCCCATCATGTTCAAGCGCATCGCTCTCTTCCTGGCCACCAACCTGGCCGTCCTGGCCCTGCTCAGCATCGTCATGGCGGTGCTGCAAAACGTATTCGGCGTGCAGGTACGCGGGCAGGCGGGCCTGCTCATCATGGCGACGGTGTTCGGCTTCGGCGGCTCGCTGATCTCGCTAATGACCTCCAAGTGGATCGCCAAGCGCTCCACCGGCGCCCACGTGATCGACCAGCCGCGCAACGAGTCCGAACAGTGGCTGTTCGACACCGTGCGCCGCCAGGCCGAGGCCGCGGGCATCAAGATGCCGGAGGTCGCGATCTACGACGCGCCGGAAATCAACGCCTTCGCCACCGGCCCGAGCCGCAACAACTCGCTGGTCGCGGTGTCCACCGGTCTGCTGCGCGCGATGAACCGCGACGAAGCCGAAGCCGTACTGGGCCATGAAGTCAGCCACGTCGCCAACGGCGACATGGTGACGATGGCGCTGATCCAGGGCGTGCTCAACACGTTCGTGATCGTGCTGGCGCGCGTGGTCGGCCGCGTGATCGACAGCTACCTCAGCGGCAACCGCGAGGGCGGCCCGGGCCTGGGCTACTTCGTCATCGTGTTCGTGCTGGACATGGTGTTCGGCCTGTTCGCGAGCATGATCGCGATGTGGTTCTCGCGTCATCGCGAGTTCCGCGCCGACGCGGGCGGTGCCCGCCTGGCCGGTCGCGAGAAGATGATCGCCGCGCTGCAGCGCCTGTCGATGACCTACGGCGAGAGCACGCTGCCCAAGACCGTGCAGGCGTTCGGCATCAGCGGCGCGGTGGGCCACGGCCTGCGTCGCCTGCTGATGACCCATCCGCCGCTGGAAGAGCGCATCCAGGCGCTGCGCAATGCGCCGATGGAGCAGGTACGCGGCACCGTGGTCGGCTGATCGCGGCCGCCACGTTGTAACGAAAAAGCCCGCCGGAAGGCGGGCTTTTTCTTTTATGCACGATGGAGCCTGACGCTCAGAACTCGTAGTCCATCGCAGGCGAGGGCGGCGCCAGGAAATTGCCCTGGGCGTAATCGATGCCTGCGCCGAAAAGCGTGCTCATGCTCGCCGCGTCCTGCACGAATTCGGCGATGGTCGTCTTGCCCAGTTCGCGCGCCTTCTCGGCGATTTCGCGCACCCGCGCCTGGTGGTCGGGATTGCCGCTGAGGTCTTCCATGAAGCTGCGGTCGATCTTCAGCAGCGCCGCGTTGAAGTGCGTGAGCAGCTGGAACGAATTCAGGCCCACGCCGAACTGCTCCAGCCCCACGCGCACGCCGTACTGGGCGACCTGGGCCTGGAATTCCTGCGCCGCGCGCAGGTGCGTGAACACCTTCGATTCGGGCAGCTGCAGCACCAGCAGGTTGCCGTCGGCGCCGTGCTTGGCCAGCTTTTCCTGGATGTAGGTCTGCAGCGTGTTGTCCTGCAGCGAGGCCTGGGTGATCTTGACCAGTACCGTGGTCTGGCGGCCGGACTTCATGCGTTCGCCGATGACCGAGATCGCCTTGCCCACGACCCAGCGGTCGATTTCCCACAGCAGCCCGTGTTCCTCGGCGATCTGCAGGAAGGCCAGCGGCGGCACGAGTTCGCCGTGCTCGCCCTGCAAGCGCAGGTAGGCCTCGTACATCTCGATCGGCTCGCCGTGCAGGCCGATGAGGGGCTGGTATTCCATGACGAAGCGGTCGGCGTCGAGCGCGTCGCGAATGCGCTGCACCCAGGCTTCCACGCGCTCTTCCTCGGCGCGGTCGGCCGCGCCGGGGTCGAACAGTTCGGTGCGGTTGCCGCCCACGCCACTGGCCGACTGCAGGCACAGACTGGCCTTGCCGAGCACGGCGGTGATGCTGGCGATCTTCTCGCCGATCTGCACGCCGCCGATGCTGACGGTGGTGCTGATCGAACGGTCCGCGGTTTCCAGCACGTGGTCGGCGAAGGCGGCGCGGATCTTCTCGGCCAGGCCGAGTGTGTGGCGGTGGTCGCTGTTGGGCACGAGCACGGCGAACTGGTGTTCGCCAAAGCGCGCGGCGACGTGCTCGGCGCCCAGCGCGCCGCGCAGGCGTTCGCCCATCGCCGCAACGAGCGCATCGGCCGCGTCCAGGCCGATCTCCTGGAGCAGCCGGTTGAAATGGTCCGGCTCGATCAGCAGCAGGCCATGGTGCGTGGCGTTCTGCGCGGCGTCGGCGACGGAGTCTTCCAGCGAACGCAGGAACGTGGCGCGATTGAGCAGGCCGGTGACCTGGTCGCGCTGGCGCAGCGCTTCGACTTCGCGCGCGAGTTCCGGATCGACTTCCTGCCGGCGCAGGATGACCTGCAGGCAGCTTTCGCCTTCGTAGGTGGCGCTGGTGAATTCCATCACCGCCGGGAACGCGTTGCCGTCGAGCGCGCGCGCCTCGGTCTCGTGGCGCGGCGGGGCCTCGCCCTTGGAAATCTGCTTGAGCAGCTGCTTGAACCCTTCGACCTTCTGCGGCGCGATCAGGTCCAGCAGCGACATGCCCTCGATGTCCTCGAAGGACTCGAAGCCGAACACCTCCAGGTAGGCCTGGTTGGCGCGGATGTGCATGCCTTCGTGGATGTAGGCGATGGGCTCGCGCGAAGAGTCGATCAGCGCGTCGCAGCGGCGCTCGGTCTCGCGGATCTGCGCCTCCAGGCGGCGCTGCGAACGGCGCGCCTCCAGGTCCGCCCATTCCTGACGGACACGCACCTGAACGTGCTCGCCGCTGCGGCGCAGGACGATGCCGCGCGCGCCCAGGGTGATCATCTCCAGCAGGCGCGTGTCGTCGACGGTGTCCAGCAGCATCAGCACCGGCAGGTCCTTGCCGCTGGCGTCGACCGCCTGCATGACCTTGGTGATCGGCACCAGCGTCGCCTCGCGCGCCGCCAGGACCAGGTCCGGCGATTGGCTGGCGATGAGCGTGGCCAGGTCGTTCTCGTTTTCCGGCCGCGATGGTCGCACCGCGATGCCGCTGTTGCGCAGGCCGCTGACGATGGCCTCGGCTGCCTCGACGCTGTCGTCGATGATCAGCAGGCGCAGCGCCGTGTCTTTGCCGAAATGCATTGCGTCACCTCCCCAAGCACGAGTTATGACATGAACAGGATGTTCAGTCCATTCGTGCGCACCGGAAATCCGGGGATATGACGGTTTAGCGACCGCAGCGGCGCGAACTTGAGACCCGCGTCGCGCGCACGATGCCAAATGCGCCGGATTGGCGGTGTCGACTAGAGCGGACGTTTGCCCGGGTCGCTGGCGACCTCGCGCACGAGCTTCGGCACGAGGTAGCCCGACACGCGCGCCGCCAGCTCGCGGTGCAGGGCCAGCGCAGTCGTGTCGGGGACTTCGAAGTGCGCCGCGCCCTGCACGCGGTCGAGCTGGTGCAGGTAGTAGGGCAGCACGCCGGCCGTGTGGCCGCGTTCGCTCAGTGCGGCCAGCGCATCCACCGAATCGTTGACCCCGCGCAGCAGGACGGCCTGGTTGAGCAGCAGCGCGCCGGCGCCGCGCAGGCGTGCCAGGGCCGCGTCCACGGTGGCATCGAACTCGTTGGCGTGGTTGGCGTGCAGGACCACGGTGACCGGCCAGGGCAGGGCGGCGAGCCAGTCCACCAGCGAGTCGTCCACGCGCTCGGGCAGCACGACCGGCAGGCGCGTGTGCACGCGCAGGCGCTTGAGGTGCGGCACGGTGGTCAGCGCGTCGGTCAACTCGGCCAGCTTGGGCGTGGCCAGCGACCACGGATCGCCGCCGGACAGGATCACCTCGTCGATGGTCTCGTCGGCGCGGATCGCCGCCACCGCTTCGCGCCAGCCGGCGGCGGCGGCGGTTTCCTCGGCGTACGGGAAGTGGCGGCGGAAGCAGTAGCGACAGTGGATCGCGCACGAGCCCGTGGCGATCAGCAGGGCGCGCCCGCGGTACTTGCGGATCACGCCGTGGCCGGCCTTGGCCGCGCCGTCGCCCACCGCGTCCAGGCTGAAGCCGGGCATGGGGCGCATCTCGGCGTCCAGCGGCAGGACCTGGCGCAGGAGGGGGTCGCTCGCGTCGCCGCGTCGCATTCGGGCGACGAAGCCATGCGGTACCCGCAGCGGGAACTGGGTGGCGGCCTCGTCCGAGACGCCCAGCGCGGCCGCGTCCAGGCCGAGCATCGACAGCAGTTCACGTGGATCGCGTACGGCATCGCGCCACAGCTGTTGCCAGCGCGGTGCGGGGGCGGCGGACGTGGCGGGGTGCTGGGAAAGGGGGGCAGCAGGTATCATGACGGACCGGTTTTCCTTGCGCCGCGGCCATCCGGCCGGGCACAACAGCCCGACATTCTAGCCTCCCGCCCGCACTCACCGCATTGGGGGCGGCCGGACGACACCTATTCACCTAAGCAGGAGCTCCACTCATGGCCACCCTGGGCATGAACGACGTCAAGAACGGCCAGAAGATCCTGGTCAACAACGACCCGTGCATCATCACCGAGACCGAGTACGTCAAGCCGGGCAAGGGTCAGGCCTTCACCCGCGTGAAGTACCGCAGCATCAAGTCCGGCCGCGTGGTCGAAATGACGATGAAGGCCACCGACAGCGTCGAGCAGGCCGACGTCGTCGACACCGACATGCAGTACCTGTACTCCGACGGTGAGTACTGGCACTTCATGAACCAGGAGTCGTTCGAGCAGGTGCAGGCCGACAAGGCCGGCATGGGCGGCGCCGAGAAGTGGCTCAAGGGCGAGGAAGCCTGCGTGGTCACGCTGTGGAACGGCACCCCGATCGCCGTGCAGCCGCCGAACTTCGTCGAGCTGAAGATCACCGAGACCGACCCGGGCGTCCGTGGCGACACCTCGGGCGGCGGCGGCAAGCCGGCCACGCTGGAAACCGGCGCGGTGGTTCGCGTTCCGCTGTTCGTCGGCCAGGAAGAAATCATCAAGGTCGACACCCGCTCGGGCGAGTACGTCAGCCGAGTGAAGTGATGCATCGGCCCGCTCGCGCTCCGCGCGAGCGGCTTTGCCGATGCGTCATCCCGGCGAAAGCCGGGATCCAGGCTGTCACGCGATCCGAAGGTCATCCCTTCGCCCGCGAGTCCGCTTCCGTAATATCGGAAAGCGATCCTGGAACCATGCGAGCCGCGTCGCGGCTCGCACCCCTCCCCAACCCTCCCCTGCAGGCAGGGGAGGGCGCATAGAAGAGAGGCCGCATGACCCACGACCGCATCCCCGAAGCCTGCGACCTGTTGATCGAAGCCGGATGGGTGGTGCCCGTGGTGCCGCGCGGCGTGGTCCTGGAGGATCACGCCGTCGCCGTGCGCGACGGCGCGATCGTCGCGCTGCTGCCGATCCGCGAGGCGCGTACGCGCTTCACCGCGAAGGAAACCGTCTCGCGTCCCGACGCCGCGCTGATCCCCGGCCTGGTCAATGCGCACACGCACAACCCGATGACGCTGCTGCGCGGCGTCGCCGACGACCTGCCGCTGATGGAGTGGCTGCAGGGCCACATCTGGCCGGTCGAAGGCGCGGTGATGGGCCCGGAGTTCATCGAGGACGGCATCACCCTGGCGATCGCCGAGATGCTCCGCGGCGGCACCACATGCGCCAACGAGAACTACTTCTTCCCCGACGTGCAGGCCGCCGTCTACAAGCAGCACGGCTTCCGCGCGCGCGTCGGCCTGCCGGTGATCGACTTCCCGACCGCGTGGGCGAAGACGAGCGAGGAATACTTCGAGCGCGCCGGCGAAGTGCACGACCAGTGGCGCGACGATCCGCTGGTGGCGACCGCCTTCGCGCCGCATGCGCCGTACACCGTGTCGGACGAGAATTTCGAGCGCATCCGCATGCTCTCGGACCAGCTCGACATCCCGGTGCACCTGCACACGCACGAGACCGCGCACGAAGTGGTCGAGTCGCACGAGAAGCTCGGCCAGCGGCCGCTTGCGCGTCTGGACCGCCTGGGCCTGGTGAACGATCGCCTGATCGCCGTGCACATGACCCAGCTCACCGACGCGGAGATCGCGTTGTGCGCGCAGCGCGGCGTGAGCGTGGTGCATTGCCCGGAATCCAACCTCAAGCTCGCCTCGGGCTTCTGCCCCGTCGGCAAGCTGGTGAAGGCCGGCGTGAACGTCGCCATCGGCACCGACGGCTGCGCCAGCAACAACGACCTGGACATGTTCGGCGAGACGCGCACCGCAGCGCTGCTGGCCAAGGCCGTGGCGGAGGACGCCTCCGCGTTCGACGCCGCCACCGCGCTGCACGCCGCCACGCTCGGCGGCGCGCGCGCGCTGGGCTTCGAGTCGAGCATCGGTTCGATCGAGCCGGGCAAGCAGGCCGACCTGGTCTGCGTCGACCTGGGCCAGTTGGAAACGCAGCCGCTGCACCATGTCGTCTCGCAGCTGATCTACGCCACGGGCCGCCACCAGGTCAGCGATGTATGGATCGCCGGCCGCGCGAAGCTGCGCGAGCGCATGCTCGTCGACATGGACGCGGCCGCGCTCGTCGCCAACGCGCGGCAGTGGCGCGAGCGGGTCGCGGCGATCCGGCTGACCTGACCTTTCGATTCCATCCGTTGCGGCCGTCATCCCCGGATGACGCTTGCGGAGACTTTGCATGACGACTCAATCCTCGACCGACAGCAACTTCAGCCAGTCCGAACTCGACAAGTTCGGCGCGCTCGCGCAGCGCTGGTGGGACCCGGAAGGCCCGCAGAAGGCGCTGCACGCCCTCAATCCCGCGCGACTGGGCTACGTGGCGCAGCGCACGCCATTGCGCGGTGCGCGCGTGCTCGACGTGGGCTGTGGCGCGGGCCTGCTCAGCGAAGCGATGGCGCGCGAGGGCGCCAGCGTCACCGCGCTCGACCTGGCACCGGAACTGGTGAAGGTCGCGCGCCTGCACGGCTTGGAATCGGGTGTGAAGGTCGACTACCGCCTGCAGTCGGTCGAATCGCTCGCCGACGAGATGGCCGGGCAATTCGATGCTGTCACCTGCATGGAAATGCTCGAGCACGTGCCCGATCCCGGCTCGATCATTCGCGCCTGCACGATGCTGCTGCGGCCGGGCGGCAAGCTGTTCCTGTCCACGCTCAACCGCACGCCGGCCGCGTTCGCGCTGGCGATCGTCGGCGCCGAATACGTCGCGCGCCTGCTGCCGCGCGGAACGCACCAGTACCGCGACTTCATCAAACCGCACGAACTGGGCGCCTGGCTGCGTGACGCCGGCCTGTCGCTGGAAGACGTGAGCGGCCTGATGTACGAGCCCTGGCGCAACAGCGCCCGCGTGATCTCGCGCACCGACGTGAACTACCTGGCCTGCGCGGCCAAGCCGGACGTGGCGTGATGGCGGTGGTGGAGGCGGTGAAGTTTCCCAAGGCGGTGCTGTTCGACCTGGACGGCACGCTGCTGGACAGCGCGCCGGACATGGTCGCGGCGATCGACGCGATGCGCGCGCGCCGCAACCAGCCGCCGATGGCGCTGACCGAGCTGCGCCCGCACGTGTCCAAGGGCGGGCGCGCGATGGTCGCGGCGGCCTTCCCCGAGGTTCCGGAGGATGAGCGTCAGCACTGGCTTCCCGAATTCCTGGACAGCTACGAGCAGGCGCTGGGACGTCATAGCGTTCTGTTCGACGGCGTCGACGCGATGCTCGCGGCCCTGGAACAGTCCGGTTGCATCTGGGGCATCGTCACCAACAAGCCCGAATACCTCGCGCGCCAGGTCATCCCCGTGCTGGGCTGGGAAACGCGCTGCGCGGTGCTGATCGGCGGCGACACGCTCAGCGAGCGCAAGCCGCATCCGTTGCCGCTGCTCGTCGCGGCCGAACGCATCGGCGTGGCGCCGGAAGACTGCGTGTATGTCGGCGACGATGAGCGCGATATCGTCGCCGCGCGCGCCGCCGGGATGCCGTCCGTGGTCGCGCTGTGGGGCTATCGCCTCGACGGGGACGATCCGAGCGCCTGGCAGGGCGACGTGATGATCGAAACGCCTTCGGAGCTGCTGCGTCCCGACGCCTGGCCGGTCACCCGATGACGGCACCCGACCGCGACGAGGCGCTCGACAGCTTCCTCGACAAATGGCGCGCGCGCTGGCCGGAGTGGGGCGTGGCGCAGGTCTTCGTGCCGCTGCATCAGCGCGACACGGCACTGGCCTGGGCCGCACTGCTGCAGGAACTGACGGATGCGGCCTGGGGCGGCGATGACGCCCGCCCGGGCGAGGCGAAGCTGGCGTGGTGGATGGAAGAGCTGCAGGGCTGGTCGCGCGGCGTCCGTCGGCATCCGCTGGGCATCGCGCTGCAGAAGCTGCCGGCGCCCTGGCAGGTGCTCGCGGCGGCCGTCCCGTCGTTGCGCGAAACCCGCGAGCGCCCGCGCGATCGCGACGACGCCTTCGCCATGTTGAAGTCGTTCGCGCAGGCCGCGGGCGAGGTCGAGGCGTCGCTGTTCAGCGGGACCGCGGACGGCCTGGCGCTCGTGCAGGCCGGCCTGCTGCATGCACGGCTGGCGCACACCGGCGAGTCGGCCGCCCCGCTGAGCGTGCTGGCCCGGTCCGGCGAGGGCGCGATGGCGCACGCCTGGGGAGACGAACTGTCCAGGCACTGGCCGAACGCCACCGCCACCCGGCCGCGACGCCTGTGGGCCGCGCTGGCCCGCCAGCGTCTGCGTCGCGGTGACGCCGCCACGCCGCTGCCGCCCTGGTCGGCCCTGTGGACCGCCTGGCACGGCGCACGCGGGTAAGGCAGGTCGCTTGCGCGGCATGAGTCCCGTAGCGATCCGCCAGGAATGGCAGCCTCGACTATCGTCCCGATAGGCGCCAGCGCGCGCCGGAACTGACTGTTGCAGCCCCTCCGCCGGCCGCCGCCGGAGCGGCCGCTACAATGGCCCCCGCTGCGCTCCCCGCGCCGACCCCACTTCAAACGCCGTGACCACGACCTCGACCACTCCGCGCCGTCTCCCCGATGTCGCTTTCGACGCCGCCGCCGCGGCGCGACCGCTCGACTGGGTCGGCATGTCCAACATCGCGCTTCCGCTGCGCGTCACAGGTTCCGACGGCGAGACGATCACCGTCGCCGCATCGGTCGACGTCGCGGTGGACCTGAAGGACGCCAACGCGCGTGGCATCCACATGTCGCGCATGTACCTGCAATTGCAGGATGCCTTCGCCAGCGAGACCGTCACGCCGGCCGGCCTGCGCCGCGTGTTGCAGACGCTGGTGGAGAAGCAGGGCGGTATTTCCAGCGCGGCGCGTCTGGTGTTGCGCTACGAACAACTGCTGTTGCGTCGCGCGCTGGCCAGCGCCAATGCGGGCTGGAAGCGCTATCCGGTGGAAATCGAGGCGACGCTGCGCGAGGGGCACCTGCATCTTGCGCTGCGTTTCAGCGTCGAATACTCCAGCACCTGTCCGGCCTCTGCTGCGTTGTCGCGCCAGCTCAACGCCGAGCGCTTCTCCGAAGATTTCGCCGCCGCGCGCCCGCTTTCGACGGCGGTGGTGAGCGAGTGGCTGTCTTCCGAGCGCGGGCTGGCCGCCACGCCGCACGCGCAGCGCAGCCGCGCCGACGTGCGCGTGGAACTGCGCCCGGCCTTCGACGAACTCCCGCTTGCGGCGTTGATCGACTCCCTCGAGGCGGCGCTGGCCACCCCGGTGCAGACGGCCGTGAAGCGCGAGGACGAACAGGCCTTCGCCCGCCTCAACGCCGAGAACCTGATGTTCTGCGAGGACGCCGCCCGCCGGGTGGCGGCCGCGCTGTCGGCCGATCCGAGGATCGAGCGTTTCGACGCACAGGTGGCCCATTTCGAGAGCCTGCACGCCCACGACGCCGTGGCGCGGGTCACGGGGCAGGGCACCTCGGCCTGACCGCCGGCCGGCGTCGGGCCGCCCTTCGTCGGGCGTTTTCGCGACGCAGTTCTCACTACGCTATGCTCCCTGACCTAGCTCGGGGACCAGACGGGTCATGGGGAAACCCTTGCGTCGGTGGTGGCAGGCTGCTTTGGCCGGGTTCGGCATGCTCGTGGCGACGTCCGCGTCGGCGCAGCTGTTCGACATGTCCCGGCTCGACGGCGATCCTGTGCCGGCCCAGGTCGTCTCCGGCGGGCACCAGAGCGAATTCGCCCGCGTCGAAGGCCAGGCCATCCACGAGACCAGCAGCCGTCCGCGCTGGTGGCGGCTGACCGCACGCCAGTCTGTGTCGCCGGCCGAATCGCCGAACCTGGTCCTGCGCTTCCCCTATCTCAACCACGTCGAAGTCTGGCGGCCCGGCGAAGTCCTGCCGGTGCGCCGCGGCCTGGTCGGCAGCGACGCCGATCCCGACTTCTCGACCCGCGCATTGGTGATCCCGCTGCCGCAGGGGCTGGCCACCGGCGAATCGATCTACCTGCGCGTGCAGGCCCTGACCCCGTCGCCGATGGCGGTGGACGTGGAGCCGCTGACGGTGGTGCATCGCCAGGACCTGCGGCACGTCGCCCTGCGCACGTTCGTGCTGGGGACGCTGGTCGTCCTGGCGCTGCTGGCCGTGGGCTTCTGGGTGGGAATCGGCGAACGCAGCTATGCGTATCTGTTCCTGACGCTGGCGTCGCAGGCGCTGTACCTGGCCTGTGTCGGCGGCGAGGTGCGCGCGCTGCCGTGGCTGGCCGACCTGGTCGGCGCGGATCCGCGCGTGGGCCGCATGTTCGGTCTGCTCGGCGTGCTGGCGAGCAACAGCTTCGTCGCGCTCTACCTCAACCTCCCGGAACGCCATCCACGTTTCATGCGCGTGCTGCACGGCTGCAACGCGGTGCTGCTGGTGCTGCTGCTGGCCAACCTGGGCAGCGCGGCGGGTTGGCTGGGGTGGCTGGCGAATGCGGTCTTCCTGGTGTCGGCGGTGACGACCTTCGTCGCCAGCATCGCCGGCGCGTGGAGCCGGCAGCGCGAGGCGTATTTCATGGTGCTGTCGTGGGCGCCGATGATCGCGCTCGTCATGCTGCGCATGGGCGAACTGCTTGGCGGTTGGCGCAATCCGGAGTGGATGGAGTACGCGTTCCCGATCGGCCTGGCGATGGGCGGCCTGGTGCTGACCATCGGCCTGACCGACCACATGCACCAGATGCGCCGCGATCGCGACCACGCCAGCCGACTGGCGACCTACGACGTGCTCACCGGCGCGCTCACGCGTTCGGCGATCAACGAGCGCCTGGAGGCGCTTGCCGACGCCGCGCATCGCGGGCGGCGTCCGCTGTCGGTGGTGTTCTTCGACATCGATTTCTTCAAGCGGATCAACGATGCGCACGGTCACCGCGTCGGCGATCAGACGCTGCGCATTGTCGCGCTGCGCACGCGCAACCGCTTGCGTACCTACGACCTGTTCGGGCGTTACGGCGGCGACGAAGTCCTGGTGGTGCTGCCCGACACGCAGTTGCGCGAGGCGCTGTGCGTGGCCGAGAACCTGCGCGCGGCGGTGAACTGCCGGCCACTGTCGATCGACAACCGTTTGTTCAGCACGACTTTGAGTCTGGGCGTCGCCGAGCTGCACCACGGCGAAAGCGTGGAAAAGCTGCTCGAACGCGCCGATGCCGCGCTGTATGCCAGCAAGGCCGCCGGCCGCGACCGCGTCACCGGCTACACGGCCTCGCGCCTGCGCACCACGGCGGCGACGCCGGTGGCGAACACGGCCAATGCGCATGACACCAGTACGGTGATGTGACGCCCGGGTTGCGGCCAAGCCGCTCGCTTTACCTCCGGTGACGTACCGTCATTCCAGCGAAAGCTGGAATCCATCTTGATCTTGCGCTGCACGCATCAAGCAAACTGGATTCCAGCTTTCGCTGGAATGACGGTGGGCAGAAGGCCGAACTGGCAGGTGAGCGGACGCGCAGACAGATTCCGCACGCCATCTAGCGAGCGTTTACTTCGTCCGCTCCAGCACCAGCAACGGATCCACGCGCACATCGAACCAGTTCATCCCCCAATGCAGATGCGGCCCCGTCGCGCGGCCCGTCGCGCCAACGGCGCCGATCACCTGCCCCTGCGTCACACGATCGCCCACCTTCACGTCGATGCGCGACAGGTGCAGAAAATTCGAGCTCACGCCGTGCCCGTGGTCGAGCAGCAGCGTGCCGCCGGTGAGGTAGAGGTCGGGCCCGACGAACGTCACCACGCCCGCAGCCGGCGCCAGCACCGGCGTGCCCGTCGGCGCGGCGATGTCCATCCCCGAATGCGGTGACTTCGGCACGCCGTTGTAGACGCGCTGGTTGCCGAAGCGGCCGCTGATGCGGCCCTTTACCGGCCAGACGAAGGGCTGCGCGAAGTCCGCGCGATCGTCGTCCCGGTTACGCGCGGCGATGACCTGCGCCTGTTCGCGTTCGATGCGGGCGGCGATCTCCGGCGGCGGCTCGACCGTCTTGGGCGGTACGCCGCGCACATTCTCGATCGGCCAGTCGCGCGGCGTCACGGCGATGCGTGCCGACTGCGTTCGCCCGTCGGAGGTGGTGACGTCCACGCTCACCGGTCCCGCTTCGTCCCGTCCGATGCCGAACACGACCGTGCCGTAGTTCGTCGGCCGCAGCGTGCGCGTTCCGTAACGCACGCTCGCATCCGCCGGCACTTTGCCGAACACCAGCGCGCCCTGCTGCACCGAAGCGGGAAAGACCACGCGCGTATCCACGCTGGCACCGCTCGCGGCCATGGCCGGTGCGATGTTCGCGGCTGCGGCGGCCACGGGCGTGGATGCACAGCCTGCCAGCGCCGTCGCCAACAGCGACAGCGCGATCACGAAGCCACGTCTCATCGATCGAAGGCCAGGCGCTGGCCCTGCGGCTGGCCCACCAGCTGGCGGCCGTCCCACGCGAGCATGCCGTTGACCCAGGTCGAAGCGATGCGGGAACGGAACGTCGTGCCTTCGAACGGCGACCAGCCGCACTTGGACAGCACGTCCTCGCGCTGCACGGTGAACGGCGTGTCGTCGATCAGCACCAGGTCGGCTGCGTAGCCTTCGCGCAGGAAGCCGCGTCCGATCACGTCGAACAGCTGCGCCGGCGCGTGCGCGAACTTCTGCACCACCTGCGCGGTGGTCAGTCGTCCTTCGTGCACCAGTTCGAGCGCGGCGTTCAGTGCGTACTGCACCAGCGGCAGGCCGCTGGGCGCGCCGGTGTACGGCCGCGCCTTTTCTTCCAGCGTGTGCGGCGCGTGGTCGGTGGCGAGCACGTCCAGCACGTCATCGGCCAGCGCCTGGATGATCGCCTCGCGATCGCTGGCGTCCTTGATCGCCGGATTGCACTTGATCAGGTGCCCCAGGCGCGCATAGTCGGCGCGATCGAAGCGCGTGAAGTGGATGCAGGTTTCGGCGGTGATGCGCTTGCGGCTGCCGTCGGCGCGCACCAGCGGGCCACGCTCGAACAACGCCAGTTCGTCGGCGGTGCTGATGTGCAGCACGTGCAGGCGCGAGTCGTGCTTGCGCGCCAGCGACAGCGCCAGCTGCGTGGACTTCATGCATGCCTCGCGCGAACGGATGTCCGGGTGGCACGCGGCCGGGATGTCGTCGCCGTACTTCGCCTTGTAGCGGGCGAGTTCGACGTCGATCATCGGCGTGTCTTCGCAGTGCGTGATGATCGGCGTGGGCGCGTCGCGGAAGATGCCGTCGAGGATCTCCGGGTTGTCCACCAGCATGTTGCCCGTGGAGGCGCCCATGAAGACCTTGATGCCCGGCGCGCTGCGCGGGTCCAGCGACTGGATGGCGGCCAGGTTGTCGTTGCTGGCGCCCATGTAGAAGCCGTAGTTGCCCCAGGCGCGGCCGGCGGCGCGCCGGTACTTGTCCTCCAGCGCCGCCGCGTCGAGCGTGGGCGGGCTGGTGTTGGGCATGTCCATGAACGTGGTCAGGCCGCCGGCGACGGCCGCGGCCGATTCGGTCGCCATGTCCGCTTTGTATTCCATGCCCGGTTCGCGGAAATGCACCTGGTCGTCGATCATGCCCGGCAGCAGGCGACGGCCGGCGGCGTCGATCACCGTTTCGTTGGCGCGCGCCGACAGGCCGCTGCCGATCTGCGCGATCTGGCCGTCCTCGAAGCGCAGGTCGCCGTCGAATTCGCGGCCTTCGTTGACCAGGCGGGCGTTGACGATCAGCGTCGAAGGGGTCGATGGCATGAGTGTTTCCCGGATGAAGGTTCCGGCACGGGATCGATCCCGCCCGGGTGAAGGGGATGGCAACGCAGGATCCGGCGCAACGCAAGCCAGCCGCCCTTGAACGCGCCGAAACGGGCGATGGCCTGCATGGCGTATTCCGAACAGGTCGGGTGGAAGCGGCAGCGCGGACCAAGCAGCGGACTGATCCAGCGCTTGTAGCCGCGCAGCACGACGATGAGGAGACGGTCGATCACGGTTCCTTAATGCGGACAGGCACTTGAATATGCGGTTGCCGCAGGTGCCGGGGCAGGGTATAACAGCGCGCTTTCCCGTCACAAGGCTCCAGTTTCCGGTCGATCCGAACAGGACGGCCGCACTTCGCGGAACCGGCACGATCCTGGCGTCCGAGAAGAGTTCCGGCACTTGCATGCCGTAACGCAAAGTGGGGCATGCTGTGCTGCACACCGCCTTCGGACCTGCCGTCCGGAGGTCCTCAGGGAACAGAAGGACACGTCGCTCGTGGCAGTGAAAAAAACCGCGAAGAAGGCCGCCAAGGCCATCAAGAAGACCGTCAAGCCGGCCGCCAAGAAGGCCGCGTCCAGCAAACCCGCAGCAAAGAAGACCGCGGCGAAGAAGCCGGCCGCCAAGAAGGTGGTCAGCAAGAAGCCCGAAGCCAAGAAGGCGGCCCCAGCCAAAAAGGCGGCACCGGTGAAGAAGCCGGTCGCCAAGAAGGCGGCTGCCACCAAGAAGGCGCCGGCCAAGGCCGCCGCTGCCAAGAAGCCGGTGGTCGCCAAGAAGGCGGCCCCCGCGAGCAAGCCGGTCGCCAAGCAGGCTCCGGCGCCCGTAAAGAAGGCCGCCCCGGTGAAGACCACGCCGGTGAAGGCCGTTTCCCCCAAGGAAGGCAAGCCCACGGCCGCAAAGCCGGAGAGCAAGCCTGTCGTCAAGAAACCCGCAGCCGTATCGGCCCCCGCCACCCCGGCGGCGCAACCGGTCGCCAGCAAGCCAGAAGTTGCCAAGAATCCAGTGACACAGCCCGTATCCAACAAGGCGCCTGCACCCAAGGCGGCGGCCGCCAGCACCCCCGCGACCAAGACCGCTCCGCGCCCGGCCGGCAAGGTGGCCGTGGCCGTCGTCGCCAAGCCGCAGGCCCCCGCGCCGAAAGGCAAGGTCAAAGTCGTGCCGTACTCCACCGATGAAGCCACTGGGCGCCCCATCGTTCCGAAGGGCTACAAGCCCGCGGTCGATGAGGAATACATGAACCCGCTCCAGCTCGAGTACTTCCGCCAGCGCCTGCTTCACTGGCGCGCGGATCTGGTCGAGGAATCCAAGCAGACGATCGAGAACCTCAAGGACGAAGTCCGCGACGTCGGCGACGAGGCCGAGCGCGCCACCCGCGAGACCGAAAACTCGCTGGAGCTGCGCACCCGCGACCGCTACCGCAAGCTGATCAGCAAGATCGACAGCACGCTCAAGCGCGTGGATTCGGGCGACTACGGCTACTGCGTCGACACCGGCGAGGAAATCGGCCTGGAGCGCCTGGAAGCGCGCCTCACCGCCGAGCGCACCATCGACGCGCAGGAGCGTTGGGAACACCTGCAGAAGCAGATGGGCGACTGATCCACGCGATCGGTCCGCTCCACACGGAAAGCCCGGCCTCGCGCCGGGCTTTTTCGTTTCCGTTCGCGGGTTCTCGCCAAGCGCAGTCCATGCGGGCCGTTGGCCGCGGGCGCATGCTTGACGCTGCGATCCAGCAGAGGTACGCGTCATGGCAGAACCCGTCGACTTCATGCGCGAGGCCATCGCCCTTGCACGCGCCAACATCGCCGCCGGTGGGCGTCCGTTCGGCGCGGTCGTGGTGCGCGACGGCGAAGTTCTCGCGCGAGCCGTCAATCGCATCCACGAGACGAACGATCCGTCCGCGCACGCGGAGCTGCTCGCCATTCGCGAGGCTGCGCAAGGCCTGGGCACGCCGCGCCTGGACGGTGCCGTGGTGTATGCAAGCGGTCACCCGTGTCCGATGTGCCTGGCGTTGATGCACCTGTGCGGTGTGACGCGCGCGTACTATGCGTATTCGAACGAGGACGGCGAGCCGTTCGGTCTGTCGACGGCCACCGTGTACGGGCAGATGGCGCTGCCGCCGTCGCAACAGGCGCTGCATGTGCAAGCGCTACGCCCGGAACGCGAGGGCGGCCTGTACGAGGCGTGGCGCGACGCGCATGGCTGATTCACGGTGGTGCGTTTTCCCTGCAAAGCAAGCCCGCCTAATCAGTACGAACAATGACCATGATCTGCGCATTCCTGTCACGATGTCCGAAGTATGCCTTCGTGCTGATGGCGGCAATCCTGGTGTCCGCTTGCGATTCCGGGGACGTTTCAGTTCCCGCATCCCATCAGAAATGGGGTGTTGCAGAAGACGATCACCAGTGGCATCAAGCCGCCGCGGACGCCAATCGGTCGTACCCATAGTTTATCGAGCGACTTCGGAAACCAGACGGAGCCACGGGTTTTTCCGTGAAAGTTCTGCTGACAGTCAGGGGGAAGAAGGAGTATCTCTGGCTGAATCCTGTTCGGCTGGATGGCGCGGGCTTGCGCGGTACGATCAACAATCGGCCGGTGGCATTGGCAAGCTCAATGTATGGGCAGAGTATCGAGATCCGCTCTGATGATGTGGTGGATTGGATGTATCAAGTCGGCGGCAAGACCATAGGGGCTCGCACAGCCTGCGCCAGCCTGGCGAAGGTCGATCCGGAAGCTCGGCGTGCGTACATTTCCAAGTACGGCCTGCAATGCGAGTAGCCACAAGCCGTGAGTCGCCAGTGAGCGCTCACGATGTCAGCCCCAGCGCCATCGTCGGCTAGTGCAAATCGCGCAAATCGAGCCGGCGCAGCTTCGGCGCCAACTTCGCCGTCACGCCCACCACCGCCAGCGTCATGCAGCCGCCGAAGATCACCGACGGCACCAGGCCCAGCAGTTTCGCCGCGACGCCGGACTCGAACGCGCCCAGCTCGTTCGACGAGCCGATGAAGATGCCGTTGATCGACGACACGCGTCCGCGCATGTGGTCGGGCGTGGCCAGCTGCAGGATCGTCGAACGCAGCACCACCGACACGCCGTCGCACATGCCCGAGAACATCAGCATCAACGCCGACAGCCACAGGTGGCGCGACAGGGCAAAGCCGATGATGCACAACCCGAAGCCCGCCACTGCGACCAGCAGGATGCGCCCCGCGTTGCGTTGCAGCGGCCGTCGCGCGAGGTAGATGCCCATCAGCACGGCGCCGACGGCGGGCGAGGCGCGCAGCAGGCCCAGGGCTTCGGGGCCGTAATGCAGGATTTCGCTGATGAAGGCCGGCAGCAGCGCGACCGCGCCGCCGAACAGCACGGAAAACATGTCCAGCGCCTGCGCGCCCAGCACGACTTGCGCGCTGAAGACGAAACGCAGGCCCTCGCCGATGCTTTTGAACACCGGCGCACGCTCGGCCGGCATCGGCGGTTCGGTCACGCGCAGCGAGATCACCGCGATCGCCGCCGCGGCCGCGAAGGCCGCCGCCACCAGGTAAGCGGACGTCTTGCCGCCCCACGCCACCAGCAGACCGCCGGCGGCGGGGCCGAGCACCAGGCCGGTCTGCATCACCACGCTGCTCACGCCGGCACCGCGCGCGAACTGCTCGCGCTTGAGCACGCGCGCGAACAGCGACATGTACACCGGCGCCAGGAACGCGCGCACCACGCCATTGACCGCGATCGCCGCGTAGATCGTCAGCGTGCCGAACCAGGACGTGCCCGCCGGCAGCACGCCGCCGGCCACGCCGGCCAGCGTCAGCGTCGTCAGCAGCAACCCCAGGCACGCCGCCATGCCGAGCTTGCGTCGCGGCAGGTGGTCCACGGCGTAGCCGGCGAACAGCGCGAAGCAGAAATACGGGATGACTTCCGCCAGGCCGATCAGGCCGAGCGCGAAGGCGTCGCGGGTGAGCTCATAGACGTGCCAGCCCACCGTCACCGCGACGATCTGGTAGGACAGCATCGCCAGCAGGCGATACGTCAGCAGGCCGGTGAAACCGCGATTGCGCAGCAGCTCGCCGACGCCCGTCGTGGCGGGCGGTTCGGCCTGGGTGGCTTCGCTCACCGGCGCGGGCTCACAGCGCCTGGCGCGCGCGTTCGCGGATGAATGCCAGCAGTGCGGCCAGGCCGTTGCTGCGCGTGGGCGAGAGGTGCTTGGCCAGGCCGATCTCGGCGATGTAGTCGGCGTCGGTGTCCACGATCTCCTGCGCACTGCGTCCGGAGTAGACGCGCAGGGCGAGGTAGATCAGGCCCGAGACGATGGCCGAATCGCTGATGGCGTGGAAATCCAGGCGATCGCGGTCGCCGTCGGCGACGATCCACACCATCGACTGGCAGCCGTGCAGGCGGTGTTCCTCGCTCTTCCACTCCGCCGGCAGGTCCGGCAGCTTCCGACCGAGGTCGATCAGGTACTGGTAGCGCTCGGACCAGTCGCCGAAGAAGGCGAACTCCTCGCGGATCGCTTCCTGCGCCTCGCGCGGGCTGGCTTCGGTCGGAAACGGGCTGGTGGGGGCGGCGATGGCGTTCATTGCGGTGTGATTTTACGCGCGCTGCGGCAACGGCCGGTGAGGTGCAGGCTTGCGGGACTTGGCTATTGGGCTGGGCGCGACGGCGCCGAGCTCGCCGCGATGCGGCTTCGCGACCCCTCCCCAACCCTCCCCTGCAAGCAGGGGAGGGAGCAGGGCGCTGGGAGGGCGAGCGCTACGCCCGCTTCCAGCGCACGCCCTGGGGCGTGTCTTCCAGCAGGATGCCCTCGGCCGCGAGCTGGTCGCGGATCGCATCGGCGCGAGCGAAGTCGCGCGCCTTCTTCGCCGCGACGCGCTCGTCGATCAGCGCCTGGATGCGCCCGTCGTCGTCGTTGCTCGCACCACGTGCGAACCACGCCGCCGGATCCTGCTGCAGCAGGCCGAGCGCCAGGCCGGCGCCGAGCAGCTCGCCCTTGAGGCGCTGCTTGTCTTCCATCGACTCGGCCTTGCGCGCCTCACCGGCGATGCGGGCGATCTCGGCCAGCACCTGCGGCGTGTTGAGGTCGTCGTCCAGCATGGCCTCGACGGCGGCCGGGATCGCCGCATCGGCCGGCACGTCGGCCAGGTCGCGCAGCGTGCCGTAAAGGCGGTCCAGCGTGCGGATGCTCTGCTCGATCAGCGCGTCCGACCACTCCAGCGGCTGGCGGTAATGCGCCGAGAGCAGGGCCAGGCGCAGGGCCTCGGGCGGGTACTCGCGCACCAGGTCGTGCACGCGCTGGATGTTGCCCACCGACTTGGCCATCTTGGCGCCGCCGAAGTTCAGCATGCCGTTGTGCAGCCAGAAGCGGGCGAAGGGCTTGCCGCCGTGGGCGCACTCGCTCTGCGCGATCTCGTTCTCGTGGTGCGGGAACTGCAGGTCCACGCCGCCGGCGTGGATGTCGATGGTTTCGCCCAGGTGGGCGGCGGCCATCGCCGAGCATTCGATGTGCCAGCCCGGGCGGCCGCGGCCCCAGGGCGAATCCCAGCCGGGGAGGTCGTCGGTGGAGGGCTTCCAGAGCACGAAGTCGCCCGCATCGCGCTTGTACGGCGCCACGTCGATGCGCGCGCCGGCGATCAGTTCCTCGGTGTCGCGACGGGACAATTTGCCGTAGTCGGCGAAACTTCCGACCGAAAACAGCGCGTGGCCCTCGGCCGCATAGGCATGGCCGGAGGCGATCAGGCGCTGGATCATCTCGATGATCTGGCCGATGTGGGCGGTGGCTTCCGGCTCGAGGTCCGGCGCCTTCACGCCCAGCGCCGCCATGTCTTCGCGGTAGGCGGTGGCGAAGCGAGTGGTGATCTGCGTGATCGGCACGCCCTGTTCGCGGGCGGCGTTGTTGATCTTGTCGTCGACGTCGGTGATGTTGCGGGCATAGGCCAGTGCGCCGTAACGTCGGCGCAGCAGCTCGGCCAGCACGCCGAAGACCACCGGTCCGCGGGCATTGCCGATGTGCACGAAGTTGTAGACCGTGGGCCCGCAGACATACATGGTCGGGCGGGCGGGATCGAGTGGCACGAACGGCTCGACCCGTCGCGTCAGGCTGTTGAAGAGGTGCAGGCTCATGGAGTTACCGCCGGAAGTGCCGGCCATTCTAGCGGCAGTGCCGTCCGCTGCGGTCCGACCGGTCCGGGCGGAGCCGGGACGGAAAGCTAAAGGCGGGGTTCAGACCACGCCCGTCGTATCCGCTTACAATTTCTGAACATTTTCCGACCCTGCGAGAGTGATGGCCCGTCGAGTCCCGTTCCCGTCCGCCTTGTCCCGGTCCTTTGCCGGGTTCGTCGCGGCGGTCCTGTGGGCCGGCTCGGCGCAGGCGCAGCAGCAGCCGGCGACGCAGAACACGGTCATCCAGGCGGAGAACGTCCGCTTCGACTACGCCCAGGTCCTGCGCGTGACGCCGGTCTACCAGACCCTGCGCGCCAGCTCGGTCGAAGAGAAGTGCGAGAGCGAGGACAAGGGCGATTCGCGCCTGTCGCGGGTGGTCGGCGCCGTCAAGGAAGCCCTGACGCGCGAGGAGAAGGAAAAACAGGCCGCCGAGTGTCGGCCCGTGTCCGTCGACCGCGAGTTCCGCCGACCCATCGCCTACGACGTGGACTACACCTACAAGGGCGCCAAGTACCGCTCGCGCCTGCCCGAAGACCCCGGAAATCGCCTGCGTATCCGCGTTTCCGTGACGCCGGTCGTGCAGCCGCCGCGCAGCCGCTGACGCAGCGCGTCGATCCCTGACTTGCACCCGCGCCGGGTGCATGCGAGCATTCGCACCCTCGATGAACGCCCACTACGCCGACGCCGACGTGCTGACCTCTGCCTACATGGCGGCGGGGATGACCTCGCGCGCGCGCCGACCGTACCCCTGCCAATCCGCTGGGTAACGGTCACTACGCGCTTTCGCAACAGGCGAAGTGACACACGAAAAGCCCAGCCTACGCGCTGGGCTTTTTTGCTTTTCGGCCCAGCGAACCACCTTCCCACCGGAACGCAGTCGATGACCCACAAGCATTTCCTCAATACCCAGGACTGGTCGCGCGCCGACCTCGACGCACTGCTCGTGCAGGCCGCGCAGTTCAAGCGCAGCAAGCTCGGCGACCAGCTCAAGGGCAAGTCGATCGCGCTGGTCTTCTTCAATCCGTCCATGCGCACGCGCACCAGCTTCGAGCTGGGCGCGTTCCAGATGGGCGGCCACGCCGTCGTGCTGCAGCCGGGCAAGGACGCATGGCCGATCGAGTTCAACCTCGGCACCGTGATGGACGGCGACACCGAAGAACACATCGCCGAAGTGGCGCGCGTGCTCGGCCGCTACGTCGACCTCATCGGCGTGCGCGCGTTCCCGAAGTTCGTCGACTGGCAGTACGACCGCCAGGACATCGTGCTCAACAGCTTCGCCAAGTACTCGCCGGTGCCGGTGATCAACATGGAGACGATCACCCACCCGTGCCAGGAGCTGGCGCACATCCTCGCGCTGCAGGAGCACTTCGGCACCAGCGACCTGCGCGGCAAGAAGTACGTGCTGACCTGGACCTACCACCCCAAGCCGCTCAACACCGCGGTGGCGAATTCGGCGCTGACCATCGCCACGCGCATGGGCATGGACGTGACGCTGCTGTGCCCGACGCCGCAGTACATCCTCGATGAGCGCTACATCGGCTGGGCCGAGCAGAACGTCGCCGAGAGCGGCGGTTCGTTCGCCGTCAGCCACGACATCGAAAGCGCGTACCGCGGCGCGGATGTCGTCTACGCCAAGAGTTGGGGCGCGCTGCCGTTCTTCGGAAACTGGGAGCCGGAAAAGCCCATTCGCGAGCAGTACAAGCACTTCATCGTCGACGAAGCCAAGATGGCGCTGACCAACAACGGCGTCTTCAGCCACTGCCTGCCGCTGCGCCGCAACGTGAAGGCGACCGACGCGGTGATGGACTCGCCGCAGTGCATCGCCATCGACGAAGCCGAGAACCGCCTGCATGTGCAGAAGGCCATCATGGCCGCGCTGGTGCGCGGCCGGGATTCGTGATTCGGGATTGGGGATTCGCAAGAGCGAACACCGTCCACCTCTTTCCACTTTGAACTCCTTTCCAGAGATCCCCCAATGTCCCAGCAAAGCGCTTCCACGAATCCCGAATCCCGAATCCCGAATCCCGGCTCCAAGGACATCGTCCTCGCCTTCTCCGGCGGCCTCGACACCAGCTTCTGCGTCCCGTACCTGAAGGAGCGCGGCTGGAACGTCCACACCGTGTTCGCCGACACCGGCGGCGTCGATGCCGAGGAGCGCGCCTTCATCGAAGCGCGTGCCGCCGAACTCGGCGTCGCTTCGCACGTCACGGTCGATGGCGGACCGGCGATCTGGGACGGCTTCGTCAAGCCGTTCGTGTGGGCGGGCGAGGGTTACCAGTCGCAGTACCCGCTGCTGGTGTCCGACCGTTACCTCATCGTCGATGCCGCGCTCAAGCGCTGCGACGAACTGGGCACGAAGGCCATCGCGCACGGCTGCACCGGCATGGGCAACGACCAGGTGCGCTTCGACCTGGCGGTGAAGGCGCTGGGCGATTACGAGATCGTGGCGCCGATCCGCGAGATCCAGAAGGAACACACCGAAGTCCGCGCCTACGAGCAGAAGTACCTGGAAGACCGCGGCTTCGGCGTGCGCGCCAAGCAGAAGGCGTACACGATCAACGAGAACCTGCTCGGCCTGACCATGTCCGGCGGCGAGATCGACCGTTGGCAGGCGCCCGGCGAAGGTGCCGTGGGCTGGTGCAAGCCGCGCGCCGAATGGCCGACGCAGCCGCTGCGCGTGAAGATCGGCTTCGTCAACGGCGAAGCGGTGACGCTCGATGGCCAGAAGATCGAAGGCCACACGATGCTGGCCAAGCTCAATGGCCTGTTCGGCCAGTACGGCGTGGGTCGCGGTCTCTACACCGGCGACACGACGATCGGCCTGAAGGGCCGCATCATCTTCGAAGCCCCGGGCCTGACCGCGCTGCTCGCCGCGCACCGCGCGCTGGAAGAAGCCGTGCTGAGCAAGCAGCAGAACCGCTTCAAGCCCGACGTCGCGCGCAAGTGGGTGGAGCTGGTGTACGAAGGCTTCTTCCACGATCCGCTCAAGACCGACCTGGAAGCGTTCCTGCAGTCGAGCCAGTCCACCGTCAACGGCGAAGTCACGCTGGAGACGAATGGCGGCACGGTCACGGCGGTCGCCATCGAGTCGAAGCACATCCTCAACGCCAAGGGCGCGACCTACGCGCAGGCGGCCGACTGGGGCGTGGCCGAGGCCGAAGGCTTCATCAAGCTGTTCGGCATGAGCAGCACGCTGTGGGCCGAGGTCAACCGGAAGTAACCCGGACATGCTCGCCAAGACCCTCAAGCATCTCGAAGCGCTGGTGTCGTACGACACCCGCAATCCGCCGCGCGACATCGGCACGGGCGGCATCTTCGACTACCTGCGCTCGCAGCTCGACGGCTTCCGCATCGACGTCATCGACCATGGCGACGGTGCGGTGTCGATGCTCGCCGTGCGCGGCAACCCGACTCGTCTGTTCAACGTGCACCTGGACACCGTGCCGTCGTCCGAAGCGTGGAGCGCCGATCCGCACGTGCTGCGCGTCACCGCCGATCGCGCGATCGGCCTGGGCGCGTGCGATATCAAGGGCGCCGCCGCCGGCCTGCTCACCGCCGCATCGGTGACGCAGGGCGATGCCGCGTTCCTGTTCTCCACCGACGAGGAGGCCAACGATGCGCGCTGCATCGCGGCCTTCCTCGCCAGCGGGCACGCGTTCCGGGATGTGATCGTCGCCGAACCGACGATGTGCGAAGCCGTGCTCGCGCACCGCGGCATCAGCTCGGTGCTGATGAAGTTCCGCGGCATCGCCGGCCATGCCTCGGGTGCGAATGCGATGCACGCCAGCGCACTGCACCAGGCGATCCGCTGGGGCGGGCATGCGCTGGACTATGTCGAAAGCCAGGCGCACCAGCGTTTCGGCGGGCTGACCGGCCTGCGCTTCAACATCGGCCGCGTCGAAGGCGGCATCAAGGCGAACATGATTGCGCCCAGCGCCGAGCTGCGTTTCGGTTTCCGCCCGCTGCCGTCGATGTCCATCGACGCGCTGCACGAGCGCTTCGGCACGCTGGTCGAGGCCGGCGCGGTGGAGCGTTACGAGGAAACCTTCCGCGGGCCGTCGCTGCCGTCGGGCGATATCGCCGATGCGGAAAACCGCCGCCTCGAAGCCCGCGATCTTGCCGACGCGCTGGGCCTGCCGATCGGCAACGCGGTGGATTTCTGGACGGAGGCGTCGTTGTTCTCCGCGGCCGGCATGACCGCGATGGTGTACGGCCCGGGCGATATCGCCCAGGCGCACACCGCCGACGAATGGGTCGCGCTGGAGCAACTGAACCGCTACACCGAATCGGTAACCCGCATCCTCGAAACTGCCTGATCTCCGCACAACCGTAAGCCAGCTGTTGGAGCCCCCTTGAGTCAAGGGGGCGGCCTCGCCGAAGGCGAGGCGGGGATATGGCACTAGACCCTGAGGGGGCCGCGAGGCGGCCTCCGCCGGCCCGAAGCAGATGCAACAACGCACTTCTTACGCTCAAAGATGAACGACACTCGCGACATCCAAACCCGCCAGACCATCGTGCGCCTGCTTTCGAGCATGGCCAGCGCAAAGGAAATCTCGCAGTACCTCAAGCGCTTTTCGCAGCTGGACGCCAAGCGCTTCGCCGTGGTCAAGGTCGGCGGCGCGGTGCTGCGCGATGATCTGGAAGCACTGACGTCCTCGCTCGCGTTTCTGCAGGACGTCGGCCTGACGCCCATCGTTATCCACGGCGCCGGCCCGCAGCTGGACGAGGAGCTTTCCGCTGCCGGCATCGTCAAGCAGACCGTCAACGGCCTGCGCGTGACTTCGCCGGAAGCGCTCGCCATCGTGCGCCGCGTGTTCCAGTCGCAGAACCTCAAGCTGGTCGAAGCGTTGCAGGCGTTCGATGCGCGTGCCACCTCGATCGTGTCCGGCGTGTTCGAAGCCGATTACCTCGACCGCGACACCTACGGGCTCGTCGGCGAAGTGAAGCGCGTCAACCTCGCGCCGATCGAGGCCAGCCTGCGCGCGGGCTCGATCCCGGTGATCGCAAGCCTGGGCGAAACCGCCGGCGGCCAGATCCTCAACGTCAACGCCGACTTCGCCGCCAATGAGCTGGTGCAGAAGCTGCAGCCGTACAAGATCGTCTTCCTGACCGGCACCGGCGGCCTGCTCGACGACAACGGCCGCGTGATCGATTCGATCAACCTGTCGACCGAGTACGACCACCTCATGTCGCAGCCGTGGATCAACGGCGGCATGCGCGTGAAGATCGAGCAGATCAAGGACCTGCTCGACAAGCTGCCGCTGACGTCTTCGGTGTCCATCACCAAGCCATCGGAGCTGGCGAAGGAGCTGTTCACGCACAAGGGCTCCGGCACGCTGGTGCGCCGCGGCGAGCGCGTTCTGCAGGTGATGCAGTGGAACGAGCTGGACCTGGAGCGTCTGCGCGGGCTGATCGAATCCGCCTTCGGCCGCCGCCTGCTGCCGGACTACTTCGAGTGCACGACGCTGCATCGCGCCTACGTCAGCGAGAACTACCGCGCCGCCGTGATCCTCACGGCCGAGGACGCCGGAACGTACCTCGACAAGTTCGCCGTGCTCGACGAAGCGCAGGGTGAAGGCCTCGGACGCGCCGTCTGGCAGGTGATGCGCGAGCAGAATCCGCGCCTGTTCTGGCGTTCGCGCCATGGCAATCCGGTCAATCCGTTCTACTACGCCGAGTCCGACGGCTGCCTCAAGCAGGAGAAGTGGAAGGTCTTCTGGTACGGCATGGACGGCTTCGGCGAAATCGCACGTTGCGTGGAGCACTGCGCGACGCGCGTTCCCACACTGGCGGACCCGACATGAGCGACGTAGCGTTCCTCGACCCGGTGGTCCTGGAAGGCCGCCACGTGCGCCTGGAACCGATGGAGGCCGCGCATGCGCCCGAACTCGCCCAGGCCGCGCGCGACGGCGAGCTGTGGACGTTGTGGTTCACCAGCGTTCCGTCGCCCGACAGCATCGACGCCCATGTCGCGACGATGCTCGAACGCCGGCACAAGGGCACCTTCCTGCCGTTCGTCGTGCGCCTGCGCGAGACCGGCGAGGTCGTCGGCCAGACCACGTTCTGCAACGTCGACCACGAGCACCGTCGTGTCGAGATCGGCTACACCTGGTACTCGCGGCGCGTGCAGCGCACGGCGGTGAACACCGAAGCCAAACGATTGCTGCTGGGCCACGCGTTCGAAGCCTGGAAGTGCATCGCGGTGGAGTTCCGCACCAACTGGTTCAACGAGCGCTCGCGTGCCGCCATCGCGCGCCTGGGCGCCAAGCAGGACGGTGTGCTGCGCAACCACATGCGCATGCCCGACGGTTCCTTCCGCGACACCGTGGTGTTCTCCATCATCGAATCCGAATGGCCGGCCGTGAAGCGCAATCTCGAGCACCGGCTGCAGCAGCACGAACAAGGGAGTGAGCTGACGTGAAGAAGACCGTTGGCATCGTCGGCGCGCGCGGCTACGTCGGCGCCGAACTCATCCGGCTGATCGCCGGCCATCCGAACTTCGAATTGTCGTTCGTGTCCTCGCGGGAACTCGTCGGCCAGCGCGTGGCCGACCATTTCGAAGGCGTGGCCGGAATCGATCCGGAACTTCGCTACACCGCGCCGGCGCACGAGGAATTGCCGGGGCTGGGCGCGGACGCGGTGGTGCTCGCGCTGCCCAACGGCAAGGCGGCGGCCTGCGTGGCGGCGTTCGACGCGGCGGGGATGGACCCGGTGATCGTCGATCTGTCGGCCGATTATCGTTTCGACGACGGCTGGTACTACGGCCTGCCGGAACTCACCCGCGCGAAGTACGACGGCCAGCGCCGCATCAGCAACCCGGGCTGCTACGCGACCGCGATGCAGCTGGCGGTGGCGCCGATGCTCGATGCGCTGTCCGGGCCGGTGCAGTGCTTCGGCGTGTCCGGCTATTCCGGCGCCGGCACGTCGCCGTCGGACAAGAACGATCCGGACAAGCTGCGCGACAACCTCATGCCCTACGCGCTGACCAATCACGTCCATGAGCGCGAGGTCACGCGCCAGCTTGGGCACGAAGTGCAATTCCTGCCGCACGTCGCGCCGCATTTCCGTGGTTTGACGATCACCGCCAACCTGCCGCTGTCGCGCGTGTTCGAACGCGACGAGGTGATGGCGCGTTATCGCGAACGCTACGCGGGCGAGCCGATGGTGGAGGTGCTGGACGAGGCGCCGTGGGTGAGCCGCATCGCCGGCCGCCATCACGTCGAGCTGGGCGGTTTCACGCTCGCGCCGGACGGCAAGCGGCTGGTCGTGGTCGCCACCGAGGACAACCTCCTCAAGGGCGCGGCGACGCAGGCGTTGCAGAACCTCAACCTGGCCTTCGGGCTGGACGAACGCGCGGGCATTCCCGCGATGGAGCAGGCGGCATGAGCGGATTGTTGTGGCAGAAGCCGGGCGTGAAGGTGGATGCGCGCATCCAGCATTTCCTCGCCGGCGACGACGTGATCCTCGACCGCGAGTTCTTCATGTTCGACATCGAGGCCAGCCGCGCGCACGCGCAGGGACTGCAGCAGATCGGCATCCTCACGGCCGGGGAACTCGCCGGCCTGGAGCATGAGCTGAGCGTGCTCGCCGCCGATTTCAGCGCCGGTGCGTTCGTGCTGGACGATCAGTACGAGGACGGCCATTCCGCGATCGAAGCGCGCCTGGTCGAACGCCTCGGCGATGCCGGCAAGAAGATCCACACCGGCCGCAGCCGCAACGATCAGATCCTCGTCGCCACGCGCCTGTGGCTCAAGGACCGCCTCGCGCGCCTGTACGCCACCTGCCGCGAGAGCGCCGAGGTCGCGCTCGCCCGCGCCGAGGCCGAGCAGTCGATCGCGCTCCCCGGTTACACGCATCTGCAGCGCGCCGTCGTGTCCTCGCTGGGCATGTGGTGGGCCGCGTGGGCGGAAGGTTTCATCGACGATGCGCAGCGCGCCGCGCAGACGTTGGCCTGGGTGGATGCGAACCCGCTTGGCAGCGCTGCCGGCTACGGCGTGAACCTGCCGCTGGCGCGCGACCACACCACGCAGGCGCTTGGCTTCGGCCGGCTGCAGGTGTCCGCCGCCTACGCGCAGCTGTCGCGCGGCAAGTTCGAGATGGCGGCGATCGAGGCGTTGTCCTCCGCGCTGCTCGACCTGCGCCGACTGGCCTGGGACCTGAGCCTGTTCACCAGCGCGGAGTTCGGTTTCGTCGCACTGCCCGCGCAATACACCACGGGCAGCTCGATCATGCCCAACAAGCGCAACCCGGACGTGATCGAACTCATGCGCGCCAGCTACTCCGCCGCCGCCTCCGCGCGCACGGAGATCGAACAGCTGCTCTCGCTGCCCTCGGGCTATCACCGCGATCTTCAGTTCTCCAAGGGCGCGATCTTCCACGCCTTCGGCCGTGGCCTGGATGCGCTGGAGCTGCTCCCGGACCTGCTGCGCAACCTGGAGTGGAAGACCGAGCGCATGCGTGAAGCGCTGGATCCGTCGATGTACGCCACCGACCTGGCCGTCGACATGGCGCGCCAGGGCCTGCCGTTCCGCGAGGCCTACCGCCAGGCGGCGGACCCGGCACGCTGGGCGCAGGGCGATCCGGAGGCCAGCCTGAAGGCGCGCGTCTCGCCGGGTGCGTCGGCGGATCTGCGCCTGGACGCGTTGAAGTCGCGCCTGTCCGCGTTGGCCTTGTAACCTCCGGCACAGGCCACGCGCGGGGGTGCGGGCTTCAATGCAGTCGCAGTTCCGGCATCTCACGGTTCCAACCATGATGAAGGGGAACACCATGCGAGGTTGCTTCATCGCACTGCTGACGTCCGCGCCGCTGCTTGCTTTCGCGCACGGGATTCCGACTCCCGGCGCGATCGATGCCCAAGTCGCGCGCGTGATGCGCGAGACGGGCGCGAAAGGGCTCGCCATCGCCGTGATCGACGAGGGCCGGCCGGTGCACGTCGCCGCGCACGGCGTGCGCAACGAGGCGGGCGAACCGTTGCAGACGGACACGATCATGTACGGCGCATCGCTCACCAAGGCGGTGTTCGCCTACACGGTGATGCGGCAGGTGGAGCAGGGCCGCTTCGGCCTGGACACGTCCTTCGCCGAGCTGCTGCCCAAGCCGTTGCCCGAGTACCACTCCAGCGACATCGCCAATCGCTACGCCGACTGGACCGCGCTGGACGAGCGCTGGCGCCGGCTGACACCGCGCATCGCGCTGACGCACGCCACGGGGTTCGCCAATTTCGGATTCCTCGAACCCGACGAGAAGCTGCACTTCCACTTCGATCCGGGCGCGCGCTACGCCTATTCGGGCGACGGGCTGAACACGCTGCAGTTCGTGATGGAGACGGGGCAGGGCATCGACGTCGGCGCGCAGGCCGCGAAGATCTTCGACGAGTTCGGCATGACGCGCACGAGCCTGGTCTGGCGCGCGGATTTCGCCGGCAACCTCGCCGACGGCTGGGATGCGAATGGCAAGGTCGAGCCGCACGACGAGCGCTCCAAGGTGCGGGCCGCTGGTTCGATGGACACCACGATCGCGGACTTCGCGAAGTTCGCGGCGGCGTTCGTGCGCGGCGATGGGCTCTCGCGCGAAGGGCGGGCCGAGATGGTCCGTCCGCAGCGGCCGATCACGACGAAGTCGCAATTCCCGTCATTGCAGCCGGAACTCCCTGTAAACCTGCGACGCAAGGACCTCGCGGCCGGGCTGGGCGTGGTGGTCTTCGATGGGCCGCAGGGTCCTGGCTTCTTCAAGGGTGGGCACAACGACACCACGGGCAACACCTGGGTGTGCGTCGAGCGGCACCAGCGCTGCGTGGTGATCCTGTCGAACGATGTGCGCAGCGAGAAGGGGTTTGCGGGCCTTGTGCGCTTCGTGCTCGGCCAGACCGGTGTGCCTTACGAATGGGAATACGGAACGCAGTAAGCTCCATGCATGCGGGAGATGAACGGATGAGTGCAGGCGATTTCAATGCGCAGCCGCTGCCGGACTGGCGCCGCGCCGTGCTCAAGGTCGGCAGCAGCCTGCTTGCAGGCGACGTCGGTGCCGGCAATGCGAGCGGCCTGGACCCACGCCATGCCGTCGCGCTCGCGCACTTCATCGAACAGTCCCGCGCGCGGCAGCGCGAGGTCGTGCTGGTGTCGTCCGGCGCGGTCGCGGCGGGACGACATCGCGTCGGTGCCGGTGGCGACGGCCTGGTGCTGCGGCAGGCGTTGGCCTCGCTTGGGCAGGCGTCGCTGGTGACGTTCTGGCAGCAACTGGTCGATCGGCCCGTCGCGCAGGTGCTGCTCACCCACGACGACTTGCGCAATCGTCGCCGCTACCTCAACGCTCGCGCTACCTTGCGCGAACTGCTGCGGCTGGGCGCGTTGCCCGTCATCAACGAGAACGATGCCGTCGCTGTCGACGAACTCAAGCTCGGCGACAACGACAACCTCGCCGCCGCGGTGGCATCGCTGGTCGACGCGGACCTGCTGCTCATCGCCACCGATATCGGCGGCCTGTACAGCGCGCACCCGCGCGATCCGTCGGCGCGACCGGTGGAGCGGGTAGAGAAGATCACGCCCGAACTGCTCGAAGCCGCCAGCGGCGGCGCCGGAATGCTCGGAACCGGCGGCATGCGCACCAAACTGGAAGCCGCGGCGAAGGCGGGTGCGGCGGGCATCGCCACCGCGCTGTTCTGCGGGCGCGAAGCGGACGTGGTGCGGGCGCTGGAGCACGATCGCCTGCACGGCACGCTGGTGGCCGCGCAGGGTGATCGGCTGCGTGCGCGCAAGCAGTGGCTGCGGCATGCGCCCGCGTCGGGACGCCTGCAGGTGGATGCGGGCGCGTTCGCGGCGCTGCATCGGCAGGGCGCGTCGCTGCTGCCGGGCGGCGTCGTTTCGGTGGAAGGGGATTTCCGCCGTGGCGATGCGGTGGAGATAGTGACGGGCACCGAGTCCGCGGTGTTCGCGCGCGGGCTGGCCCAATACAGCGCCAGCGAGATCCGCCGCATCGCACGCCACCACAGCAATGAAATCGAAGGCCTGCTCGGCTTCCGCTACGGCGAATCGGTGGTGCATCGCGACGACCTGGTGCTGCTCGACGCCGCACCCGCGCACACGGAGACCATGCCATGAGCGGCTACGTCCGCCACCTGGCCGAACGCGCACGCGAAGCGGCGACCCACATCGCCCGGCTCGACGGGGACGCGCGCCGTCGCCTGATCGAACGCATGGCCGAAACGCTTTCGCACCGGCGTGCCGACGTGCTCGCCGCGAATGCCGAAGACATGGAGCGCGGTCGCGCCGGCGGCCTGGGGGTCGCGGTGCTCGACCGCCTCGCCCTGGATGACGCCCGAATCGACGCGATCGCGAACGGGTTGCGAGAGGTTGCGGCGCAGGCCGATCCGCTCGGGCAGGTCACACGGCGTGAAGTATTGCCCAATGGCCTGGTGATCGAGCGCCAGCGCATTCCGCTGGGCCTGATCGCGATGATCTACGAGGCGCGCCCGAACGTGACCGCGGACGCCGCCGCGCTGTGCCTGAAGGCCGGCAACGCGGTGCTGCTGCGTGGCGGCTCGGAGGCCCGCGCCAGCAATGCCGCCATCGCCGCCTGCCTGCATGCCGCATTGCGCGAGGAAGGGCTGCCGGAGGCGGCGGTGTCGTTGGTGTCCGATCCCGCGCGCGAGCACGTGCTGGAACTGCTGCAACTGTCCGACCTCATCGACCTGGCCATCCCGCGTGGTGGCGAGAGCCTGATCCGCTTCGTCGCCGAGCACGCACGCGTGCCGGTCATCAAGCACTACAAGGGCGTGTGCCATCTGTACGTCGATCGCGCGGCCGACGTGGCGTGTGCGCTGGACCTGCTGGTGGACGGCAAGGCCTCGCGCCCGGGCGTGTGCAACGCGCTGGAGACGCTGCTCGTGCATCGCGACATCGCCGGGCGCTTCCTGCCCGAAGCGATACGGCGCCTGTCCGATTCAGGCGTCGAAGTACGCGGCTGCGAGCGGACGCGGGCGATCGTGCCGCAAGCCAAGGCGGTGACGGACGCCGACTACGACGCGGAGTACCTCGACCTCATCATCGCGGTGCGCGTGGTGGACGACCTCGACGACGCGCTGGCGCACATCGCGCGCCACGGTTCGGACCACACCGAGGTGATCGCCACGGAGGATGCGGCGGCGGCCGATGCCTTCGTGCGCGGCACGCGCAGCTCGGCCGTGATGGTCAACGCGTCCTCGCGTTTCAACGACGGCGGGCAGTTGGGCCTGGGCGCGGAGATCGGCATCTCCACCACGCGGCTGCACGCCTACGGTCCGATGGGCGCGGAATCGCTCACCATCGAGCGCTTCGTGGTGCGGGGGGACGGGCAGGTGCGGCATGCCGGATCGCGCGAAACGCACCCGCGCGCCGACTGAGCCGACGCGGACTCACACGCGCAGTCGCTGCGAACCCTGCCAGCGTTCGCCCGGCGCCAGCGTGATCGGCTCGATCACCGTCGCCGCCTCGACGCAGACGAACCTCAGGTGCTCGGCGGCGCCCAGATCGCCCATCGAAGCGGCCAGCGTCGCGCCGGGGTTCCAGACAACCGCGTCGTGGAAACCTTCGCTGTCGATATGCAATGCCGTGTCGCCGTCCTGCAGGAGCAGGCGCGGCGGCGCGGCGGCGTAGATCCGGTCGAGTTCGCCCTCGAACTGCACCGGCGCGCCTGAGGCGGGCATCGCCATGCCCTTGCGGGCGCTGTCCTCGTAACCGACGGCTTCCAGCCCGTGCAGCGCGGTCGCGGCCAGCCGGCCGACACGCAGGTACGTATGCAGCGCGGCGGTGAAGGCGAAGGGCGAGGCGTCACGATTGAGGATCTCCAGCCCCACCTCCAAGGCGCCTGGCGACAGCGCGACCTGCAATCGCGCGCGGAAACGCGACGGCCACTGCGCGAGCGTGTGCTCGTTGTCCTGGAGTTCGAGCACGGCGACTTCGCGGCCCGCGTCGGTTGCCTGGATGCCGACGAAGTCCCATTCCAGCAGCCGCGCGAAACCGTGCTTGGGCAGCGGCCCGCGTCCGGCGAACTGCGGAAAGATCACCGGAATGCCGCCGCGTATCGCCACACCGGGCCCATGGCTGGCGCGCGGGCTCAGGTAAAGGCATTCGCGTGCCGGCGCCGGCTTCCATGACAGCACCTGTGCGCCCTGCAGTGCGAGCTCCGCGCTGGCGTCGCCAAGACGCAGGCGCAGACCGGGGCGGTCGTGGAGTTCGAAGGATTCGACGGTGAGGGACATGGCGCGGGGCCGGATTGGACTGCAGGCATCATGCCCGAGTTCGCAGAGCGGCCTTCGTGCCCAACCGGGCGCCCGTGGCAAGCGGTGTTCGCGCGATGGCGGGGCCGGAAACGAAAAACGCCGGCATTGGCCGGCGCTTTCTGGTTCAGCTACCGCACGTTTGTGCGGAGTTGGTCGGGGAGACAGGATTTGAACCTGCGACTTCTACGTCCCGAACGTAGCGCTCTACCAGGCTGAGCTACACCCCGACTGCTGAGCCGCAAATTCTAGTCAGTTCGACGGGGGCGAGGCAAGGGGTCGGATGCAATTTCCTTCAGCGATCGTGCGGCGACTGGGGGAAATCCGGGGGCAGCCGCTAAACTGTCGACGTTTTCTCCTCGCACCGCCCCCTTCCGGCCGCCCCAGGCGGCCCGATGTCACTGGAGTTCCGCTTGATCAAGCCGCGCACCCCGCCCGGGGTCATGGAGCTGCTGCCTCCTGACCAGATCGCCTTCCAGCGCATGCTGGACACGATCCGCCGCAATTTCGAACGCTTCGGCTTCCTGCCGGTGGAAACGCCGGTGATGGAGCTGTCGGAGGTGCTGCTGACCAAGTCGGGCGGCGAGACCGAACGACAGGTGTATTTCGTCCAATCGACCGGCGCGCTGGAGAAGCAGGGCGACGGCATGCCCGAGCTGGCGCTGCGCTTCGACCTGACCGTGCCGCTGGCGCGCTATGTCGCCGAGCACGAGCACGAACTCGCATTCCCGTTCCGCCGCTACCAGATGCAGCGCGTGTACCGCGGCGAGCGTGCCCAGCGCGGCCGCTTCCGCGAGTTCTACCAGTGCGACATCGACGTGATCGGCAAGGACGCGCTGAGCGTGCGTTTCGATGCCGAGCTGCCGGCAGTGATCCACGCGGTGTTCTCCGAACTGGACATCGGCGCGTTCACCATCCAGCTCAACAACCGCAAGCTGATGCGCGGCTTCTTCGAAGCGCAGGGCGTGGCCGACGGCGAGCTGCAGGCGCTGGTGCTGCGCGAGGTCGACAAGCTCGACAAGCGCGGCGAGGACTACGTGCGCGAAACGCTGACCGGCGAGGGCTTCAACCTGCCGGCCGAAGGCGTGGAGAAGATCCTGGATTTCGTGAAGGTGCGCTCCACCTCGCACGCCGACGCGATCGCCAAGCTCGACGCGCTGGGCGAAGGCAGCGACGCGCTGCGCGAAGGCGTGGCCGAGCTGCGCGAAGTGTTTGAACTCGTGCGCGCGCTCGGCGTGCCGGAAACGCACTACGCGCTCAACTTCTCCATCGCGCGCGGCCTGGACTACTACACCGGCACCGTCTACGAGACCACGCTCAACGACTACCCGCAGATCGGTTCGATCTGCTCGGGCGGCCGTTACGAGAACCTCGCCAGCCACTACACCAAGTCGAAGCTGCCCGGCGTGGGCATCTCGATCGGCCTGACGCGCCTGTTCTGGCAGCTGCGCGAGGCCGGCCTGCTCGGCAGCGCTTCGGGCAGCACGGTGCAGGCGATGGTCGCGCTGATGGACGGCGATTCGCTGCCCGACGCGCTGGACATCGCGCGCCGCCTGCGCGCGGCCGGCATCAACACCGAGATGCAGATGGAAGCGCGCAAGATCGGCAAGCAGTTCCAGTACGCCTCGCGCGCCGGCATCCGCTTCGTCGTGCTGACCGGCGAGGACGAGCGCGCACGCGGCGTCGTCGCGGTGAAGGACCTGCTGCGCGAGGAGCAGTTCGAAGTCGCGCGCGAGGAACTGGCGAGCACGCTGCGCGTGGAACTGGAGCAGGCGCAGGCGCTGGCTGGCCGGTGAGCTTTTTCTCCTCCCCCTGCCTGCGGGGGGAGGTCGGGAGGAAGTAGCAAGACGCGTTGCGCCGAGCGCTTGCACGAGCCACTTCACCCCAGCGCGACTCTCCTCTGCATTCGCAGGGGAGGGAGCTGCAATCACAACGGAATAACCATGAAACCGATCCGACTCGATGGCCGTTCCCTTACTCGAGCACAACTGGTCGATGTCGCTTACGGCGCGCACGTCGAACTCTCGCCCGACCAGCTTCCCGCGGTAACGCGCGCCGCCGAGTTCCTGGCCGAACAGGTCAGGCGCGAGGAGCCCATCTACGGCGTGTCCACCGGCTTCGGCAGCAATGCCGACCGCCTGCTCGGAAACCATCGCCTTCGCGATGAGCTCCCCGGCGCCACGCGTTCGAAGGAGACGCTGCACGAGGAGCTGCAGCGCAACCTCATCGTCACGCATGCAGTGTGCGTGGGCGAACCGTTCGCGCCGGAAATCGTGCGCGCGATGCTGTGCATCCGCATCAACACGCTGATGCGCGGGCACTCGGGCATCCGCGTGGAGACGCTGCGCGCACTCACCTCGATGCTCAACGCCGGCATCGTGCCGGTGGTGCCGCAGCTGGGCTCGGTCGGTGCATCCGGCGACCTGGCGCCGCTGTCGCACCTGGCGATCGTGCTGCTCGGTGGCGGCGAAGCGTTCTACGAAGGCCGGCGCATGCCGGGCGGCGAAGCGCTCGAGCTCGCGGGCCTGGCGCCGATCACGCTGTCGTACAAGGAAGGCCTGGCGCTGAACAACGGCACGGCGCAGATGCTGGCCTGCGGCGTGCTCGCGCTGGACCGGCTGGAAGACCTGCTCGACACCGCCGATCTCGCCGCGGCGATGACCATCGACGCTTTCGCCGGCCGCCTGGGCGCGTTCGCCGAAGAAGTGCACGCACTGCGCCCGCATCCGGGCCAGGTGCACAGCGCGGCCAACCTGCGCATCCTGCTGGACGGCTCCACGCTGGCCGACATTCCGTACCACCTGGTGCCGAAGTTCCGCGCCTGGCAACCGGGCAGCTGGGATTCGGAGCAGGCGCAGTCGCTGCGCTTCGACATCGGCTGGGATTGGGTGCCGATGTCGCAGCGCCACGGTCGCGAGAAGTTCTACGAGCGCTTCCGTCCGTTCCGCGGCGGCAAGAAGCACCAGCCGCAGGACAGTTACTCGCTGCGCTGCATCCCGCAGGTGCACGGCGCGGTGCGCGACGCGATCGCGCAGGCCGCGCGCGTGCTCGACATCGAACTCAATGCGCTGACCGACAACCCCATCGTCTTCCCCGATGCGAAGGCGAAGTTCGTCGAGCAGCAGGTGATTTCCGCCGGTCATTTCCACGGCATGCCGCTGGCGCTGGCGATGAGCTACGTGAAGGCGGCGATCCCGGTGCTGGCGAGCATTTCCGAGCGCCGCCTCAACAAGCTGGTCGATCCGGCGACGAACGACGGCCTGCCGGGCTTCCTGATCGGCAACGAGGACTCCACCGAGTCCGGCCACATGATCGTGCAGTACACGGCGGCGGCGATCGTCAACGATCTGGCCAGCCGCGCGCATCCGGCGTCGGTGTATTCGATTCCGACCAGCGCCAATGCCGAGGACCACGTGTCGATGGGCGCGAACGAAGCGCGTCACGTGCTGGCGATGGCCGACGATCTGGGCAAGGTGATCGCGCTGGAGCTGTACACCGCGGCGCAGGCGCTGGATCTTCGCCGCGACATGATCAATGCGGCGCGCGACCTGGCAGGCCGCGCGGATGCGGCGGCGCTGGCGGCGAAGGTGTCGGGCGGTCCGACGCCGGGAACGCTGGAGTACGACGCGTTCCTGGACGAGGTGGAAGCGCTGCGCGCGGAGCTGGCGTCGGCGGAGGAGTTCCACCCCGGTCGCGCGGTCGCGTTGGCGCATGCGGCGATCCGCGAAGCGATTCCGTTCCTCGACCGCGATCGCGCGCTCGACGGCGAAGTCGCCACGGCGGTGCGTCTGGTGCGCGAGGGAACGATCCTGGGCGCGGCGCGGGGCTGATTCGCCGCGCCTTTACCGTCATCCCGGCGAAGGCCGGGATGACGTGACGCATCCCTCACCTCACGCCGGCTCCTCCTGCGACGTCCGCACGCAGTCGCGACCGTCGGCCTTGGCCCGATAGAGCGCCTGGTCGGCCAACTGCAGCAGCGGGTCGATGCCGGCGACGGCCAGCGTTATCGCGTGGACGCCGATGCTCGCCGTTACGTTGATTTCGTGCGTGCCGCTGCGGAACGGCGCTTCGCGCAGATGCTGGCGCAGGTCTTCGGCCACCTGCGTGGCGGCGGCGAGGTTCAGGCCCGGCAGCACGACGACGAACTCCTCTCCGCCAAAGCGCGCCAGCAATGCGTCCTGGTGCGGGCGCAAGGCGTGGCCCAGCGTGCGTGCGGCCCAGCGCAGGCATTCGTCGCCGACCAGATGGCCGTGGCGATCGTTGATGAGCTTGAAGTTGTCCAGGTCGATCATCAGCAGCGACAGCGGGCGGCGATGCTCGCGCGCCTGGCGCAGCAGCGCGTCGAAACGGTCACGGAAATGGCTGCGGTTGTGGAGCCCGGTGAGGGCATCGCGCTGGCTGGATTCGCGCAGCCGTGCGTGGGCGTCCTCCAGCTGCACCAGCGCGCTGCGCAACTCCGCGGTGCGCTGTTCGACCTTGTGCTCCAGTTGATCCTTGGCCTCGCGCACGATGCGTTCGTTCTCGTTGCGTAGTTGCGCGTAGCGGTGGCCCAGCGCGACGGACAGCAACAGCATCTCCAGCGCCGAGCCGATCTGCACGCCGTACTCGGTGAGGAAGTTCTTCGGCGTCAGGCCGAACGCGACACCGACGAACAGTCCCGTTCCCAGCAGGAACATCGCCCACGCCAGCAGGAACAACTTGGCGGGCGCATAGCCGCGGCGCACCACGGCGATCGACACCACCGCGATCCAGGCGATGCTGATCAGCACCGCGGCAGACGCCAGCGGCGTGGAGATGTGATACGGCAGCCAGGTGGAGGCGATGCCCAACAGCGCGAAGAACGCGATCAGCACCAGCCCGACGCGATCCCCGCGCGGCCAGCGTTCGCGCAAGCCCAGGAAGATACGCGCGAACTGCTGCATGCCGATCTGCGCCAGGCAGATCGACAGCGGCACCATGCGGTCGCTCAGCCATGAGCTGTTCGGCCACAGGTATTCGAAGCCCAGCCCGTTGAGCGTGAACAGCACCAGCCCGAACGCGGACAGGTGGAACAGGTACCAGAAGTAGCTGGCGTCGCGCAGGCTCAGCCACAGCGCCATGTTGTAGAAGAACAACGCCAGCAGGATGCCGTAGTACGCACCGATCACGAACTGCGCATCGCGCGAGAGTTCGGCGAAGGCCACCGGCGTGAACAACGACAGCGGCACCTGCATCGAGCTTTCGCTCTGAACACGCACGAACAGATCCACGGGTTCGCCGCGAGGCAGCGTCACCCAGAAGTTGGGGTGTCGATAACGGATGCTGCGGGCGCTGAAGGGCAGGTGGTCGCCGCCGGCCTGGAACGCGGTGCGGCCATCGGGATACCGCGCATAGACGTCGATGCGATCGCTGAGCGCGTAGCTCTGCACGAGCAGCCAGCGCGTCTCGGCGTTGTCGCGGTTGACGACGCGCGCGTGGAACCAGAACGCGCCGTCCTGGAAGCCGAAGGCGGTTCGACCGTCGGGCAACGGCGCGAAGCGGCCTTCGTCCAGCCATCGCTGCGCGGAGGCGAAGTCGCCATCGCCCTGCGTGTCGTGGACATAGCGCATCGCCGGGGCGAGTGGCACCTCGGTGCGGTCATGGCGCAGTTCGATCAATCCCGCTGGCGGAGCGGCCAGTGCCGGAAACAGCAGCAGGCACAGGCCTGCAAGGCACAGCCGGACCCAACGTGGCGCACGTCCCATCTCATCCCCTTGCCAGTCACCGAAACGTCGGTCACCGGTCCTGGCCGCAGCTGGCGGTCCCGCGGGGTAGGCGGGGGCGAGCCTCAACCGTCCCGGGCTTCGCTGCGCCGGTGACGCCATCGTCACTATCGCTATAGACGGCGTGAACGCCGCGTTCAGGCCGCGCTGCCGGAAACAGGTCCGGAGGGTTGACGCGGCTCGCTGCCGGAAGGTCTAATGTATTAACGCGTTAATACATTGACCCCGGATATGAAGCGTCGACCCCTCGAAAGCGAGCGCAGCGAGGAAAACCTGGCCTTCCTGGCCTCCGCGCTGCTGACCCTGCGCACGGTGGAGGAGGTCCAGGCCTTCCTGGAGGACCTGTGCACGCCGGCCGAGCTGGAGGCGATGGGCGACCGCTGGCGCGTCGTCCCGCTGCTCCAAGACAGCGTCCCGTACCGCGAGATCCACGACCGCACCCAGGTCAGCGTCACCACCATCGGCCGCGTCGCCCGCACGCTGGAGCGCGGCGCGGGCGGCTACGGCATCGCCGCCGGCCGCCTGGCCGTACCACCCGCCGCCACGAACGCCGGCTGATCGAGACCCCCATGAGCCCGTCCCCCAACACGCCGGCGCGCGACCGCCTGCGCATCGCGATCCAGAAATCCGGCCGTCTCGCCGATCCGGCGCGCGCCCTGCTGACCTCCTGCGGCCTGAGCTGGCGCGAGAGCCGCGACCGCCTGTTCTGCTACGGCGAATCGCTGCCCGTCGACCTGCTGCTGGTGCGCGACGACGACATTCCCGGCCTGATCGCCGAGGGCGTGTGCGACCTGGGCATCGTCGGCCGCAACGTGCTGCTCGAACAGGGTTCCGATCGCGCAGGCAACGGCGCCGCGCCGTCGTTCCGCGAATTGCGTGCCCTGGGTTTCGGCGGCTGCCGCCTCGCGCTCGCCGTGCCCGACGCATGGGACTGGCAGGGGCCGGAACAACTGGCGGGCAAGCGCATTGCGACCAGCTATCCGGGCCTGCTGTCGAAGTGGCTGGCCGAGCAGAACATCGACGCGAAGGTGGTGCTGTTGTCGGGCTCGGTCGAAATCGCCCCGCGGCTGGGGCAGGCGGACGCGATCTGCGATCTGGTGTCCAGCGGCGCGACGCTCGCGGCCAACCAGCTCAAGCCGGTGACGACGCTGCTGGAAAGCGAAGCCGTGCTCGCCGGTCCCGCCGAAACCCTGGACGCCACGCGCGGCGAACTCGCCGACCTGCTGCTGCGCCGGCTCGACGGCGCGCTGCGCATCCGCCACAGCAAGCTGTTGCTGTTCCAGGCGCCGCGCCGTGTGCTGCCCGACTTGCTGCCGCTGCTCCCCGATGCAGAAGCACCGACCGTGATGCGCCTGGACGACGGCGACGACCTCGCGCTGCAGGCGCTGTGCCACGGCGCGGTGACCTGGCAGCGGCTGGAGGAACTCAAGCGCGCCGGCGCGCGCGGCCTGATGGTGCTGCCGGTGGAGGGCATGCTGGCATGAACGCCGTCGCCACCACCGAAACCGTAATGCGCCGCGTCGACTGGCGCCAGCTCGATGAGCGCACGCAGGCCCAGCTGCTGCGCCGTCCCGCCCAGCTCACTTCGACCACCACGGCCAGCGCGGTCTCCGCGATCATCGAGGAAGTGCGCGACCGCGGCGACGCCGCGCTGCGCGCCTTCGGTGCACGATTCGACGGCATCGAACTGGACGAGTTCGCCGTCGGCGAAGACGAATTCCGCGCGGCCGACGCCGCCCTTTCCGACGCACTTCGCCAGGCCATCGACGAAGCCGCCGAACGCATCGCCATCTTCCACCGCGCCGGCATGACCGCGCCGTACACCGTCGACACCGCGCCGGGCGTGCGCTGCGAACGCGTGCTGCGCCCGATCCAGCGCGTCGGCCTGTACGTCCCCGCCGGTTCCGCGCCGTTGCCGTCCACCGCGCTGATGCTCGGCGTGCCGGCGCAGTTGGCCGGATGTCCGGAGATCGTGCTGTGCACGCCGCCGCGTCGCGACGGCAGCGCCGATCCGGCCGTGCTCTACGCCGCGCGGCGATGCGGCATCGCGCGCGTGTTCAAGGTGGGCGGCGCGCAGGCCATTGCCGCGCTCGCCTACGGCACGGCCACGCTGCCGCGCTGCGACAAGCTGTTCGGGCCGGGCAACGCCTACGTGACCGAAGCCAAGCGCCAGGTCGCGATGGACCAGGACGGCGCGGCCATCGACATGCCGGCCGGCCCGTCCGAAGTCCTGGTGATCGCCGATGCCGGCGCGAACCCGGCGTTCGTCGCCGCGGACCTGCTCTCGCAGGCCGAGCACGGCCCCGACTCGCAGGTGCTGCTGCTGTGCGACGACGATGCGCTGCTCGATGCGGTGGCCGACCAGGTGGCGCTGCAGTTGCAGGCGCTGCCGCGCGCGGATATCGCGCGGCGTGCGTTGCAGTCGTCCAGTGCGATCCGCGTGGACTCCATCGAACAGGCGCTCCAGATCAGCAACCGCTACGCGCCCGAGCACCTCATCCTCGCCCTGCGCGACGCACGCGCATGGCTGCCGCGCGTCACCGCAGCCGGCTCGGTGTTCCTCGGCGACTGGGCGCCCGAAGCACTGGGCGACTATTGCAGCGGCACCAATCACGTTCTGCCCACCAGCGGCGCGGCGCGCTTCGCCGGTGGCATCAACGTGGCCAGCTTCCAGGTGGCGATCACGGTGCAGGAAGTGCAGCCGCGCGGCATCGAAGCGATCGGCCCCTGCGCCGTCGAACTGGCGCGTGCGGAAGGACTCGACGCGCACCTTCGCGCGGTCGCACTGCGCCTCGAGGCGGTGGCACCGTGAACGCCATCGTCGACACCGCATCGCCGAGCCCGCTCGTGCTGGTGCGCGAGGACCTGCGCGATTTCGCCGGTTACCGATCCGCGCGCAGCGACCGGATGCGGGGCGACGTCTGGCTCAACGCCAACGAATCGCCGTGGCCGAATCTCTCCGACCGCGACGGCGTGCTGCGCCGCTATCCCGATCCGCAGCCGCAGGTGTTGTGCGACGCACTCGCGACGCTCTACGGCTGCGCGCCGGAGCAACTGCTCGTGGGTCGCGGCAGCGACGAATGCATCGATGTGCTGGTGCGCGCCATATGCCGCCCCGGCGGCGATGCGATCATCGTCAACACGCCGACCTTCGGCATGTATGCCGTCAACGCGCGCCTGCACGGAACGCGCATCGTCGACATTCCGTTGCGCGAGCGCGACGGCGAATGGCGCTGCGATTTCAACGCCGTGACCGAGGCCGCGCTGACGCAAGGCGTGCGGCTGGTGTTCCTGTGCTCGCCCGGAAATCCGACCGGCGCGTTGCTGCCCCAGGGTGAAATCATCGCGCTCGCGCAGCGGCTGCAGTCACGCGCGCTGGTCGTGGTCGACGAGGCCTACATCGAGTTCGCCGACGCGCCCTCGGCGACGCGTCTCATCGACACCCAGCGCAACATCGTCGTCCTGCGCACCTTGTCGAAGGCGCACGCGCTGGCCGGTGCCCGCATCGGCAGCGTCATTGCCGACGCGCAGCTCATCGAGGTGCTGCGCCGCTGCCAGGCGCCGTATCCGTTGCCTGCCGCATGCGTAGACGAGGCCCTGCGCGCGCTTGCCCCGCACGCCGCCTTGCAGACGCGCACGCGCATCGCCCAGGTGCGCGGCGAGCGCGACAGGCTGGTGCAACAGCTGGCTGGATCGCCGGGCATTCGTCGCGCCTATCCATCGCATGGCAACTTCGTGCTGGTGCGTTTCGACGACGCGCAGGCCGCGCTCGAGCGCCTGCTCGCGGCCGGCGTGGTCGTGCGCGACATGCGCGCGACGCCCGGCCTGGAAGATGCGCTGCGCATCAGTCTGGGCACGCCGGAACAGAACGCCCTCGTGGCTTCGATCCTGCACGGAGGCACCGCATGAGCGCCACGCCCATCCTGTTCGTCGACCGCGACGGCACGCTCATCGAGGAGCCGGGCGATTTCCAGATCGACCGCTTCGACAAGCTGCGCTTCGTCGCGGGCGTCATCCCGGCGATGCTGCGCCTGCGCGACGCCGGCTACGAGTTCGTGATGGTCACCAACCAGGACGGCCTGGGCAGCGACGCCTTCCCGCAGGCGGACTTCGACGGGCCGCACGCGCTGATGATGCAGGTCTTCGAAAGCCAGGGCATCGTCTTCCGCGACGTGCTCATCGACCGCAGCCTGCCGGCGGAGAACGCGCCCACGCGCAAGCCCGGCATCGGCATGGCCCTGCCGTTGCTGCGCGATCGCGGCATCGACTGGTCGCGCTCGGCCATGGTCGGCGATCGCGAAACCGACACCGCCTTCGCCCGCAACCTCGGCATCCGCGCGTTCCAGCTGCGCACGGAACAGTTCGGCGGCGAGTGGGACTGGCGCGGCATCGCGCATGCGCTGGCCGACGCGCCGCGCACCGCGCGCGTCACGCGCAACACGCGCGAGACGCGCATCGACGTCGCGCTGGACCTGGACCGCGTTGCCGACCCGAAGGTGACCACCGGACTGGGTTTCTTCGATCACATGCTCGAACAGCTCGGCAAGCACGGCGGTTTTGCGCTGGAACTGCGCTGCGAAGGCGATCTGCACATCGACGAGCACCACACCGTCGAGGACAGCGCGCTCGCATTCGGGCAGGCGCTGCGTGAAGCCCTGGGCGACAAGCGCGGCATCGGTCGCTACGGCTTCACGCTGCCGATGGACGAATCGCTGGCCAGCGCGGCGCTGGATTTCTCGGGGCGCCCGTACTTCGTGTTCGAAGGCGACTTCGCCCGTGACCGCGTCGGCGGCCTGCCGACGGAACTGGTGCCGCACTTCTTCCGCTCGCTGTGCGACGGCGCCGGCCTGAACCTCAATCTTCGCGTGCAAGGCGAGAACGACCACCACAAGGTCGAAGCCTGCTTCAAGGCCGTCGCGCGCGCACTGCGCCAGGCGGTGCGACGCGAAGGCCACGAGCTGCCGAGCACGAAGGGCACGCTCTGATTCCCATGCATGACGGCGGTATTCGAATGAACCCGAGAGCAGTGCCATGACCGACGTCGTCCTCATCGACTGGGGCGGCGGCAACATCGGTTCGGTGCGCTACGCACTGGAGCGCATCGGCGCACGCGCCGTGCTGAGTGCAAACGCTGACACCATCGCCAACGCGCCGCGCGTGATCCTGCCCGGCGTGGGCGCGGCGACACCGGCGATGCAGCGATTGCACGAACTCGATCTCGTCGACACGATCCGCGCGCTGGAGGCACCGCTGCTCGGCATCTGCCTGGGCATGCAGTTGCTTTACGAGTCCTCGGAAGAAGGCGGAGTCGGAGGGCTGGGGCTGTTGCCCGGCCGTATCGAGCGCATTCCCGCCCATGCCGGGGTGCGTGTTCCGCACATGGGCTGGAACCGGCTTCGATTGCAGAAGGCATCGCCGCTGCTGGAAGGCATCGACGAAGGCGAATGGGCCTACTTCGTGCACAGCTTCGCCGCCCCGTTGACCGCCGACACCCTGGCGCGCAGCGACTACGGCATCGGCTTCACCGCGATCGCCGGGCGCGGGCGCTGCTTCGGCGCGCAGTTCCACCCCGAGCGATCGGCCGCGGCCGGCCAGCGCCTGCTCTCGAATTTCATCGCAATGGAGGCCGCGTGAACGCGACGACTGCTGCAACGTCCGCGATGGCAACGGACTTCCAACTCTATCCCGCCATCGACGTGCGCGAAGGACGCGTGGTGCGGCTGAACCAGGGCGACTACGAGCGCGAGACGCGCTATGCGCCGCCCCCCCTGGACCTGGCCACGAAGTACGCGAAGCAGGGTGCGCGTTGGCTGCACCTGGTCGACCTCGACGCCGCGCGCGAAGGTGGCTACACCTTGCGGACGCTGGTGCGCGACATCGTGGCCGCAACCGGGCTGCGCGTGCAGACCGGCGGCGGCGTGCGCGGCGAGGACGATGTGGCGTTGATCCTCGAAGCCGGCGCCGAGCGCGTCGTCGTGGGCTCGCTGGCCGTGCGCGAACCCGAGCGCGTACTCGGCTGGATCGCGCGCTTCGGCGCGCAACGCATCACCGTGGCGCTCGATGCGCGGCAGGACGCGAGCGGCGCATGGCGTCTGCCGACCGCCGGCTGGACGCAGGACAGCGGTGCGTCGTTGGAGCCGCTGGTGCGCCGCTTCGCCGACGGCGGCCTGCGCCACCTGCTGTGCACCGACATCGCACGCGACGGCATGCTGTCCGGCCCGAACCTCGCGCTGTACCGCCACCTGGCGGAGCTGGCACCGGAGGTGCACGTGCAGGCATCCGGTGGTGTGCGCGACATCGACGACATCGAATCCACGCGTCGCGCCGGTTGTGCCGGTGCGGTGCTGGGCAAGGCGCTGATCGAGGGCCACTTCGCGCTCGACGAAGCGCTGCGCGAGGTGCGCGAATGCTGAGTCGCCGCATCGTGCCCTGCCTGGACGTGTGCGACGGACGCGTCGTGAAGGGCGTGCGCTTCCGCGATCACGTCGACATGGGCGACATCGTGGAACTGGCGCTGCGCTATCGCGACGAAGGCGCGGACGAACTGGTGTTCTACGACATCACCGCGAGCCCGCAGGGGCGCAGCGTGGACCGGCAATGGGTCGAGCGCGTGGCGCGCGTGATCGACGTGCCGTTCTGCGTGGCCGGCGGTATCCGCTCCGTCGAGGACGCACGCGCGGTGCTCCACGCCGGCGCCGACAAGGTGTCGATCAACACGCCAGCGCTGGAACGCCCGGCGCTGATCGGCGAAATCGCCGATGCCTTCGGCGTGCAATGCGTCGTCGTGGGCGTGGACAGCCTGCGCGACGAAGACGGGCAGTGGCGCGTGCGCCAGTACACCGGCGATCCCTCGCGCACGCGTGCGTTGCCGCAACGCACGCTCGACTGGGTCGTCGAGGCCCAGGAACGCGGAGCCGGGGAGATTGTCCTCAACTGCATGGGCAGCGACGGCGTGCGCAAGGGATACGACATCGAGCAACTGCGCGCGGTTCGCGAGCGGTGCGACGTGCCGCTGGTCGCCTCCGGCGGCGCGGGCGCGATCGACGACTTCGCCGAGGTGTTTCGCGAGGCCGACGTGGACGCGGCGCTGGCGGCGAGCGTGTTCCATTCCGGAGCGGTGGCCATTCCCGAACTCAAGCGGCACCTGCGGACGCAGGGCATCGAGGTGCGTGATGTCGGTTGATGCGACGGTGAGCGCGGTCGATTCGCTCGCCTGGGAAAAGCAGGGCGGCCTGATCCCGGCCGTCGTGCAGGACGCCGACACGCTGCGCGTGCTGATGCTCGGCTACATGGACGTCGCGGCGCTGCGTGCGACGATCGAAAGCGGTCACGTCACCTTCTTCAGCCGCAGTCGGCAGACGCAGTGGGTGAAGGGCGAAACGTCGGGGCACTACCTGGACTTGGTCGCGCTGGACGTGGACTGCGACGGCGACACGCTGCTGGTGACGGCCAGGCCGCACGGGCCCACGTGCCATCTCGGTCGCGAGAGCTGCTTCCCCAGCGCACCGGGCGCGACCGGCTCGTTCCTGCGTGAACTCGATGCGCTGGTGGCGCGACGCGTTCGCGAACGACCGGCCGACAGCTACACCACACGCCTGTTCGACGGTGGCGTGCGCCGCATCGCGCAGAAGGTGGGCGAGGAGGGCGTGGAGACCGCGCTGGCCGCGGTGGCGCAGTCGGAGGAGGACCTGCTTGGCGAAGCCGGCGACCTGCTCTACCACCTGCTCGTGCTGCTGCGCGCACGCGGGCTGGGGCTGGCCGACGTCGAGGCCCTGCTGAAGGCGCGTCACGCCGGCTGAAGCACAACGCGCGACTTCCGGCGGACACCGGACCGGCCGATAATCGCGCGGTCCCGCGCCCGAGTCCCGCCATGCCGCACGCGTCCTCCGTCCTGCTGTCCGCCCTGCTGGCCCTGGTCGCCACCGACGTCGCCGCACAGGCCAGCGTCGTCGGCATCGTCTTCGATGATGCGAACGGCAACGGCCAACGCGAGGCGCGCGAGCGCGGCATCGCCGGCGTGAAGGTGTCGAACGGCCGCGAGCTGGCGATCACCGATGCACAGGGCCGCTACACCTTGCCGATGCGCGAGGGCAGCACGTTGTTCGTCGTCAAGCCTCCGCAGTACGCGACGGCGACCGGCGCGAACGGCCTGCCGCTGTTCTGGCATCACCTGTTCCCACAGGGATCGCCCGCGTTGCGCTTCGGCGGCATCGCGGCGACGACGCCCGCATCGTCGTACGACTTCGCGCTGCGCGCGCGTCCGGCGACGAAGGGCGATCTGGAGATGCTGGTCTTCGGCGATCCGCAGCCGAAGAACCGCACGGACGTGGGTTATTACGAGCGCGACATCGTGCAGCCGCTGGTGGGCCGTCATGCCGCGCGCCTGGGAATCAGCCTGGGCGACATCGTGAACGACGATCTGAGCCTGTATCCCGACGTCAACCGCGTCACCGCGCAGCTCGGCGTGCCGTGGCTGCACGTGCCGGGCAATCACGACCTGGACTTCGACGCGACGCGCGACGAGGACGCGCTGCTCGGCTTCCGCAACGTCTTCGGCCCCGACAGTTATGCGTGGGAGGAACCGCAGGCGAGCTTCATCGTGCTCGATGACGTGGTCTACCAGCCGGGGAAGAAGCCGTCGTACGTCGGTGGCCTGCGCGAAGACCAGTTCGCCTTTCTCCAAGCCTACCTGGCGACGGTGCCGAAGACGCGGCGCGTGGTGATCTCGGTGCACATTCCGTTCTTCGAACCGGTGCCCGGCGTGGAAAGCTTCCGTCGCGCCGATCGCGAGCGTCTGTTCGCGCTGCTGCAGGATCGTCCGAACGTGTTGCTGCTCAGCGCACACACGCACAACCAGCGCCACTACCACCACGATGCGTCGACCGGCTGGCACGGTACGCAACCGCTGCACGAGTACAACGTCGGCGCGACCTGCGGTGCGTTCTGGTCGGGCGTGAAGGATGCGAAGGGCATCCCGGACACGATGATGAGCGACGGCACGCCGAACGGCTACGCGTGGGCGACGTTCCGCGCGGACGGTTCGTATTCGTTGCGATACCAGGTGGCGCGCGGCGCGAAGGACGACGCGATTGGCCTGCACGCACCGAAAGTGTTGCGCCGCGGTGCGTGGCCGGCCTTCGGTGTGTTCGCGAACGTCTACATGGGCGACGCCGACAGCCGCGTCGAGTACCGCATCGACGGCGGCGACTGGAAGCCGATGATGCGCGTGGACCAGCCCGATCCGGTGCTGCTGGCGGAGAACGTCGCCGACGATGCCGCCGACGCGCTGCGCGGCTTCGACCGGGCGCCGGAGGCCGATCCGTCGACGCATCTGTGGCGCGGCACGCTGCCGACGGACCTTGCTGTGGGCGAGCACCGTGTCGAAGTGCGCGCGTTTGATCGCTGGCAGGGTGAGCAGCGTGCGCAGACGCGCTATCGTCTGGACGACGCCACGGAGTAGCCGCCATGCCTGCCGAGCTGCCGACCGACTTGCCGATCAAACTGTTCAAGACGGAAGCCGCCTGGGAGAAGTGGCTTGCAGCGCATCGCGATGCGCCGGGTGCGTGGCTGAAAATCGCCAAGAAGGACCAGGGCGTGACGTCGGTGACGTACGCGCAGGCGCTGGACGTGGCGCTGTGCCACGGCTGGATCGACGGCCTCAAGCGCGCCTGCGACGAGCAGTATTTCCTGCAGCGCTTCACGCCGCGCAGGTCGAAGAGCCTGTGGTCGAAGATCAACGTCGGCAAGGTGGCGAAGCTGGTCGCGGACGGCCGCATGCAACCGGCCGGACTGCGCGAAGTGGATGCGGCGAAGGCGGACGGTCGCTGGGCCGCTGCGTACCATGCCGCCAGCGGCATGGAATGCCCGCCGGAACTCGCCGCGGCACTGAAGAAGAATGCGAAGGCGCGCAGGTTCTTTGAATCGCTCGACGGCGCAAATCGCTATGCGTTCTGCTGGCGCGTGCATACGGCGAAGAAGCCGGAGACGAAGGCGGCGCGGGTGGAGAAGTTCGTCGGGATGATGGAGCGGGGGGAGAAGATCCACGCTTGAGGCCGCGGTCGCCGTCGTCGCTGTTGCCGTAGTCGTTGCCGCTGTTATCGAGGACTGCCCGTCATCCAGGCGATCCAATGAATAGCCGTCATCCCGGCGAAGGCCGGGATCCAGGCTGTCACACTCTCCGAAGCATCACGTCATTCCAGCGAAAGCTGGGTCTGGGGCCGCCGCACGGCGGCACTATCCATTTTGCCGTTGCTACTCGCAGCCAACAGGGAAAGCATGAAAAGTCCCTGGAGGGTGCCGCCGTGCGGCGGCCCATAAGCCCCCGCCTTCGCGGGAATGACGGTGGGGCGGTTCACCCGAGAGGGAGTGCCCGTGCACCACGAGCCTGGGTCCCGGCCTTCGCCGGGATGACGGATCAGAGGGCAAGCCGGCCGGCTCAGCCGATCGCGATGCCCGCAAACGAATCCACGCGAGTGTGCCCATGCGTCGCCTCGCCAACACGCGGCGTCGGATAGTCCTCAAGGCGATCGATCAACACCGTCTGCAAGCCGGCTTCGCGCGCGGCATCGAGTTCTTCCACCACATCCGACAGGAACAGGATCTCCCCCGCCGGAATGCCGATCGATTCGACGATGTTGCGGTAGCTCTGCGCCTCGCGCTTGCCGCCGATCTCGGTGTCGTACCAGCCGGAGAACAGCGAGGTGAGATCGCCCGCGTCGCTATGACCGAAGAACAGGCGCTGCGCCGGGACGCTGCCGGAGGAGTACACGTACAGCGGCAGGCCGGCGGCGTGCCACTTGCGCAGGGCCGGGGCCGCGTCAGGGTAGATGTGCGCGGTGAAGTCCGCGCTCTTGTAGCCGTCGGCCCAGATCATGCCCTGCAGCGCCTTGAGCGCGGTGTGCTTGCGGTCCTCGTCGATCCAGCCCTGCAGGACCTCGACGATCATCGCGTCCTCGCACATGCCGCCGTTCTCGGCGGCGACGGTGTCCAGCCACTTGCGCACGCCCGGCTCCTTGCCGCGCGCGGCGACGAAGCGGGGCAGGGCGCGGCGCGCGTAAGGGAACAGCACGTCCTTGACGAACGAGATGCTGCTGGTGGTGCCTTCGATGTCGGTGAGGATGGCGCGGACGGTCATGGGCTCGGTGTTCGGGGGGCGGGCGTTCGCACGCGCGTTCGGCGCGGCGGAAGGCGCTGATCCCCGCGTGCGCGGGGATGGCGGCGTGACGGACGTCGGCGGGCCTCAGCCCGCTTGGCCCTTCTCGTAGCGCGGGAAACGCTGGGCGATGTCGGTGCCGGTGAAATGGCCGACCCAGCCGTCCGGTTCGGTGAAGAAGCGGATGGCGATGAAGCTCGGCTCCGGGCCCATGTCGAACCAGTGCGTGGTGCTGTCGGGCACGGCGATCAGGTCGCCCTGCTCGCACTTCACCTCGTACACCTCGCCGTTGACGTGCAGGCTGAACAAGCCGGAGCCGGCGACGAAGAAGCGCACTTCGTCTTCCTTGTGGAAGTGCTCGTCGAGGAACTTGGTGCGCATCGTCTCGCGCTGCGGGTTGTCCGGCGCGATGCTCACCACGTCGACGGTCTTGAAGCCGTGCTGCGCGACGAGGCGGTCGATGTCGGCACGGTAGGCGTCCATGATCTTCTCGGGCGCATCGCCCGGCGCGACCGGCGCGTTGGCCTGCCACTGTTCGAAGGCAACCCCGATCTTGCCCAGCTCCGACGCCATCTCGGCGTGGTCGGCGGTGGACAGGCGCGGGTTGGACGGGTCGTTCTCGGAAAAAATGCGCAGGCGGCTCATCGCTGCAGTCTCCTCAGTTCAAGCTCGCAGCCGAGCAGGAATTCGAATGCTTCCAGGTGGCGGCGGGCTTCGGGCATGTCGCGGCCCCAGGCATAGAGGCCGTGGCCGTCGATCAGGTAACCCCACATCTGCTGGCGATCCAGCAGGCAATCCACCTGCGCGGCCAGCGTGTGCATGTCCTGGCTGTTGGGCAGGACGGGAAGTTCGACGCTCGTTTCGTGGGTGGTGTTGCCCGCGAAGGCTTTCAAGAGCTCGTAGCCCTCCAGGTGCACATGGCCGGGCCCGGCGTACAGGCGCGAGGCGACGGTCTGGACCATCGAGTGCGTGTGCAGGACGCAGCCGATCTCCGGAAAGCGCTTGTAGAGCTGGGTGTGCAGGAGCGTCTCGGCGGAGGACTTCTGGCTGGTCGCGACCGGCTGGCCGTCCAGGTCCACGACCATGATGTCGGCCTCGGTCAGCTTGCCCTTGTCGCGGCCGGAGACGGTGATGGCGATGTTGGCCGCGTCCATCCGGCGCGAGAAGTTGCTGCTGGTCGCCGGCGTCCAGCCCAGCGCCGACAGCTCGCGCACGTTCACGATGATCTCCCCGGCGCAATGCGCCAGGCGCTGGGGGTCGTAGGGGAGGGTGTGGTTCATGGGGAAAGTGTAGCGGACCCTCGGGAAAGGCCGGGTTACCGGATCGGGGCGGAGGGCGTTCACCCTCACGCCGGCCTACCTTCGCGCTCGGATACTCCCGCCCGTGGAGGTGGCCCATGAACGCTCATGACCCTTCGAGGCGACGCTTTCTCGGCAAGGCGGCGCTGATCGCGATGGCGGCCTTGGGAACGGAAGCTGTGGCCCGCCAGGCGGCCTCGCCGGCCGCGAAGCCCGCGACCGCCGCGACGCTGCCCCGGCTCACGCCCGACAACGCCCTCGCCAAGGCCCTGGCCTATACCGACAACGCGGCGACGGTGAAGCACGCCCTCTTCAAGCCCGGCACCAGCTGCGCGAACTGCAACTTCTACAAGGGTGCCAAGGGCGAGCCGTCCGGGCCGTGCCCGATGTTTCCGCAGAACACGGTGTCGGCGAAGGGGTGGTGCACGGCCTGGGCGAAGAAGGCCTGAAGCGGCGATCGGGAAGGCGATGCCGACCCACAAAAAAAAGGGCGCCGCGAGGGCGCCCTTTTTCGTTGTCCCCGCAGCAGAACCGTCAGCCGTGCATGCGGCTGTGGCGGTAGCCGTACAGGAAGTAGATCAGGAAGCCGCCGATCGTCCACACCGCCATCAGGAACCAGTTGTGCGCGGTCATCGTCGACAGCAGCGCCAGGCAGCTGAGGATGCCCGCGCCGCAGATGAGCCACGCCGCCGGAATGCGGAACGGACGCGGCAGGTCCGGCTGGGTGCGGCGCAGGATCAGCACGCCGCCGCAGACCGCGGCGAAGGCGATCAGCGTGCCCATCGAGGTCAGCTCGCCCAGCACGTCCAGCGGGAACAGCGCCGCCAGCAGGGCGATGCCGATGCCGGTGATGACCGTGTTGATGTGCGGCGTGCGGTACTCGGGGTGGATCTTGGTGAACACCGGCGGCAACAGGCCGTCGCGCGCCATGATCATGAAGATGCGCGGCTGGCCGATGATCATCACCAGCACCACCGACGACAGGCCGATCAGCGCGCCGATTTCGACCACCACGCGCAACCAGCCCAGCTCCGGGTGCGCGGCGACGGCGGTCACCACCGGCTCGTCCGTGCCCAGCTGGTAGAACGGCACCAGGCCGGTCATCACCGCGGCCATCGCGATGTAGAGCACCGTGCAGATGGCGAGCGAGGCGAGCATGCCGATGGGCAGGTCGCGCTGCGGCTTGTGCGATTCCTGCGCGGCGACCGACACCGCCTCGAAACCGATGTAGGCGAAGAACACCATCGAAGCGCCGCGCAGCACGCCTTCCCAGCCGAACTTGCCCGGGCCCTCGTTGGCGGGGATGAAGGGTTCCCAGTTGGCCGGATTCACATACTTCCAGCCGACGAAGATCACCAGCAGGATCAGGCCGGTCTTGAGCACCACCATCGCCATGTTCATGGCCGACGACTTGCGGATGCCCACGTAGCACAGCCACGTCAGCAGCAGCACGATGGCGGCCGCGGGCAGGTTGGCGATGGCGCCGGTGGGGCGCAGCTGCCCGTCCAGTGGCGCGCTCACCCAGGCCTTGGGCAAGGTGATGTCGAAGTGTTGCAGCAGGCTGAGGAAGTAGCCGGTCCAGCTCACCGCGACCGCCGAGGCGGACACGCCGTATTCCAGTACCAGCATCCAGCCGATGAACCACGCCGACATTTCGCCCAGCGTGGCGTAGGTGTAGGTGTAGGCGCTGCCGGAGACCGGCACCATCGAGGCGAACTCGGCGTAGGCCAACGCGCAGAACGTGCAGCAAATGGCCGCCAGCACGAAGGACAGCATGATGGCCGGGCCGGCGTGATTCGCCGCCGCCTGGCCGGTGATGACGAAGATGCCGCCGCCGATCACTGCGCCGATGCCCAGCGCCGTCAGGCCCCAGGGGCCGAGCGTGCGGTGCAGTTCGAGGCCTTGTGCGTCGGCGTGGCTGGCGTGGGGATGCTTGGTCGCCCAGAGTTGTCGGAACATCGCGTTGTCCCCGGTGCCGGCGCGCGGCCGGCATTGAATGGCATGGCTGTAACGAACAAGGCCGGCGGGGAAACCGCCGGCCTTGGGGTGAATCAGCGATCAGCGCAAGTTCTTGCGGACCTTGCTGTTGCGATAGCCGTAGGTGAAGTAGATCAGCAGGCCGATCGCGGTCCAGCCGGTCATCAGCGGCCAATGCTCGGAGAACGGCTTCCAGAACAGGTACAGACACGCGGCCGCACCGAGCGGGCAGATGATCGCGGCAGCCGGCACGCGGAACGGACGCGGCAGGTCCGGGCGGCTCTTGCGCAGCACCAGCACGCCGATCGACACCGTGGCGAAGGCCAGCAGCGTGCCCATCGAGACCAGTTCGCCGAGCAGGCCGATCGGCAGGAAGCCGGCCAGCAGCGCGGCGAAGATGCCGACGATGATCGTGCCGATGTACGGCGTCTGGAACTTCGGGTGGACCTTGGCGAAGACCTTCGGCAGCAGGCCGTCCTTCGACATCGAGTAGAAGATGCGCGGCTGGCCCATCAGCATCACCAGGATCACCGAGCTCAGGCCGGCGATGGCGCCGATTTCGACGATGTGCTTGAGCCACGCCAGGGCCGGGTACGCTTCCAGCGCCGTGGCGACCGGCTTGGGCGTGCTCAGCTGCGGATACGGCAGCAGGCCCGTCAGCACCAGCGCGACGATGATGTAGATGATGGTGCAGATGACCAGTGAGCCGAGGATGCCGATGGGCATGTCGCGCTGCGGGTTCTTGGCTTCACCGGCCGCGGTGGAGACCGCGTCGAAGCCGATGTAGGCGAAGAACACCACCGAGGCGCCGCGGATGATGCCGTCGATGCCGTAGCGGCCCGGACCCTGGTTCTCCGGAATGAACGGCACCCAGTTGTCCGGGTTGATGTACTTGGCGGCGAAGGCGACGAACAACACGATCACGAACACCTTGATGGCGACGATGATCGAGTTGACGAAGGCCGACTGGGTGATGCCCACGTAGCACAGGCCGCTGATGGCGGCGATGATCGCCACGGCCGGCAGATTGATGAGGCCACCGGTGTAGACGATGCTGCCGTCGACCACGTTCAGCGGTGCCGCCGCGAGCGACGCGGGCAGCGCCATGCCGAAGGTGCTCAGCAGACTGTTGAGGTAACCCGACCAGCCCACCGCGACGGTGGAGGCGGCGAACATGTATTCCAGCACCAGGTTCCAGCCGATGAACCAGGCGACGAACTCGCCGAGCGTGGCATAGGAATAGGAGTAGGCGCTGCCCGAGACCGGCAGCATCGAAGCGAACTCGGCGTAGCACAGGCCCGCCAGCGCACAGGCGAAGCCGGCGATGACGAAGCTCAGCACGATCGCCGGGCCCGCGTGTTCGGCGGCGGCGTGTCCGGAGAGGACGAAGATGCCCGCGCCGATGACGGCACCGATGCCCAGCATCACCAACTGCGTGGCCGTGAGAGACCGCTTGAGGGTGGCCTCGCCCTGGAGGCTGCCTTCAACGGGCTCGCCCGCATCGACGTGACCGGCGGGCTCGACCGGCTTGGTGAGGAACAGGTTTTTGAACATCGGATTCCCCTGGGAATGTGTGATCTTCCGCCCGTTCAGGCCGGGCGATGGAGCGATAGGGCCGTGGGGGGCGGGCCACCTTAACCCACGCGGGAAAGCAGCGGCAAGCGCGTTGGGTCACAGGGCTGGACAACTTCTTGTAGCCCCCGCGCCACGGTGTCATGCGGGTTCAAGCGCAGCGGAACACCGGTGCCGCGCGGAGCTGTGGCGAGGTGGCGTCGCCACGGCCGTGCAGCGACCGGAACTGCCCGGCAGGTCGCAGTCCGGCCCCGTCGGCGACGTAAACTGTCGCGCCGCAGATGCAGGTCATGCCGTTGAACATCACGTCTTCCGGACCGGAACTTTCCGCACAGGTCGCGACGTTGCGCGACGCACTCGGGCGTTACGCGAAGACGTGGCCCGGCGAGGCCGAGGTCGCGCGCTCGTTCGCGCAGTTCCTGGATTCGGCGCAGACCGTGTTCGAACGCATTCATCTGTCCGGCCACTTCACCGCGTCGAGCTGGCTGGTCGATCGCAGCGGCACGCGCGCGCTGCTCACCCATCACCGCAAGCTGGAGCGCTGGCTGCAGTTGGGTGGCCACGCCGACGGCGACCGCGACCTGTCGCGCGTCGCGCTGCGCGAGGCGGAAGAGGAGTCCGGCCTGACGGGCCTGCGCGTGGAACCGGAGATGTTCGACCTGGACCGCCACTGGATTCCCGAGCGCGGCGACGTCCCGGGCCACTGGCACTGGGACGTACGCTACGTCGTGCACGCCGAAGGCGGCGAGGACTACGTCGTCAGCGAGGAATCGCACGACCTGGCCTGGCGGCCGATCGCGGAGATCCTGGCCGATCCGGCCAGCGATGAGTCGATGTTGCGCATGGCGCGCAAGTGGATGGAGCGCGGGGCACGCTGAGGTTCCGATCCTCGGTTCCGATCACCAAGCCCGTCATTCCCGCGAAGGCGGGAATCCAGGGACGTTAGTCCAGCGCCCGAACCTGCGAGCCCGGTACACGGCCCAGTGCGCTCGGCACACGATGTCCGAAGCCCGACCCGTCGATCCCAGAGCTCGGAACGCCAGTTCCTCATGCCCGAAAGGCCGCGCGCCTTGCCCGGCGCATCGAAAGGCGAACCCGGAACGCGGAGCTCCGAGCTTCGCGTGCCGAGCCTTCTGCTCGGCGCACCGAGCTCAAGGCTCGGTAGGCCGAGCTGTCGTGCCTGGCGCACGAAGCATCTTTCCCGACGCGCGCAGCGCCCGGCTCGGACTCCCGAGCGCATTCGATTGGAACGCCGAGAACACCTGCTCGGACTTCCGCCCTCGGAGCCCCGCTGGCGACGCTTCGAACCGGACGGGCGGAGCGCGTTTCCTCTCGCGACCCACCTCGCTCGCGTAGCCCGAGTAAGGCCGAAGGCCGCACCCGGGGAATCGCTCGGCTTTATGCTCTGACGTTATCGCTGAGAGACACTTAGGCCTGTTTACTGTGCGGGCCTAAACTGCGGCTTCTATCCCTGCTGAGTGGCTTCGCCATTCCGTTGGCACACCGTAGCGCCACCCGCCAACCCATGGTAGCCGCGGCAACTAGACCACCGTCTCCACCCGCTACGCCGCACCGCAGTTGTCGTCGACGAACTAGGCTCCTACGCCCGGGCCATGATGAGTGCGCTCGGCGGGCCCGCCTCTACTTTTCGGCAACCAGGGTCATGCCATATCTGGCGGGCGTAAACCCGAGTGGAAATTGGGTTTTCGTTGAATATTCGGCACCACTAAAGTCGCATCCTTCAATCAATGCATCTCGAAGGTCGGCGCCAGAAAGATTGGTAGCGCCACCCAAGTTGTCTCGCGACAGATTCGCGTTCTTCAGATTGGCCCATCTAAGGCATGCACGCTTCAGGTCGGCCCCGCAAAGAAGCGCATTTTCCAGATTTGCGCGCGTCAGGTTTGCCGAATAGAGGATGGCCCAATACAGGTCGGCCCCATCCAAATTTGCGGACTCAAGATTAGCGAAAGAAAGGTCCATGCCTTCAAGGTCTGCCTGCGCCAAATCCGCATTGGGCAGATTCAGATTCTCTAGCTTGCAATCCTCTGGAATTTCCAGAAGGGTCACACCAGCCAAATTTCTTATGATCATGGCGACACCGTGCTCCATAGAAGAAGCAATGCAAGAGAGACCACTGTTCCGACAGCGGCCGCCTTCGAACCTGGAGTCATTTCCACGTCGCTTGGCGACAAGCGCGTCTCGGGACTCGTTTCGGGAACGGGACATTCTTTCTTTTGGCCCCCTCCACATTCCGATGCATATTTGGCCTCAAGCTCAATTAGGCGACTCTCGAGATCCTCGATCAAACCCATGTGCCCTTCTCTGGATTCGCGCGGCTTGGAGCCTGGCCAAGCTTTCTCAGGCAGTCCCAGGGGATTTTCCCCGTGTTCGTAACGTCGCTTGTCAATGTCCTTTCGAATGTTCTCAATCTTCTGCTTGAGCGCCATGCACTCTTGGCCATTCGGGTCTTTCTGGCGTGCCAACCCCGCGGGATCAACTTGAGAGAGCGGGTTGCCAAAGACATAGGCATACGTGCTGATTCCGCCTCTCAGTCCAATCGGATCACTCTGGATATAGCGACCAGATTCAGGCTCGTAGTCACGAAGGTAGTTGTAGTTGACTCCGCTCGCTGCGTCGTAACGTTGCCCTGGAAAGCGCAGATCCAGGGTGAAGGAGATGCCGTCAGCGTCGGGATCCTGTGACGGGTAGCTGTGGCCGAAGGCCTCGCTGCTGAGGTCCCAAGTCCATACCGCCCGATCGCGTTCCGGGTCGATCACTGCTCGCGGTGTGCGTAGATGGTCAGCTTCAATATAGTAAGTCCGGCCGCCAGTCATCACGCCGATCGGCAAGCCGTCGAGCCAAATGTACTGTTGCACGGGGCTACCGGTGCTGCCATATTCACCGAGCAGTTGGCCGTTTCGGTCATATACGAAGTAAGTGCTTTTGCCCTCAACGTGCCTGCGCACCTGCTCGCCCAGGCCGTTGTAGGCGTACTGCATTGCGACGGCATTATCACGTTTCACTGTCTGCATGCGCCCGGCGGCATCATAGGTATATTCCCGCGACTCGCCACCGATAGACGTGATGTTGCCCGCCGGATCGTAAGCGCGCGCGGCCGCACCTATGGCGCCGAGACGATGGCTGTCCGATGGGTACGCGTAAGGTTGCGCCCCTCCTGCATTGGTGAAGCTTGTGCGATTGCCGGCGGCATCGTAGCTGTATGACTCGATGACTGTGCCGGTTGGGCCATCTTTGAAGGTGGTCAGCCTGTGCAATGCGTCGTAGCCAAACGAAACTCTCGGTGGTAGCGCAAAGCTACTGGCTTGAAGAGTGACCAGGTTGCCCACCGCATCCCAGCCGAATCCTAGGTCCAGTCCTCCTGCCCCAGAGCCTTCACTTCGTATCGTTCTCTGGCGATAATCCAGATCTAAAGTGCGACTCATAGTGCGGCCATTGGTAAACGTCCAGCCGGCAATAGGACCGAACGGGTGATGCCTCGCTCCGGTGAGTAGTACTTGACGCGCGCTCCCTATCGGAGTGATGCCAATCTCGATCGCGCGCCCCAGTCCATCACGGACGTAGTCCACTACCAGGCCATCCGGATACTCCGCTGTTGATAGCCGACCTGCCTTTGTGTATGAAAAAAGCAGTGTAAATGTCTGCCCATTACTGACCTGCACTTTACGGACCGGATTTCCAAATCGGTCATAGCAATATCGGGTCTCGCCGCTGCTATCCGTAATTCGGCTGAGTCGACCTACCGAGAACGACTCCGAGGCCGCACAGTCTGGCTGTACCGTGTCGTACGCGTAAGTAACGTTGAGGATAGGATCGGAGTATGAAACGCTGATCGGGCGATTGAGACCATCGTACGCAACGGTACTCAACTGCCCTCTGGCGTCGAGTATGCCTGTACGATTTCCCGCCGCATCGTATGCAAAGGCTGACACTCCTGTATCAGGGCTTTCGAGCCTCACCAGTTCGCCAAATGCGTTGTGCTGGTACTTGGTGCTCAACCCCTTCGGGTCCGCGCCCCGTCACATGTCCTTGTCATTACTTGAACTCCAGACTCAATTCGCTGCGCGAGTAGTACGGCCCGTCAGCCGCCCACGGGGATCGTAGGCAAAATCGGTGATCACTCCATTGCTGTCCTTTGTTGATAGCGCCCGCCCCGCGCCGTCATATCGCAATGTCTCGACCACTTGCCCCGCTGCATTCGTGATCTTCCACAAGTCGCCTTGGCGCCATGCGCAGGTCGTCGGCGATGTGGAGCATTCCGGGTGATTGGATGCGTAGTACTGGTACGTGGTCAGGTCGTTTACCTTCACGTCTTTCTGGTCCCAGAACCAACCACCCCACGAGTAGCCGTACAGCTGGTTCCCTTCCGACTGTTCTGTCCATCCGCAATGGATCGGTGGATACCCATGCGCCGCTTCAATGGCAGCGCATCCCGCATTTGCCGCATCCCTGCTTGGGCATTCCGCCTGGTAGAGATAGCTGAGCGGGGAGCCGAAGGCGATCACGTCCACCGAGCACGCCCAGGCATCGGCCGGTATCGACGTTGCGGCCGTGCCTGCAAGTAGGATCAGGGCGGCCTTCTGCGTTGCGTTCATAGCTAGGAGGGGTCTCTGGCTGGTTGGGCCAAGCAAATGGCGGAGGCGAAACCAGCCCTCCGGAAGGATTCGCTCGGCAGTCAAGGTGTGTCTCAGCGTTTATCGCAGGCACGGAAAACAGTGCGGCTTTGCTTGTAAGCAGTTCGGTTAGCGACTGTCGACGGCGACGACCCGCCACGCGCTCGCGTAGGTACGGCATCCCTGCCACGTTGGCCTCCCGGGCTCTTGTTGTTCCCCGATGCGCCGGATTGGACACGAAGTTTTCGCTCTTGCATAGGTCCAGCCGAGCAGAGCACAACGTAGAGTGGCGGCGGCCCCTCAGCGGAGTTGGAGGTCAAGCGAACGCGGAGGAAAATCGCTTGAACGCCAGCAAGAGGGCATGGCGATGACGGCCCGAATCCCCGCCGGGCGGCAGGCTTAGCATGGACATTCGCCGGGGTGACGTCTCAGTACAGGCCTTGCGAGTCAGTGCGTCGCCGCCCAATACGACCAGTGCCTCAGTACAACACCCGCGTGCGCAGCGTCCCCGGAATCCGCGCCAGCTCCTCGCGCACCTGCGCGACCTGTTCGGTCGTGGCGGTCACGTCGATGACGACGTAGCCCACTTTCGGGTGCGTGCGCAGGAACTGGCCGTCGATGTTCACGCCCAGTCGCGAGAACACGTCGTTCACCTGCGACAGGATGCCCGGCACGTTGCGGTGGATGTGCAGCAGGCGAAGGCTGCCGGTGTGCTCGGGCAGGGTGACTTCGGGGAAGTTCACCGCCGACAGCGTGGAGCCGTTGTCGCTGTAACGAATCAGCTTGGCCGCCACTTCCAGGCCGATGTTGTCCTGCGCCTCCAGCGTGCTGCCGCCGATGTGCGGCGTCAGGATCACGTTGTCCAGGCCCACCAGCGGCGAGACGAACGGATCGGCGTTGCCCTTGGGCTCGGCCGGGAACACGTCCACGGCCGCGCCGCCGACATGGCCGGACTTCAGCGCCTGCGCCAGCGCGTCGATGTCGACCACCGTGCCGCGCGAGGCGTTGATGAGGTGCGCGCCGGGCTTCATCTTCGCGATCTGCGCCGCGCCGAACATGCCCTGCGTGGCCGGTGTTTCCGGCACGTGCAACGTCACCACGTCGCTGCGTTGGAGCAGGTCGTCCAGGCCCATCGCCATGCGCGCGTTGCCGAGCGACAGCTTGGTTTCGATGTCGTGGAAGATCACCTGCATGCCCAGCGCTTCAGCGATCACGCCGACCTGCGTGCCGATGTGGCCGTAGCCGACGATGCCCAGCGTCTTGCCGCGCACTTCGTGGCTGCCGGCGGCGGATTTCGACCAGCCGCCGCGGTGGCACTGCGCATTCTTCTGAGGGATGCCGCGCATCAGCATGACCGCCTCGGCCAGCACCAGCTCGGCGACGCTGCGCGTGTTGGAGTAGGGCGCGTTGAAGACCGGGATGCCGGCCAGCTCGGCGGTGTCCAGGTCGACCTGGTTGGTGCCGATGCAGAACGCGCCGATCGCCATCAGCCGGCGCCCGTGCGACAGAACGTCCGCATCCAGGTGCGTGCGCGAACGGATGCCGACGATGTGCGCCTGCGCGATCTCCTGCCGCAGCAGGTCCGGCGGCAGCGATTTGTCGTAGACCTGGATGTTCGAGTAGCCGGCGTTGCGGAAACTTTCCACCGCGGTCGGCGCAAGGCCTTCCAGCAGCAGCACGCGGATGTCGGACTTCGGGAACGAGGTCGGAAGGCTCACGACGGTGTCTGGATGTGGGCGGGCTTCGACTATGTCAGAAATCGGGCCCGGTTGCTGCGGTGCATCACTGGACGCCATGACACCGCCGGTGGCAGGCTGGACCTCCCGTTGCGGCCGCCTGCGAACCGCCTGCCATGACCGATCCGCGCACCCCCGATCCTCGCCTCGAACGCCTGCGCGAACGCGTGCCGGGCCTGCGCCTGAGCACGGATCCGGCCGACGCCGAGCACTACGGCCGCGACTGGACCCGGCGCTGGACGCCGGCGCCGCTGGCGATCGCGTTGCCTGCGTCGACGGAGGAGGTCGTCGCCGTCGTGCGCTGGGCGAACGAGGAAGGCGTGGCCGTGGTGCCCTCCGGCGGGCGCACCGGTTTGTCGGGCGGCGCGGTCGCGGCCAACGGTGAACTCGTGCTCAGTCTGGAGCGCATGAACCGCGTGCTCGACTTCGACGCGGTCGATCGCACGATCACCGTGCAGGCCGGCATCGCACTGGAGGCCGTGCACAACGCGGCGCGCGAGCACGGCCTGGTGTATCCGGTGGATTTCGCCGCACGCGGCTCGTGTTCCATCGGCGGCAACATCGCCACCAACGCCGGCGGCATCCGTGTGATCCGCTACGGCAACACGCGCGAGTGGGTCGCCGGGCTCAAGGTGGTCACCGGTGCGGGCGACGTGCTCGAGCTCAACCGCGCGCTGATCAAGAACTCCAGCGGCTACGACCTGCGCCAGCTGATGGTCGCCTCGGAAGGCACGCTGGGCATCGTGATCGAAGCGACGCTGCGCCTGACCGATCCGCCGCCGCCGACCAACGTGATGCTGCTGGCGCTGCCGTCCTTCGAGACGCTGATGCAGGTGTTCGCGGCCTTCCGCGAACGCCTGACGCTGGAAGCCTTTGAATTCTTCACCGACCGCGCGCTGCACCACGTCCTGGCGCACGGCGCGCAGAAGCCGTTCGACGAAGTGCATCCGTTCTATGTGGTCACCGAGTTCGCGGTGGGCTCGCAAGTACAAGAGGCAGCTGCGATGGCGGCTTTCGAGCATTGCCTGGAGAACGGCCTGGTCAGCGATGGCGTGATCAGCCAGAGCGATGCGCAGGCCGCGCAGCTGTGGCGGCTGCGCGAAGGCATCACCGAGAGCCTGGCGAAGTACAAGCCGTACAAGAACGACGTGTCGGTGCGCATCTCGGCGATGCCGGCGTTCCTGGCGGAAACCCAGCAGCTGCTGGCGCGCGAGTATCCGCAGTTCGACGTGGTGTGGTTCGGACATATCGGCGACGGCAACCTGCACATCAACGTGCTCAAGCCCGAAGGCGCCGCCGACGCGGAGTTCATCGTCCAGTGCGAGCACGTCACCAAGTTGCTGGCGCAGGCGCTGGCGCAGCACGGCGGCAGCATCTCGGCCGAGCACGGCATCGGCCTGGTCAAGAAGCCTTATCTGCTGGGCACGCGCAGTGCGGAAGAAATCGCGCTGATGCGGGGGATCAAGCGCGTGCTCGATCCCAAGGGGTTGATGAATCCGGGGAAGCTGTTCGACGTTTGATGCCTGTCTCTTCTCCCGCTAGCGGGAGAAGGTGCGGGCGGATGAGGGAAACGCAGCGTCACGGCCTGCACGCGCAGTGCAGGGAAGCGCCGGTGTTTCGAGGCGGCCGCTTCGTTCTCCCTCACCTCAACCCCTCTCCCGCAAGCAGAAGAGGGGCGCGTCGAACAACCCGCCACAATCGTGAACGGCGCGCACGATTCACCCACCGCCACACTTCCCTTGTCGTCACGACCGGTTAGTCTGCGCGGGCCGGCCGCGAGGCCGCCCCCTCCAACGACCAGGGACCCCCAGATGAAGCGCACCACCGTGCTGTTGACCCTTGCCCTCATGGCGGCCGCGCCTGCGGCATTCGCCTCCAGCTTCGCCGGCACGTCGGCGGGCTCGTCCGCCGGCGGCAGTTCGGCCTCGAGCAATGCCAGTTCCGATTCCTCGTCGGGCAACGACGACAAGGTGGTGCTCGCGGCGCGCGACGACGCGGCCAGCTTCGTCGCCAGCGACGGCGCGATCCGCGGCGCCCAGCTCGAAGCCGCGCTGCGCCACCTGCGCGCAAACGTTCCGCAGGCCGCGCAGGCCAGCGACCTGGAACTGGCGCAGGCCATCCTCGCGCAGTGAGTGTGTTTGACGGCCGCCGCCCGATGCGCGGCGGCCTTGTCGCAATGGCGATGACCGCCGCGTTGTGGAGCGGCGGTGCCGGCGCCACGCTGAGGCTCGATGCGACCGGCCTCGCGCCGGACGAAGTCCTCGCCACGCAGCGGCTGCTGGACGACGCGTTCTCGCGTCTGCCCGAGGGCCTGCGCGTGCAGTCCGAGCCCGCGCCCGTCGTGCGCTGGAGCGACGCGCTCGATCCGCAGGTGCACGGTCACGCCGGCCGCTCCGAGCTGCTGCTCAATCGCGCGCTGCTGGCGCCGTTGCTCGATGCCGCCGACGTGCAGGCGCAGGCCCGGGCACGCACGGCGGTGCTGCATGAACTGGCCCATTTCCACGATCGCCGCGACGGCATTTCGCGCGATCCGCGCTTCCTCGATCTCGCCGGTTGGCAGGTGCGGGCCACGCGCCTGACCACGCGCGTGGCGGGCCGCACGCGCGAGAACCGCTTCGTCGACCGCAGCCCCGATCGCTACGAACTGACGAAGCCGTCGGAGTACTTCGCGGTCAACCTCGAACACTACCTGCAGGATCCGCAGTACGCCTGCCGCCGCCCCGCGCTGGCGCGTTACCTGCGCGAACGCGTGGGCGCGGCGCCCGTCGTCGCGTCGCAGTGCATTGACGATCTGGTCTATGTCGACGCGGGCGAGGGCGAGGGCGGCGCGCTCGCCTCGATCGATCCCGCGCGCGTCTACGCCATCGACTACCTGCTGGCCGAAGGCAACGCACAGCCGATGAGCCGCTGGGGCCACAGCATGCTGCGCGTGGTGGTGTGCGCGCCGGGCCGCGCGTTGGGTCCGGAGTGCCGGCTGGATCTGGCGCACCATCGCGTGCTTTCGTTCCGTGCGTTCGTCGACGACGTGCAGGTGTCGAGCTGGCGCGGGCTGACGGGACGCTATCCGTCGCGCCTGTTCGTGCTGCCGATGGAACAGGTCATCGACGAGTACACGAAGGTCGAACTGCGCGGCCTGCGCTCGGTGCCGCTGCGGCTGGAGCGCGACGAGATCGCCGCCGTGCTGGAACGCACCGCGCAGCTGCACTGGAGTTACGACGGCCGCTACTACTTCCTCGGCAACAACTGCGCGGCGGAAACCTGGAAGCTGCTGCACGACAGCGTGCCGCGACTGGCCGGGCAGGGCATCGGAAGCATCACGCCGACCGGGTTGTTGCGTCGTCTGGAAGACGCCGGTGTCGCCGATGCTTCGGTGCTCGACGATCACGCTGAGGCGTTGAAGCTGGGATATCGCTTCGAATCGCAGGGCGCGTATTTCGCGCAGGTGTACGAAACGGCGCGGTCGTCGCTGGGATTGCCGTACCGCTCCGCCGAAGAGTGGATGGACTTGCCGCCGCCGCAACGCAGGCCGTGGCTGGAACGCGCCGACCTGCGCGGCAGCGCGGCGCTGCTGCTGCTGGAACAGGCGGCGCAGCGGCGCGCGCTGGCGCAGGTGCGCGAGGCGCTCAAGCGGCGCTACCTCGCATCGGGGCGAGAAGAGACGGAGGCGACCGATGCGGTGCGCCGATTGATGCAGGAAAGCGCCTACCTCGGTCGTCCTTCGCGATTGCTGGAAGGCGGCGGCTACGGGCTGCCGCAGGCCGACGAGCGACTCGCCCTGCAGGCACGCAGCGCGGCGCTGCGCGACGATCTGCGGCAGGTGCGCGCGGACCTGGAGCGCGGTGCGCGCGACTGGATGGGCGTGGCGCAACGCGAACGACTCGATGCGATCGCGGTGAACACGGATCTGCTAAGCACGCGTCTGCGTGCGTTGCATGCGGAGCAGGGTGGGTTGCGGTTGCCTTGATTCTGCGCCGCAGCGTCCGATCACTCTCTCTGCGGCAAGCTCCCTCACCGTCATTCCCGCCTTCGCGGGAATGACGATGGAGTGGTTCGCCGGTGAGGGAGTGCCCGGATGCGGCGGGCCTGGGTCCCGGCCTTCGCCGGGATGACGGAGAATCAGCGGTACAGGCGAGCAGGCAAGCTCAACCCTCAGAGGCACCACTCAGCCACTTCGTCATCAACCGCCGCGGATGTTCGGCATAGCCGCTGCGACGGTAGATCTCGCGCGCGAGTGGATTGTCGTCGCTGACTTCCAGCCGCACGCAGCGCAGCCCCTCGGCCCGGCAGACCGCTTCGACTTCCGCCAATGCGCGCTTGCCGACGCCACCGCCGCGTTGCGCGGGCAGCACGTACAGTTCGTCGAGCAGGCCGAAGCGCCCGCCGAATTCCAGGCTGAAACAGAAGCCGACGGCGAAGTACCCCGCCAGCGCGCCGTCGCGTTCGATCAGTACCAGCCGGCCGTTGTACGGTTCGCCGATCAACGCTTCCAGCGCCGGGCGGACACGCGACTCGTCCCACGCGATGTGCTCATCCGCATGGAACTGGCGGATCACCGGCAGCAGCGCCGCGAGGTCGGCGGCGGTGGCGGGGCGGAAGGTCGGCATCTGCGTGCAGCGAAACAGGCGGCGCGACCGGTCGGCGCGCCGCCGTGCGGAATCAGTCCGCGCGACCGGCGAACTCGCCCGTCGTGGTGTTCACCAGCACGCGCTCGCCGTTGCCGATGTACTCCGGAACCATGATCTCGATACCGGTCGACAGCTTGGCGGGCTTCGGACGCTTGGTCGCGGTGCCGCCCTTGAGTTCCGGCGGGGTTTCGATCACTTCGATCGCCACGCTCTGCGGCAGCTGCAGCGCGACCGGGGCGTCGTCGATGATCTGCACGTAGCAGCCGGTGAGGTCGGCGACGATGTAACCGGCCAGGTCGCCGACGACGTCGGCATCGAGCGTGTACGGCGTGTAGTCCTCGTCGTCGAGGAAGACGAACGCGTCGCCGTCCTTGTACGAGAACGTCGCCTGGCGGCGGCTGAGCTCGACTTCCTTGAGCTCGTCTTCCGCGCCCATGCTCACGTCGAGCTTGGTACCGCCGGGCACGCTGTACATGGTGAAGCGGAACTTGACGTTGCCGCCGCGGCCCTGCGGCGAGCTGCGTTCGATGTCGCGGATCTGGTAGACCGCGTTGTTGTGTTCGACAACGTTACCTTTTTTTACGTCGTAGGCTTTCATGGCTGTGTTCGGGATTGGAGATTCGGGATTCGGGATTCGCAAGAGCGGCGATGCAGGGTTCGGGGGCGAGGTGGGCTCTTTCGAATCCCGAATCTCGAATCCCGAATCCCGGCTTCACTCACTTCGGCGCCAGCCGCGTCGCGCCGTCCAGGCGGATCGTCTCGCCGTTGAGGTAGGTGTTGCCCAGGATGTACGCGACCAGGTCGGCGAACTCCTTCGGCTGGCCCAGGCGCGAGGGGAACGGGATCGAGGCGGCCAGCGACTGCTGCACCGAGTCGGGCATGCCGTCGACCATCGGCGTCCAGAACACGCCGGGCGCAATCGTCATCACGCGGATGCCGAAGCGGGCCAGTTCGCGCGCCATCGGCAACGTCATGCCGACCACGCCGCCCTTCGATGCGGAGTAGGCGGCCTGGCCGATCTGGCCTTCGTACGCGGCCACCGAGGCGGTGTTGACGATCACGCCGCGCTCGCCGTCCACGCCGGCTTCGTTGTGCTGCATCAGTTCGGCGGCAGCCTTGGCGACGTTGAAACTGCCGACCAGGTTGACCATCACCGTGGACTGGAACTGCGACAGCGGCATCGAGCCTTCCTTGCCCAGCACGCGGCCGGCGCCGAGGATGCCGGCGCAGTTGATCAGCACGTTCAGCCCGCCGAGGAACTCGCGCGCGGCCTTCACGTTCTCGACCACGCCCGCCTCGTTGGTCACGTCGGTCTTGAAGTAGCGGGCATTCGCGGCGCCCAGTTCGGCGACGGCGGCCGCGCCCTTTTCGTCGTTGACGTCGAACAGGGCGACCTTGCCGCCGTGGGCGACCAGGTGCTGGGCGACGGCGAGGCCGAGGCCGGAGACGCCGCCGGTGACGATGGCGCGGGCAGATTCAAGATGCATGGGTCGGGTCCAGGACGCGGAAAGGCGGGATTTTACCGGACGCGGGGCCCGCTCCGGCCGCGAACCGGCCGCCGCGCGCCTAGCGGCGGCTGTTCATTCCCGGCGTGCGGTAGGTCTCGCGGATTTCTTCCGGTGTCAGGCCGGGCGCGAACAGGAAGCCCTGGCCCACATGCACGCCCAGGTCGAGCAGGAAACCGCGGTGCTCTTCCGTCTCCACGCCCTCGGCGACCAGCGCCAGCCCCAGGCTGCGGGCGATGCCGGTGACGGCCTGGCAGACGGCCACGTCGGACTGGTTGTCCGGGACGCCCTGCACGAACAGCTGGCTCAGCTTGAGCCCGTGGATGGGCAGCCGGCGCAGGTAGTTCAACGCGCTGTAGGCCTCGCCGAAATCGTCGATGGTCAGGATCACGCCCAGCTGTCGCAGCGCGGCGAAGGTGCGCAGCGTGTCGGGCGCGTCCTCGATCAGCACGCGCTCGGTGAACTCCAGTTCCAGCGCATGGCCGGGCAGGCCGTATTCGGACAGGACGGCGCTCACGGTGCTCGCCAGGTCTTCGCCGAGGAACTGGCGGTAGGAAACATTCACCGCCACGCGCGGCACCTTCAGCCCGGCGTCCTGCCAGTCGCGCATTTGGCGGCAGGCCTCGTTGAGCACCCAGTCGCCGATGCCGACGATGTCGCCGGTGGTCTCGGCGTGGTCGATGAACTTGTCCGGGCGGATCTCGCCCAGGGAATGGTTGCGCCAGCGGATCAGCGCTTCGACCGCGGTGACTTCGCCGTTGCGCATGTCCACCTGCGGTTGGTAGACGAGATGGAATTCGTCGTTGTTGACCGCGCGGCGCAGGTGCGTTTCCAGCTGCAGGCGATGCAGTTGCTGTTCGGCCAGTTCCGGCGTGAAGGTCTGCCAGCCGTTGCGGCCGCGGCGCTTGCTGTCGTACATCGCCACGTCGGCGCTCTGGATCAGCTGCTGCGAACGCACGCCGTCTAGCGGTGCCTGCGCGATGCCGATGGAGGCGGTGATGCTGAACTCTTCGCCGTCCAGGCGGAAACTGTCGCCGAAGATCTCCAGGATCGCGTCGGCCAGGCGCTCCGGACGCGAGGGATCGCTGCCGGCGTCGCACAGGATCAGGAACTCGTCGCCGCCGAAGCGCGCGATCAACCCTTCGCTGCCGATCGCGCGCTGGATGCGCCGCGCCGCCGAGGCGAGCAGACGGTCGCCCGCGGCATGGCCGAGCACATCGTTGACCACCTTGAAGCGATCCAGGTCGACGTACAGCACGGCCAGTTGCGAACGCAGCGGGTCGTCGAGGCGGCTCTCCAATTCGGCCAGCACGGCGTCGCGATTGAGCAGGCCGGTGAGCGGATCGCTGCGCGCCTGCACGCGCAGGCTTTCTTCGTCGTGCTTGCGCTCGGTGATGTCCTGCAGCGTGCCGGTCAGGCGCGAGTTGAGCGGATCGCCGGCCTCGGCCTCGCCGATCACGCGCACCCAGAACGCGCGACCGTCGGCGCGATGGCCCTGGACTTCCAGGTCGAAGTTGCGGCCGAAGGAAATCGCCTGGCCGAGCGCGGCGCGCAGGCGGTCGCGGTCGTCGTGGCGCAGGCACGAAAGCATGCCTTCGATCGTCTCCGGCGGCGGACGGTGGCCGAGGATGCGTTGTCCTTCGTGCGTGAGGTACAGCCGATCCGGCGCGACGTCCCATTCCCAGCCGCCGATGTGCGCCATGCTCTGCGCGCGATCGAACAGGGTGCTGTCGCGCTTGAGCGTGGTCACGTCGGAGAACAGCGAGAGCACCTGCTGCGGCTTGTCGCCGCCGGGCGGAAACTGCGGCACCGAAGTCACCGACATCCACATCAGCTGCTGGCGTGCGCGGTGGTACAGGCCGAGCACGGTGCTCTCGATGATGCGGCCGGTCTGCAACGCGCGCTGCGACGGGTAGCGCTCCGGCGGCATCTGGCGGCCGCGTTCGTCGACGACGAGCCAGTTGTCGGGATGCAGCGCATCGTTGACCGATTCGCCGTCGGCGATGCTGAGGATCTTCATCGCGGCGACGTTGGCGTACACCACCTGCATGTCGGCGTCCTGCACGACGATGCCGCGGTCGATGGCTTCCATCAGCTCGCGGTAACGCAGTTCGGCGGTGTGGCGGCTGCTGAGGTCGCGCGCGACGGCGACCATCGCCTTGCGTCCATCGAAGGTGAGCCCGGCGGTGTGCACTTCCACCGGGAAGCGCGTGCCGTCGCCGCGCATGTTGGTCACCTCGACCACGTAGGTGCCGCCGCGGTTGAGCGTCTCCCACACCGGCGCCATGTGGTCCTGCGGCAGGTCGGGGTTCAGCGTCTCGATCGGCTGGCCGATGATCTCCTCGCGCGGGCGGCGGTAGGCATCCATGCCGGCGCGGTTGAGGTCGAGCACGGTGCCGTCCCAGGCGATGATGCTGACCGGATCGGGTACGGCGTCGAAGAGGCTGCGGTAGCGCTGGCGTTCGGCTTCGCAGTCGGCCAGCGTCCGGGTCAGGGCGTCGTGTGCCTGTTGCAGCAACGTGCGTGTCGCGGGTGTGATCGCGTTGTCGCGCAACGCCTGTTCCAGCGCCGCCAGCGTGGCTTTCGCGTCCGCCGGCTCGGGATAGGCCGGTGTGCCGGGAAGCTCCTGCGCTGGCGTGCGGTGTGTCATCGGGGTCTCGTCAGGTCACGCCGCCGCCAGGGCCTTGGCGACCTTGCTGCCGGTATCGCGCCCGAGCAGCGTCGCGAGCCAGCGGCCGGTGTCGGCCAGTTTCGCCAGGTCGATTCCAGTCTCGATCCCCAGGCCATGCAGCATGTACACCACGTCCTCGGTTGCGACGTTCCCGCTGGCGCCCTTCGCGTACGGGCAGCCACCCGTGCCCGAGACCGCCGAGTCGACCACCGCCACGCCTTCTTCCAGGCAGGCGAGCACGTTCGCCAGCGCCTGCCCGTAGGTGTCGTGGAAGTGCACGGCCAACGCGTTGATCGGCACTTCCGCCGCCACCGCCAGCAGCATCGCGCGCGCCTTGCCCGGCGTGCCGACGCCGATGGTGTCGCCGAGCGAGATCTCGTAGCAGCCCATTTCGTGCAGAGCACGCGCCACGCGCACGACGTCGCTCAGCGGCACGTCGCCCTGGTAGGGGCAGCCGAGCACGGTGGAGACGTAACCGCGCACGGCGACGCCGTCGGCGCGCGCGCGCTCCATCACCGGCCTGAAACGCTCCAGCGATTCGTCGATGCCGGCGTTGATGTTCTTGCGATTGAACGCTTCCGACGCCGCGGTGAACACCGCGATCTCCTCCACGCCGACGGCGCGTGCGCGCTCGTAGCCCTGTTCGTTCGGCACCAGCACGGGGTAGTGCACGCCCGGCTTGCGGTGGATGCCGGTGAAGACCTCGGCCGCGTCGGCCAGCTGCGGCACCCACTTGGGGCTGACGAAACTCGTCGCTTCGATGCTGCGCAGGCCGGTGTCGGACAGGCGGTCGATCAGCGCGATCTTGTCGGCGGTGGCGATGGTCGCCTTCTCGTTCTGCAACCCGTCGCGCGGGCCGACTTCGACGATGCGGACGGCGGGCTTCATGGCGGCCTCGCTCATGCGGTCTGGTCGAGGGAGACGAGCACGGCGTCGGCCTCGACGAAGTCGCCGCTGGCCGCGCGCACCTGCGCGACCTTGCCGGCGCGGGGCGCCTTCAGGCTCAGCTCCATCTTCATCGCCTCGATCACCATCAGCTCCTGTCCGGCCTCCACGGTGTCGCCCTCGGCCGTCCTGACCAGCACCACGCGCCCGGGCATCGGTGCGAGCACCTGGTGACCGGCATTGCCGGCACTGCTGCGCTCATGACGATACATCGGGACCCCCAGCAGGCGCAGGCGACGTTCGCCGTCGTGCACCACCAGCCGCTGGCGTCCTTCGGCCAGCGTATCCAGTTCAAACGTAAAGCGGCGTCCATGTCCGCCAATGCGCAGGCTGAGCGCGCCGTCGTGCCCGATGCGGGCCCCTTCGACCGCATGGGAGCGGCCCTGCAGCTCGATCCGGTAAGCCCCGTCCGCGCCCTGCGCGTGCAGCTCGTGGCGGGTCTCGCCCTGCAGGAAGGCCAGGCTGCGGTGGCCGCCGTGCCCCAGGCGCCAACCGTCGGCGATGGCCCAGGGCGAGCTCGGATCGGTCGAGGCGGCCGCCAGCCTGCGCGTGTCGCCTTCCTGCGCGAGCAGTTGCGCGGTGGCCGCGGCCAGCAAGAGGTCGGCGTCGTCCTCGCCGGGGGACGGCATGAACTCGTCCAGATGGCGGTCGAGGTAACCCGTGTCGATGCGGCCTTCGACCACGGCGGGGTGACGCGTCAGCCGTTCGAGGAACTCGATGTTCGACTTCGGCCCGGCGATGTCGCACGCCGCCAGCGCCGCGCGCAGCTTCGCCAGTGCGGCGGGGCGGTCTTCGGCGTGAACGATGAGCTTGGCGATCATCGGGTCGTAGAAGATCGTGACGGTGTCGCCTTCGACGACGCCCGAATCGATGCGCACGCCTTCGCCCGGTGCGGGCAGGCGCAGGCGTTCCAGGCGGCCCGAACCCGGGAGGAAGCCGGCTTCCGGATCCTCCGCGTACAGGCGCACTTCGATCGCGTGGCCGTCCTGCGCGATGGCGTCCTGCGCCAGCGGCAGGGGTTCGCCCGCGGCGACGCGCAGCTGCCATTCGACCAGGTCGAGTCCGGTCACCATTTCGGTGACGGGATGCTCCACCTGCAGGCGCGTGTTGATCTCCATGAAGTAGAAGCCGCCGTCCTGGCCGACGATGAACTCCACCGTGCCCGCGTTGACGTAGTCGATCGCGCGCGCGGCCAGCACGGCCGCATCGCCCATCGCGTGGCGCAGCTGCGGCGTGAGGAAGGGCGAGGGCGATTCCTCCAGCACCTTCTGGTAGCGGCGCTGGGCGGAGCATTCGCGTTCGTTGAGGTGGATCGCATGGCCGTGCGCGTCGGCGAAGACCTGGATCTCGATGTGGCGCGGCTGTTCGACGTAGCGTTCCAGCAGGACGCGGTCGCGGCCGAAGGCGTTGGCCGCTTCGCGCTGGCAGCTTTGCAGGTTCGCCGTGAACTCACCGCTGTCGCGAACGATGCGCATGCCTTTGCCGCCGCCGCCGTGCGCGGCCTTGATCATCAGCGGATAACCGATGGCGTCGGCCTCGCGTTGCAGGCGATCGGGCGCCTGGTCTTCGCCGGTGTAGCCGGGCACGACCGGCACGCCCGCCGCCTGCATCAGTTCCTTCGCGCCGGCCTTGCTGCCCATCTTGCGCATCGATGCAGCCTTCGGGCCGATGAACACCAGGCCGGCGGCTTCCACCGCGTCGGCGAAGTCGGCGTTCTCGCTGAGGAAGCCGTAGCCGGGATGGATCGCCTTCGCGCCGGACTTGAGCGCGACCTCGATGATCGCCTCGCCGCGCAGGTAGCTTTCCTGCGGGCGCGGGCCGCCGATGTGGAATGCCTCGTCGGCCTGGCGCACGTGCTGCGCGTCGGCATCGGCATCCGAGTACACGGCGACGGTGCGGATGCCCAGGCGGCGGCAGGTGCGGATGACGCGGCAGGCGATCTCGCCGCGGTTGGCGATCAGGATCTTGTCGAACATGCACTCACTCTGGGCTGTGGCAGACGGCTTCGAGGTTGTTGCCGTCGAAGTCGATGACGTAGGCGCCGTAATAGTTCGGGTGGTAATGCGGGCGCAGGCCCGGCGCGCCGTTGTCGCGCGCGCCGTGCTGCAGGGCGATGGCATGGAACTCGTCTACGGCCTTGCGCGTGGCGGCGACGAAGGCGACGTGCACGCCGGTGGTGGCGGTGGCGCCGGTGCCGATCCAGAACGCCGGCTTGCCGGTCGGGCCGAAGCCGCAACCTTCGTAGCCGCCGGTCTGCTCCTTCGTCACGTCCATGACGATTTCGTAGTCCAGCACGCCCAGCACGCGCTCGTAGAAGGCGCGTGCGTGTGCGTAGTCGGAAACGGTGACGCCCATGTGGTCGATCATGTTCGTGTCCTCGTCATGCCTTTATTGGGTCCAGCGCGGCTTGCGCTTGTCCAGGAACGCACCGAGGCCTTCCTGGCCTTCGTCGGACACGCGCAGGCGGGCGATCAGGTCGGCGTTGTCGGCATCCAGGCGATTGCGGTCGCGTTCGAACGCCACGCGCCGCACCAGCGACTTGGCCTGCGCGCTGGCGTACGGGCCGGCCTTGAGCAGCAGGTCGACCTGGCGCTGCACTGCCGCGTCCAGGCCGTCGGCCGGCACCACCTGATGCAGCAGGCCGATGCTCAGTGCGGTGGCTGCATCGAAGATTTCGGCCGTGGCGAACCAACGCCGCGCCTGGCGCGGACCGATCGCATCGATGACGTAGGGCGAGATCACCGCCGGCAGCAGGCCGAGCTTGCTTTCGGTCAGGCCGAACTTCGCCTCCGTGGAGGCGATGGCGATGTCGCAGCAGGCCACCAGCCCGACGCCGCCGCCGAAGGCCGCGCCCTGCACACGGGCGACGGTGGGGCGGGGGAGTTCGTCGAGCAGGCGCATCAGACGGGCGAGGGCGAGCGCGTCGGTGCGGTTCTCCGCCTCGCTGGCGGCGGCCATGCCGCGCATCCAGTTGAGGTCGGCGCCGGCCGAGAACGAAAGCCCTTCCCCTTCCAGCACCACCACCCGGACACTGTCGTCCTCGGCCACCGCTTCCAGCGCGCCGGTGAGCGCGGCGATCAGCATGGCGTCGAAGGCGTTGTGCAGCTCGGGACGGTTCAGGCGCAGCCGGGCGACGGGGCCTTCGCGCAGGTTCAACAGCGGGTTGGTCATCGGGCCCGGACGCTTGTTGGAGTCTGGCGAATGATAGCCGCTGCCCTCCGGGCGCCGTGCGACGAAGGTTGCGGCGAGGCCCGGAGTGCTACAATCGAGAACGATTCCCATTTGGTGCCGAGGCCCGGACGTACGCCGCCGGGGCTGGCCTGCAGGTGAACCTTGAAGCTGTCCGAACTGCCACGCCGCACTGCCGCCACCGTCGACACCGTCGAAGACCAGGCGCCGAACGACGCGATCGCCCGCCGCCTGCGTGAGCTGGGCTTCGTGCGCGGCGAGCGCGTGGAAGTCATGGCGGCCGGTCCGGTCGCGAAGGAGCCGCTGCTGGTGCAGGTCGGCTTTACCCGCTTCGCCCTGCGTCGCAGTGAAGCGGCGCGCGTGCGCGTTTCCCTGGACGGCGCTGCGGCCGGAGCCACCGCATGAGCGCCGCCGAGACCGCCGTGCGCGTCGCGCTGATCGGCAACCCCAATTGCGGCAAGACGGCGCTGTTCAACCAGCTCACCGGCAGCCGGCAGAAGGTGGCGAACTACGCCGGCGTCACCGTGGAGCGCAAGGAAGGCCGCTTCCACGCGCCGTCCGGCCGCAGCTACGCGGTGCTGGACCTGCCCGGTGCGTACAGCCTGCACGCGGCGAGCCTGGACGAGGCCGTCGCTCGCGACGTCTGCCGCGGCTTCTATCCCGGCGAACCCACTCCGGACGTGCTGGTGTGCGTGGTCGACGCGACCAACCTGCGCCTGCACCTTCGCTTCGCGCTGGAAGTGCGCGAACTCGGCCGGCCGATGGTGCTGGCGGTCAACATGATGGACGCCGCCAAGCGCCGCGGCATCGAAGTCGACCTGGCCGCGCTGGAGCGCGAGCTCGGCGTGCCGGTCGTGCCGACGATCGCCGTGCGCAACGGCGGCGCGCGCGAGCTGGTGGCGATGCTGGACCGCGTGTCCGAGAAGCTCCACGAACCCGACACCCATCTGCCCGAAGCGTTGGCCCACGACCCCGATGCGCTGCATGCCGAAACGCGCCGCCTGCTGTCGCTGGCGGTGACGATGCCGCGCCGCACCGCCGAGGTGGACGACGCACTCGACCGCTGGCTGCTGCATCCGGTGCTCGGTCTGATTCTGCTGATCGTGGTGATGTTCCTGATCTTCCAGGCGGTGTTCGCCTGGGCGACCCCGATCATGGACCTGATCGACGACGGAACCGCCGCATTCGACGCGGCCGTGCGCACCGCGCTGCCGGAAGGGCCGCTGACGAGCCTGTTGACCGACGGCATCATCGCGGGCCTGGGCGGCGTCATCGTCTTCCTGCCGCAGATCCTGATCCTGTTCGCCTTCATCCTGGCGCTGGAAGAGTCCGGCTACCTTCCGCGCGCGGCCTTTCTGCTCGACAAGCTGATGGCCGGCGCCGGTTTGTCGGGCCGCTCGTTCATTCCGCTGCTGTCGAGCTTCGCCTGCGCGGTGCCCGGCATCATGGCCACGCGTTCCATCCAGGACCCGCGCGACCGTCTGGCCACGATCATGGTCGCGCCGCTGATGACCTGCTCGGCACGTCTGCCGGTGTACACGTTGCTGATCGCGGCCTTCATCCCGTCGCAGAAAGTCGGCTGGTTCAACCTGCAGGGACTGGTGCTGTTCGGCCTGTACGTGGCCGGCATCGTGAGCGCGCTGGCGGTGTCGTGGATCATGAAGAAGTGGCGCCGCGACAAAAGCGAGCACCCGTTGATGCTGGAGCTGCCGTCGTACCGCATCCCGCATCCGCGCGACCTGCTGATCGGCTTGTGGGAACGCGCGTGGATTTTCCTGCGTCGCGTCGGCGGCATCATCCTGGCGCTGACGATTCTCTTGTGGTTCCTGCTGTCGTTCCCGGCCGCGCCGGTGGGCGCGACCGGCCCGGCCATCGATTACAGCTTCGCAGGCCGCATCGGCCATGCCATGACCGCCGTGTTCGCGCCGCTGGGCTTCAACTGGCAGATCTGCATCGCGCTGATCCCGGGCCTGGCTGCGCGCGAGGTTGCGGTGTCGTCGCTGGCGACCGTGTATGCGCTTTCCGCCGTCGACGACGATGCCGCCGCAAAGGCGCTGGAACCGATCATCAGCACCGGCTGGTCGCTGGCCACGGCACTGTCGCTGCTGGTGTGGTTTATCTATGCGCCGCAGTGCATCTCGACGTTGGCGACCATCAAACGCGAAACCAACTCGTGGAAGCAGGTCGCGATTTCCGCGGGCTACCTGTTTGGGCTGGCCTACCTGGCTTCGCTGGTGACCTACCAGGTCGCCGTGGCGCTGGGAGCAGGATGAGCATGGACGCCGGCCTGCTCGCGCAGTACGCGATCATCGCCGTGGCGGTGCTGCTGAGCGCGTGGTTCGTCGCCAAGCGGCAGTTCCCGAACGCAGTGCGCCGGCTGCGCATTGCTCTCGCCATTCCGCTGGTGCGCGAAGGTCGCGCCGGATGGGTGCAGAAGGTGGGTCGCTGGATCGCGCCGCCCGCCGCGTTGAACGACGGCAGCTGCGGTGGGTGCAACAGCTGTGGGCCGACGATTCCGAAGCGGCATTGACCCCTGGAAGAGCCCCTTGGTCGATTGACCCACGTGCGCTAACCGCAGCGGCCGTAAACCCTTCGACAGAAGGTGCTCGCAACGCCATCGAGAGGGGCGCAAGCGGCGACCCCAGAGGCGAGAATTTCGGACGTCCCTGGCCCTCTCTCCAGCCCGTGACGCCGAGCCCCTCTCCCACTTGCGGAAGAGGGGCTGGGATGACGGCCGTTGTTTTAGCGCTCGACCATGCGCGCATGTGTGCGACACCTCGCGCTCTCAGTGCCGACCGCGCTTCGCCCGATACCCGCGCACTTCGACCGCCTCGACCTCGAGCGTGAACGAGCGCTCCTCGCCGTGGAAGAGTGCGCCCACGCCCATGACCTGGCGTTCCACTTCCTCACCGTCCGCATTGCGGATGGTGAGCACGACCGAGTACTCCAGCGCGTTGTCGCCAGGCGGCGGTTTGATGGTGCCCTCCACGCGCAGCGGCACCGACCGCCGCTGCGCGGACTGCGCGGCATCCGGATCGAAACGCAGGTGGTGCCGGCACGATGGACAGACGTTGGCGCTTTCCAGGATCGTCGTCTTGCAGTGCGGGCAGGTCCGCGTCGCGCCGGGTGTACCGGGGCGCGCGAGGCTCATGACGCGGTGGACGCCTCGGACTTGGCTTCGTTCTTCTCCGTCTTGTCCGCCTTCTCGGCCTTGCCGGACGGCTTGGCATCGCGATCGTCGAAGCCGAAGTCCACCTGGCCGCGCATGCGCGAACCCGGGGCAATGCTGACCACGCCGGCCTTGACGTCGCCTACCACCACGCCGCCCTCGAGCAGTTCGACGCGCTGGGCAGATTCGACGTTGCCTTCCAACTCGCCGGCGATCACGACCTTGCGCGCGCGCACGCCGCCGTTGACCTTGGCGCCCACTTCCACGGTGAGATCACCGTCCACCTGCACGTCGCCCTTGAAGCGACCGGCGATTCGGATGTGGCCGGCGCCATTGATCTTGCCTTCGATCGACAAGTCGGCGGCGATCACGGATTCCTTGCCTTCGCGCTCGGCCGCTCGGGGCGTCTGCGCAGGAGTGGGAGAGGGCGCGGTAACAGCAGCGGGCTTGGGTGCGCCGAACGAGAACTCGTCGCGAGTCGGCTCCTTGGGCAGAGCGGACTCGGGCTGGCCGGGTGCCGGAGCGGGCGCGCCTTCGCGCTTCGGGGCGGGGGACTGTGGGGAATTGAAGATCGCCATGACGCACTTCCTCGATTGGCAGGAGCGGGGCAATGCACGGGGGTGCAAAGAACGGGTCAACCCACCCGAGGCTACGCACGCAAAGCTTCGCACTGTGTGACAAGGCGCAATGAATCGAACGCTGCATTCGCGTCGTTCATGGAGTGATCACCTGTCTGAATCGGGGCGAGCAGTGGCTCGGCATGCGCCCATGCGATGCGCAGATGCAGAATCTCGTGTCCCTCAGGGCGTCGCGGCTTGACAGGTTTGCTGGCACTCGCCACGACGCGTCCTGCGCCTCATTCGGCCCGCGCCCTCCTGTCAGCTCACACTGCGATCTGACCCGATACGCGCTGCGGTTGCAGCGGCGACGCCACACGCGTGCGCTATCGGGCCTCTCCGCATCACATGCGGAACACGCCGAAGCGCGTGCGGTCCTCGATCGGCGCATTGAAGCTGGCTGACAGCGCGAGACCGAGCACACGTCGCGTATCGGCTGGATCGATGATGCCGTCATCCCACAACCGCGCGGTGGCGTAGTACGGATTGCCCTGCGATTCGTACTGGTCGCGGATCGGCGCCTTGAAAGCATCCTCTTCCTCGGCCGACCACGATTTGCCCGCCGCCTCGATGCCATCCCGCTTGACCGTCGCCAGCACGCTGGCCGCCTGTTCGCCGCCCATTACCGAGATGCGCGCGTTCGGCCACATCCACAGGAAACGCGCACCGTAGGCACGGCCACACATCGCATAGTTGCCGGCGCCGAAGCTGCCGCCGATGACGACGGTGAACTTGGGCACGTGCGAGCAGGCCACGGCCGTCACCATCTTCGCGCCGTCCTTCGCGATGCCGGCGTTCTCGTACTTGCGACCGACCATGAAGCCGGTGATGTTCTGCAGGAACACCAGCGGGATACCGCGCTGGTTGCACAGTTCGATGAAATGCGCGCCCTTGAGCGCGCTCTCGGCAAACAGGATGCCGTTGTTGGCGACGATGCCGACCGGATAGCCGTGCACGTGCGCGAAACCCGTTACGAGGGTCTTGCCGTAGCGCGCCTTGAACTCCTGGAACGCGCTGCCGTCCACCACGCGCGCGATCACTTCGCGAATATCGAACGGACGGCGCGTGTCCTTGGGCACGATGCCGTACAGCTCGCCCGGCGCGTACAGAGGCTCGCGCGATTCCTGCACCGCGACCGGCAGCGTCTTGCGACGATTGAACGTGCCGACGATGTCGCGCGCGATCTGCAATGCATGACGATCGTCCTCGGCGAAATGATCCGCCACGCCCGACACGCTGGTATGCACGTCGGCGCCGCCGAGTGCTTCGGCATCGACGACTTCACCCGTGGCGGCTTTCACCAGCGGCGGGCCGCCGAGGAAGATCGTGCCCTGTTCCTTGACGATGACCGATTCGTCGCACATCGCCGGGACATAGGCGCCGCCGGCGGTGCACGAGCCCATCACAACGGCGACCTGCGGGATGTTCTCCGCGCTCATGCGCGCCTGGTTGTAGAAGATGCGGCCGAAGTGCTCCTTGTCGGGGAACACCTCGTCCTGCAGCGGCAGGAATGCGCCGCCCGAGTCCACCAGGTAGACGCAGGGCAGGCGGTTCTCGCGCGCGACTTCCTGCGCGCGCAGGTGCTTCTTGACCGTCATGGGGAAGTACGTGCCGCCCTTGACCGTCGCGTCGTTGGCGACGACCACGACTTCCTGGCCCATCACCCGGCCGATGCCGCAGACCAGGCCGGCCGCCGGTGCTGCGTCGTCGTACATGCCTTCGGCGGCCAGCGGCGCGATTTCAAGGAAGGGCGAGCCCGCGTCGAGCAGTGCGGCGATGCGATCGCGCGCGAGCAGCTTGCCGCGCTCGGTGTGCTTGGCGCGCGCCTTCTCGCCGCCGCCTTGGGCTGCACGGGCGAGGCGGGCGTCCAGCTCGTCGACGAGCGCGCGGTGGTACGCGACGTTGTCCTGGAATTCCTGCGAGCGGGGATCGATGTGGGAAGTCAGTGCGGGCATCGATGCTGCGGCGTGCGGAAGATGCGGCATCAGACCATAAAGCGCCGCTCGCGGCCAATCGCGGACGGGCGCAAACGGCTGCCCGTGCACGGCGCTTTCCGGTGTCAGAAAAAACGAAGGCCCGCGGTGAGCGGGCCTTCGGGACCTCTGCTGCAGAGTGCCTTACTTGCGTTCGGCCGCTTCCTGCTGCGCCTTCTCGGCGGCGGCATCGGCCTTCTCCGCAACCTTGCCGGCCGCGTCGGCGGTGGCCTGCGCTGCATCGGCCGTGGCGGCGGCGGCGCCCGCGGCGGCATCGTCCGCGACTTCCTTCGTGCGGTCGGCCGCGTTCTCCATCGCCGTGCCCGCGCGTTCGGCGGCGGCATCGGTGGCGGCAGCCGCAGCCTCGGCGGTTTCGCGCGCGGCGTTGGCGGTTGCGTCAGCGGCCTGGTCCGCGGCAGCGGCGGCCTCGGCAGCTTCGCTCTGCGTGTCGGCGCGATTGCAGGCCGACAGTGCGAGTGCGGTGACGGTCATGGCAATGGCAGCGTAGAGCTTGGTGTTCATGGGTTCTCTCCGGATGACGTTGGTTGGGGGTCCCAGCCGGGGCGGACGATGCCAGCGTTGGTGCGAAGGAAAAGTCATCGGCGGCGCCATCGTGCTCCCCGGTGATGAACCCTGACGAAACCCGGGGCGGGGATAGGAGGGCGAGCCCTCGCTGGGATCGGGGGCAAATTCCGCGGGCCCGAAGAAAGGCGAAACCCCGGTGATGTCGGCGCCGTGCGCGTTTGGATCGCGCAAAAAAAGAAAAAGCCGCCGGGAATCCGGCGGCTTCTTCGAAGAGGTAAGAACCTGGGCAGTTGCCTGCCCGAGGTTATTACTTCTTGCCTTCTTCCTTGGCAGCGTCGGCAGCCTGCGTGGCAGCGTCAGCAGCCTGGGTGGCGGCGTCAGCGGCCTGCGAAGCGGCGTCGGCAGCGGCGTCGGCAGCGGCCGGAGCAGCAGCGGCGGCGGTGGCGTCGGCCGAAGCGGCGGCAGCGTCAGCAGCCTGGGCAGCGGTGTCGGCAGCGGCCTGGGCAGCGTCGGCAGCAGCGGCGTCGCCAGCAGCAGCGGCGTCGGTGGCAGCAGCAGCGGCTTCGGTCGAAGCAGCGGCGGCGTCAGCAGCAGCTTCGTCAGCCTGCTTCTGGTTCGAGCAGGCGGCCAGAGCGGCAACCATAGCCAGGGCGATCAGCGCCTTGTTGAAGGTCATGATTTTTATCCTCGTCGTTTAGTTAGGCAACGCGCAATTGCGCGTCAATAACATGATGACAAGCCGGTGACGCGTGTCAAGCGGCTTGGCCGGTTTTTTTTGAGTAATGCGTTCTTAACGTCTTATAGCAGCTCGATGGCGACAGCGGTAGCCTCGCCACCCCCGATGCACAGCGAAGCCACGCCCCTCTTGACGCCCCGTGCACGCAACGCGTGCAGCAACGTCACGACCAGACGGGCGCCGCTGGCGCCGATGGGATGCCCCAGGGCAACAGCGCCGCCGTTGACGTTGAGCTTCTCGTGAGGGATGCCCAAGTCCTTCATCGGCGCCATGGCCACACAGGCAAACGCTTCATTGACCTCGAACAGGTCAACGTCCTCGACCTTCCAGCCGGCCTTGGCCAGAACGTTTGAAATCGCTTTCACCGGCGCGGTGGTGAACCACTCCGGCGCCTGAGCATGGCCGGCGTGCGCGACGACGCGCGCGATCGGCGTCAGGCCGCGCTTGCCGGCTTCTTCGGCGCTCATGAGCACCGTGGCGGCGGCGCCATCGGAAATCTTGGAAGAGGAGGCGGCGGTCAGCACGCCTTCCTTGCCGAACGCCGCGCGCAGCGTCGGGATCTTGGCCAGGTCGATCTTGCCCGGCTCTTCGTCGGTGTCGACGACGACTTCGCCCTTGCGACCCTTGACGGTCACCGGCACGACTTCGTCCTTGAACGCACCGCTGGCAAGCGCGGCTTGCGCGCGACGCGCGCTTTCGGTCGAGTAGGCATCGAGCGACTCGCGATCGAAGCCGTACTTGTCGCACGCCATGTCGCCGAACACGCCCATCGCCTTGCCGTCGTACGGATTGGTCAGGCCGTCCCATGCCATGTGGTCGAGCATTTCCGCGCTGCCGTAGCGAATGCCCGTGCGCGAGTTGTTGAGCAGGTGCGGTGCGTTGGTCATCGACTCCATGCCACCGGCGACGACGACGCTGGCAGAGCCGGCCTTGATGAGGTCGTGCGCGAGCATGATCGACTTCATGCCCGAACCGCAGACCTTGTTGATCGTGGTGCAACCGGCCGAAGTGGGCAGGCCCGCATTGAGTGCGGCCTGGCGAGCCGGCGCCTGACCGAGCCCGGCCGGCAGCACGCAGCCCATGATCACTTCGTCGACCTGATCGGCGGCGACGCCGGCGTGCTCGAGCGCGCCCTTGATGGCGGCCGTGCCCAGCGCCGGGGTCGGCACGCCGGTGAACTGGCCAAGGAAGGAACCGATGGCGGTGCGCTTGGCACCGACGATGACGACGTCGCTCATGGGGACTCCAGCAGAAAACTACGGCGGATTTGGACCGGCGCGCGGCCGGAACCCGTCGATTATGCGGGGCCGTGCTGCGGCGCCGCAAACCCGGCCTCAGCGCAGCTTCAGCAGGTAAAGCTGGCGGCCCCGCCCGGGCGGTCCCTGGCGCTTGAAGCCGTGCGGCTCGTACAGGTCCGGCACGCCGGTCCAGACGAAGGCGGCGGCCTGGCGCTCGCCGGGCGCCACGGCCTGCGGGTAGGCCTCTATCTCCTTCGCGCCCGCTTCCCGGGCCAGGCCCACGGCCCCCGCGACCAGCGCTCGCCCCACGCCTTGGCCGCGCCAGGAGGCCGGCACGTACAGACAGTTGAGCGACCAGGTGCCGGCCGACCAGTCGCGCACGAGCGCCTTGCTGCGATCCAGGCGCGGGAAATCCGCCCTGGGCCCGATCGCGCACCAGCCCACGGGCGCTTCGCCCGCGAACGCCAGCACGCCCGACGCTGCGCCGCCTTCCACCAGCCGGCGGAACGCCGCGCGGTTCGGCTCGCCCTTGGCGGCGTCCCAGGTGCGCCCGCCCATCGGCACGCGCCACCACATGCACCAACACCCGCCGCAGGCGCCGCGTGGACCGAACAGGGCTTCGATGACGGGCCAGTCGCCGGCCCGCAGCGGACGGGTGTGCACGGCGGTCACGGTTCACCAATGTGCATGGGGTGTGGATCCGTTGCGTCGAACGCGATGTCGATTGTGGGCCGACCCGGATTGGATCGATACTCCATCCACGCCCGCTGGGGAGCGGCGCGATCACGAGGACGACATGCATCATCTGGAAAAAGGACTTGTCACTGCGATGCGCGGTGTGTTGCTGTGCACGGGCTTCGTGGGCCTGGCGGCCTGCGGCGGCGGAGGCGGCGGTGGAAACGTCCGCTCCGACGGCCCGCTCTACGCACCCACCACGCCGCAGACACCCACGACGCCGACGCCGCCACCGTCGTCCACCCCCGTCGTCAGCACGCCGAACCCGGCCTACAGCGAGCACATCGCGCTGACCAACACCGCCCCCGCGCGCCAGGCCGGTTTGACCGGCGCGGGCCAGCGCATCGGCGTGGTCGACAGCGGCGTGATGCGCACGCACCCGGCGTTGTCGCCGCGCGTGCTTGCAAACCTCAACTTCGTCGGCAGCAGCAACAACCTGCTGGTGGACGACGTGCTCGGTCACGGCACGACCGTGGCGCAGATCGCAGCGGGCGCGCCCTTCGGCGCTTGGCCGGGCGGCATCGCGCCGGGCGCGCAACTGGTGTCCGCGCGCATCCTCGCCGACAAGCCGCCGACCGACGACGGCAGCGGCCAGGGCAATGAAGTCAGCGGCGAGCTCGGCCTGGCGCAGGTGCACCAGCAGCTGATCAGCAGCGGCGTGCGCATCATGAACAACTCGTGGGGCGGTCTGTACTGGACCAACACCGCGGCGACCAATCCGATCGCCGAGGAGTACCGCCCCTTCATCCACGGCAACAACGGCCTGGTGGTCTTCGCCACCGGCAATGACGGCCGCCCGAACCCCGACAGCATGGGCGCGCTGCCCAGCCAGCCCGGCCCGGGCGGCACGCTGCCGGCCGCCGACCTGGAGCGCGGCTGGCTCGCCGTGACCGCGGTCAATCCGTCCAACGTGCAGCAGTTGGACGTGGACTCCAAGGGCGTCGTCTACGCGAACGCCTGCGGCGTGGCGATGCGCTATTGCCTGGCCGCGCCGGGCACGGTCGTGTTCACCGGCGATGACGACAAGCCCAACGCCCCGACGTACTGGAAGGGTGCGGGCACCTCCTTCGCGGCGCCGCAGGTGTCGGGCGCGGCCGCGGTGGTGTGGCAGGCATTCCCGTACTTCAGCAACGACCTGGTGCGACAAACGCTGCTGGGCACCGCCACCGACCTCGGCGCGCCGGGTGTCGATGCCGTGTTCGGTTACGGCCTGCTCAACGTGGGCAAGGCGATCAACGGACCGGGCCGTTTCGACTGGGGCCAGACGACGGTCGACGTCACCGGCACCGACAACCGTCCCTGGTCGAACCCCATCGCCGGCACGGGTGGGTTGATCAAGCGCGGCACGGGCACGCTCAGGCTCACGGGCGACAACACCTATACCGGCAACACCGTGGTCGAGCAGGGCCGCCTGCAGGTGACGCGCGCGCTGCCCGGCGGTGCATCGATCATGCAGAACGCGCGCCTTCAGCTCATCGGCGGCATTCCCGTCAACGGCACTGTCCGTCCGCTCGAAGTCGGCCGGATCACCAACATCGGTTTCATCAACTTCACCGGCGGCGAAACGGCCTACGGCGCCGACTATCGCCTGACCGCGCTGGACGTCGCCACGCCGACGTCCACGATGGAAGTGGAGATCGGCGCGCACATCACCGTCGACACCACGGCCCGCCTGGGCGGAACGCTCGCGCTGCTCGGCCGCGCGCCGAACTACGTGATGCCGACGCCGAGCGTGACAAGCCCGCACCAGGAGGTGTTCCTCAACGCGCAGGGCGGTGTGATCGGACAGTTCTCCACCGTGTCCCTGTCGCCGTTCGTGGCAGGCACGGTCGGTTACGACACCAACCGCGCGTGGGTTTCGCTGACCCGCGCCGACGTGGCGACCACCGCCTCGTCGCTGGGCCTGACCCCCACTGCGCAGTCCAGCGCGGTGCGCATGGAAGGCGCGATGGATCAGATCGACGACAGCCTCGCCAACGGCGCGGGCACCGACGCCGACCTGCTCGCCGGTGCGACCGCGTTCCAGGGCACGCCCACGGCCAGCGCGGCGGAGCAGTCGCTGTCCAGCCTCTCGGGCGAGTTGCACGGCGCCGACACCGCCTTCGCGATGATGGCGATCGAAGGCAACCGCCGCGCGCTGGAATCGCGCATCGATGCATTGCAGGACGCCCCGATGGGCGGCGCGTGGTTCGACAACCTCGACTCGCAGCGTGCACTGTCGCGTTTCGACATGCAGTCCGACGGCTGGATGGCCGGCCAGGATCGCCGCTTCGGCGACCTGACCGTCGGTGCCGCGCTCGCGCAGACCGAAGGCTATGCGCACCACGACCAGCGTTTCGACCGTGAGCACAACCGCCAGCTCGAGGCGCAGTTCTATGCCAGCTACGACCTGGGCCAGGGCTACCTGCTGGGCAGCCTCGCCGTCGGCCGCATGCAACGCTGGACGCGTCGCGACGTGCTGCTGGGCGCCGACGCGTTCCGCATCGGCACCGACTACGCGCAGCGCTACGCCAGCGTTGGCGTGCAGGCAGGCCTGCCGGTGCGCGTGGGGCAGGGACGCATCACGCCTTATGTCGGTGTGCAGAACCTGCAGCTGGAACGCGATGGCTTCAGCGAGCAGGGCGCGTACGGTTTCGGCCTGAGCACCAACGACTCGACGCTGCGCGTGACCCAGGCGCTGCTCGGCGCGCGTTACGCGACCGGCTGGAACGTCGGCTCGTCCGAGTGGGACCTGCAGGCACGCATGGAATGGCAGCGCGGACTGTCGCAGTCCGGCAACGACCTGCACGCGCGCTTCACCGCGGTGGACCTGTGGTCGCCGATTCCCGGCAGCGCGCTCGATCGCAACGTCGGCGTGCTCGGCCTGGGCATCGGCACCTGGTTGCGCGGCGGCAGCCGCCTGAGCCTGGACCTCGATGCACGTCGCGACCAGGGCGAGACCTGGTCGCAGGCGATGCTCAACTGGACGACGGCGTTCTGATCGCATGAAACGAAAAGGCCGCTGCGCGATGCAGCGGCCTTGTTCTTTGCACACTCCCCTGCCAGCAGGGGAGTGTTGGGGACGGGGGGCGACTGGCGAGCTCACCGCGGAACGCGCTCGATCCGAACGCGATCCCGCTACATCGCTCAATGCCGCTCTTCGAACAGCTCCCGCCCGATCAGCATGCGCCGGATCTCGTTCGTGCCCGCGCCGATCGCGTAGAGCTTCGCGTCGCGCAGGATGCGCCCGGTCGGGAACTCGTTGATGTAGCCGTTTCCGCCCAGCGCCTGGATGCCTTCCAGCGCCACTTGCACGGCCGCTTCGGACGCATGCAGCAGGCACGCCGCCGCGTCGACGCGGCTGCTGTGGCCACCGTCGAAATCGCGCGCCACCTGGTAGGCGAACGCGCGGCTGGACTGCAGCGCGGTGTACATGTCGGCGATCTTGCCCTGCATCAGTCCGAACGTGCCGATGGCCGCGTTGAACTGCTTGCGCTCGCGCACGTAGGGCAGGGCGATGTCCAGCGCCGCCTGCATCAGACCGATCGGCCCGCCGGTCAGCACCAGTCGCTCGGTGTTGAGGCCGCGCATGAGCACGCGCACGCCCTTGTTGACCTCGCCCAGCACGTTTTCCGCCGGAATCTCGCAGTCCTCGAACACCAGCTCGCAGGTGTTGGAGCCGCGCATGCCGAACTTGTCCAGCTTCTGCGCGGTGGAGAACCCCTTCATGCCCTTCTCGACGATGAAGGCGGTCATGCACTGGCTGCCCGCGTCCTTGCCGGCGGTGCGCATGTAGACGATCAGCACGTCGGCTTCGGGGCCGTTGGTGATCCACATCTTGTTGCCGTTGGCGATCCACTTGCCATCGCGCAGTTCGGCGCGGCAGCTCATCGAACCCACCACGTCGGAACCCGCGCCCGGCTCGCTCATCGCCAGCGCGCCCTTCCATTCGCCGCTGCACAGCTTCGGCATGTACTTGTTGCGCTGGTCCTCGTTGCCGTTGGCGTAGAGGTTGCTCACGCACAGGTTGGAGTGCGCGCCGTAGCTCAGGCCCACCGAACCGGAGGCGCGTGAGATCTCTTCCATCGCGACCAGATGCGCGAGATACCCCATGTCGCTGCCGCCGTACTCGCCGGGCACGGTCATGCCCAGCAGGCCCATTTCGCCCAGCTTCGGCCACAGGTCCTGCGGGAACCAGTTCTCCTCGTCGATCTGCGCCGCGCGCGGTGCGATCTCCACCTCGGCGAAGCGGCGAATGGCGTCGCGCAGGGCATCGATGTCATCGCCGAGGGGGAAAGGGCGCATGGGAATCCTTGGGTCTGGAGGGCGGGCGCGTGTCGGACGACGTCGCGCGATGCGCCAATTCTAGGGGCCCGGCATGAAACCTTCGTCGTGCGGTGCAATAAAACGCGGGAAACCAGGCGCCCCGGGCCCGCTGCAATGGCGAATCCGGGGCGCCCGATGCGTCCCGCTCAGCCGCCGTAGCGAACCAGCGGACGGCCGTTCAGCGGCTGCACGTTGCGGTTGTTGTGGCGGTAATGCGCCACGAAAGCGTCGACCTGCTGCTTCGACATCGTCACCGGCGCGGGCAGGACATACCACTCCACGTTCTCCGTCAACGGCGGCGTGGTCAGCGAGCCCAGGTAGTGGTAGTAGCCGCGCTTGGCCGGCAGCAGGCCGTCGATGTCCACCTCATGCGGCGCGTTGCGCTTGTGCGCCAGGCTGTCGAGCACCGCCTGCGCCTGTGCGTTGGGCTTGCCGATCTCGTACATCACGCCGACCACGGCGAGCCGGCCGTCCTGCGCCTTGAAGACGTAGTGGCCTTCCAGCGGGAAGTGCTTGCCGTCGAGCGTGTGCTCGCTCTGCGCGTGGAAGTGGAACTGCGCCAGGGTGAAGTGGCGGCCGCGGATCGTCGCCTGCGTGGCATGGGTTTCCACTTCGACGGCATGGCCGTTGTCGATGGCCTCCATCGGCGCGTGCGTGTGGTCGAACGACAGCGCCAACGGCTCGTCGTCGCGCGCAGGCACGGCGTCGTGCGTGACGATGTCGATGGGCGACTGCGCGGTGTCGTGCGCGGCCTGCCACTGGTCCTGGTGGTCGTAGTCGATCTTGCCGTCGCCGGCATTGGCGGCGAACGCGGCGGCAAGGCACAGGGCGGCGAGGGGAAGGGCGGCTCGCATGAGGGCAACTCCGAAGTGGGGTGTTCCACTTTGGACGATGGGCGCGCAGGCGTCTTTCGGAATAGCCTGAAAAACGCGGGCGTTAGGCGTCATGACGGTGGAAGGCCAGGACGCGGCCGTTACGCCCACCGCTCCCGTCATCCCGGCGAAGGCCGGGATCCAGGCAGTCACGCTTTCCGACTCGTCTCGTCATTCCAGCGAAAGCTGGAATCCATGTTGACGTTCGCTATTGCCGTTCGCGATTCCATCGGTCAGCAAAGCAAATGGATCCCAGCTTTCGCTGGGATGACGAAAGTAGGGACTGAAGACGTGACAGCCTGGATCCCGGCCCTTCGACAAGCTCAGGACAGGCCTTCGCCGGGATGACGGTTCCCCAAGGTTTGCGAAAACGGTGAAGGTCGTGCACTCCCAAAAGAAAACGCCCGGACAAGCCGGGCGTCATCTCGTTGCATCGTGCTGATGCCGTCGCAGACGGAATCAATGCCCGCCGCGAATACGGCCCTGGAAACGCGGAGCCGAACGGCCCAGCGGCAGCTTCAACTTGCCGATGGCGTTGATGCGCTCTTCGGCCAGACGATCGGCCGCGCGGTAGGTCGGGATCGCATCACGCTCGGCGATCTCGAAGATGCGCGCGAGGTTGTGATAGATCGTGCGCATCATGCGCATGGCGCGCTCGCGGTTGTAGCCGTCCAGCTCCAGCGCCACGTTCATCACGCCGCCCGCGTTCACCGCGTAATCCGGTGCGTACAGGATGCCGCGCTTGGCCACTTCGTCGCCGATGGCGTTGTTGGCCAGCTGGTTGTTGGCCGCGCCGCAGATGACCTTCGACTTCAGGCGGGGCAGGGTGTTCTCGTTGACGGTGCCGCCCAGCGCGCACGGCGAGTACACCTCGGCCGGGACGTCGTAGATCTCGTCCAGGCCCACGGCCTCGACGCCGTACTCGGACACGGCCTTGTCGACCAGCGCCTTGTTGATGTCGGTGGCGAAGATCTTCGCGCCGCGCTCCTTGAGCAGCTTCACGAACTCCATGCCCACATGGCCCAGGCCCTGCACGGCGTAGGAGTACTTGCCCACTTCCTCATCGCCGAAACGCTTGTTGAGCGTGGCCATCAGGCCCTGCAGCGTGCCGTAGGCGGTGAACGGCGACGGGTCGCCCGAACCACCGTGGACCTGGTGCACGCCGGTGACGTACTCGGTCTCGCGGTACACGTATTCCATGTCGTTGACGTCGATGCCAACGTCTTCGGCCGTGATGTAACGACCGCCCAGCGATTCGACGAACTGGCCGAACGCGCGGAACAACGCCTCGGACTTGTCGGCCGCCGGATCACCGATGATCACCGCCTTGCCGCCGCCGATGTTCAGGCCCGCGACCGCGTTCTTGTAGGTCATGCCGCGCGAGAGGCGGAGCACGTCGTTCAGCGCGTCCTGCTCGGTCTTGTACGGCCACATGCGCGTACCGCCGAGGGCCGGACCGAGCACGGTGTTGTGGATCGCGATGATGGCCTTCAGGCCCGCGTCCTTGTTGTGGCAAAACACGACCTGCTCGTGGCCGAAGGTGTCCAGGGTTTCGAAAATCATCGGGTGCTCCGCGTTGGCGCGAGGTGTTGCGCGTCGCGCTATACGCCAACTGTGATGGGTAAGTCGTTGAATCGAAATGGATTCGCCTCTGCGGCACAGGGGTGTGACCCCACCGCAGGCGCGACAGTCTAATGCAATCGGCGGATACGGACAGGTACGCCGACGGACGGCTTTGGGGCTTCGCCCGTTCAGAAATCGCGGTACCGCGCCTGGCGCAGCCAGAGGGTGGCCAGCCACTTAACGCCGTGCTCCACCGGCAGGCCCGCGTGGAGCGAATCCACATCCGGCGACCCGTCCGGATGGAGGTTGTCGAAGATCACCGCCCGGCCCGGGCGCGGCTGGACCTGCAATCCGGCGACCGGGAATTCCGTCTGCCCGCCGGCCTCGACGTCGTTGAGGTACACGCAGATGGTGCGCAGGCGGTTGCCGGCCTGCGGGCGGTCGGCTTCGATCGAACTGGGCGGGCGGTAGTCGCGGTGCGGGCGGTATTCCTGACCCGGCTCGTAACGCAGCACCACCAGATGCTCCGCGTGGTCCAGCGGCACCCCGGCGGCGGCCGCCATGCGCAGCTGCACCGCGCGAAGCGACAGGTCTTCCAGGATCGGATCGAGCGCGGCGTCGCTGCTGGTGCGGATTTCCTGCGCCACCGGCAGGCCCGTTTCCGGATCCAGCGTGCGCGAGCGTTGCAGGTGCGATTCGGCGTTGGCGATCAGCAGACGGCATTCCTCCGCGCTGAGCAGGCCATCGACCGTCATCACGTGCGGGCGCGTGGATTGCAGGCGCAGATCCGGCGCGCGTAACGCTTCTTCCATTTCGAGCATGCCCGGCGCGGTTTGCGACGGCGCGAACTCGGGCACGGTGATGTCCGGCAGCGGGCCGATGCCGCGCGCGCGCAGTTGCACGCGCAACTCGTGCGCGGCCCCGGGCTCGGGCTTGGCGCCTTCGCCGTGCATGAGGCGTTCGACGAACAACCGCGCCGCGACCACGTCGCCCAATCCCGTCGCGCGTTCCAGCAATTGAAGGCTGCGCAGCTGGTCGCCGGGGGCCGCCTTGCGGCCGAAATGCAGCGCCGCCGCGCGCAAGGCCGGCGGGTAGTCGGCGCGCACGGCGCGCAGCACGCGTTCGTTGATGCGGCCGTCGCGCGGCAACGTGCGTCCGCCCAGCGACATCAGCGCCAGGAAATAACTTGCGATCGGGCTGCCTGCGGCTTCCGCGCGCAGCAACCATTCGGCGGCGCGCGTCGGTTCGGCGCGACAGCCCACGCCGTACATCAGCATGCGCGCGTATTCGATCTGCGCATTCGCCAGCCCGGCTTCCGCCGCGCGGCGGTGCAGGGAGAACGCCTCTTCCATTTCGTGCCGCACCACCAGCGCCGAGGCCAACTGGTACAACGCCTGCGGCGACCCGTCGTGGGCGCGGCGGCGCAGTTCGAGGAGGGCGGCGTCTTCGTTCATGGCGTCACGCGGTGCGGGCCCGGGAGTGTAGCCAGAAAGCGACCCGTCTTTACCGAAGATGGCGGCATGGAGCAGGACGGCCTGCACGAGTGGCGGCGAAGGCCGCGTGCGCATTGTCGGGGTCGGGTCCTTCATGCCGTCGCTCCGTCCGGGAGACACCCCGGCGCGCCGGCTCCGCGGGGCAGCGGCGGCGAGTGGGGGTAAGGATTCAGACGTATCGAGCGGGGCAGGGCGGCCGGGGTCTTCAGCCGCTCTCCCGTCGGGAGAGGGTTGGGGTGAGGGGCGGGGTAAGCGGTGTGTCCCCGTCATCCCGGCGAAGGCCGGGACCCAGGCCCGTACGCCTTGCGCTCCATCGTCATCCCGTCGAAGGCCGGGGGCGTGGCAGTTCACTGTCATCCCGGCGAAGGCCGGGATCCAGGCCCTCACGCCTTAAGCCCCCGGCCCGTCATTCCAGCGAAAGCTGGAACCCATTTTGATCTTCCGCCGGGCTGCCCACGACGGCGAAAAGCAACATGGATTCCAGCTTTCGCTGGAATGACGAGACAGCGCGAAAGGGGCGCGGGCCTGGGTCCCGCCTTCGCCGGGATGACGGCAATCCGGACGGACGAACGACCTATCGGACGGGGCCGCTCCCGCGCCGCACAACAAGCCCCTAATCCCCCTCGGGCTACAATACGGATTCGACCGTTTCCGTATTTCGAGCGTCCATGAGCACCCCCGCGACCAACCTCCCTGAAGCCCAGACCGAGACCAGCCCGCTGCGGTTCGTCACCGCCGCCAGCCTGTTCGACGGGCACGACGCCGCCATCAACATCATGCGGCGCCTGATCCAGGGACAGGGCGCGGAAGTGATCCACCTCGGCCACAACCGTTCGGTGGAAGACGTCGTCCGCGCCGCGTTGCAGGAAGACGCCGACGGCATCGCCCTGTCGTCCTACCAGGGCGGCCACGTCGAGTACTTCAAGTACATGGTCGACATGCTGAAAGAACGCGGCGCCGGCCACATCCGCGTCTTCGGCGGCGGCGGCGGCACCATCACGCCGGAAGAGATCCGCGAACTCCAGTCCTACGGCGTCGAACGCATCTACCACCCCAACGACGGCATGCACATGGGCCTCGTGGCGATGATCGAGGATGTCATCCGTCGCGCCGGCGAGGGCCGCAAGTCCGCCGAGCATCCCGACAAGACCGCTGCCATCGATGACGAAATCAGCATCGGCCGCACCCTCAGCGCCATCGAAGAAGGCGTGTTCGACGAAGCCCAGCTCGCGCACCTGCGCAAGCAGTGGCAGCTGGCCGGCGGCAAGACGCCCGTCGTCGGCATCACCGGCACCGGCGGCGCCGGCAAGTCGTCGGTCACCGACGAACTGCTCAACCGGTTCCTCGCCAGCTTCCCGGAGATGCGCATCGCCGTGATCTCCGTCGACCCCACGCGTCGCCGCACCGGTGGCGCGCTGCTGGGCGACCGCATCCGCATGAACTCGCTGCGTTCCAAGCGCGTCTACATGCGTTCGATGGCCACGCGCCGTCAGCACGCCGCCACCAACACGGTGTTGAAGGACTGCATCGGGTTCCTCAAGGGCCTGGGCTACGACCTGGTCATCGTCGAAACCGCCGGCATCGGCCAGAGCGATTCGGAAATCGTCGACCTCGTCGATTTCCCCATGTACGTCATGACCAGCGACTTCGGCGCGCCGAGCCAGCTGGAGAAGATCGACATGCTCGACTTCGCCGAACTCGTCGTGCTGAACAAGTTCGACAAGCGCGGCGCCGAAGACGCCCTGCGCGACGTGCGCAAGCAGTGGAAGCGCAACCGCGTAGCCTTCACGACCAAGGACGAAGACGTCCCGGTCTACCCGACCATTGCCTCCCAGTTCAACGACCCCGGCATCAGCTGGATGTTCGCCAACCTGTGCCGCCTGCTGCGCGAGAAGCTGCAACTGCCGGCCGACAAGTGGACGCCGGAACTCGACACCTCGCTGAAGGAACCGCGCGCCACCGTGCTGATTCCCGGCGCGCGCGTGCGTTACCTCGCCGAGATCGCCGAGCAGGGCCGCGGCATCAACGCGAAGATCGAAACGCAGGCCGAGACCGCCGACCGCGCGCAGAGCTACTGGCAATCGCTGCACGACCTGGGTGACGCCGCGCTGCCGAAGGCGCTGGATCTGTACGACTCCGCGCACCTTCTCAACGACACCGTTCGCCCTGAGCGTAGCCCGCAGGGCGAAGTCGAAGGGCAGCCCGTCGACCGCACCCTCCTCACCCTCCGCCAGCGCTACAACGACGCCGTGCAGTCGCTCACGTCCGAAGCGCTGAAGCTCCTGCGCGACTGGCCCGCGCGCTTGAAGTCCATCACGGACGAAGTCAACGAATACCAGGTCCGCGACAAGACCATCCGCGTCGAGAACTACCGCGAATCGCTGTCGCACCAGAAGATCCCGAAGATCGCCGCGCCCACCTACAAGAGCTGGGGCGAACTGCTGACCTTCCTGCAGAAGGAAAACCTGCCGGGCTACTACCCGTACACCGGCGGCGTGTACCCGTACCGCCGCACCGGCGAAGACCCCATCCGCATGTTCGCCGGCGAAGGCACGCCGGAGCGCACCAACCGCCGCTTCCATTACCTGTCCGTCGGCCAGCCGGCCGCGCGCCTGTCCACCGCGTTCGACAGCGTCACGCTCTACGGCGAAGACCCCGCCGTGCGCCCGGACATCTTCGGCAAGATCGGCAACTCCGGCGTCAACATCGCCACGCTGGACGACATGAAGAAGCTGTACTCCGGCTTCGACCTGTGCGCGCCCAGCACCTCGGTGTCGATGACCATCAACGGCCCGGCGCCGATCATCCTGGCGATGTTCATGAACACCGCCATCGACCAGCAGGTCGAGAAGTACCTGCGCGCCGACCAGCACCGCTGGGACGAAGCGCACGACAAGATCGAAAAAATGTTCGAAGGCCGCAAGCGCCCCGAATACAGCGGCATGCTGCCCGAAACCAACGACGGCCTCGGCCTGGGCCTGCTGGGTGTCACCGGCGACCAGATCGTCGACGCCGAGACCTACGCAAACATCAAGGCGCAGACGCTCGCCACCGTGCGCGGCACCGTGCAGGCCGACATCCTGAAGGAAGACCAGGCGCAGAACACCTGCATCTTCAGCACCGAGTTCGCCCTGCGCATGATGGGCGACATCCAGCAGTACTTCGTGGACAAGAACGTCCGCAACTTCTACTCGGTGTCCATCAGCGGTTACCACATCGCCGAAGCCGGCGCGAACCCGATCAGCCAGCTGGCCTTCACGCTCAGCAACGGCTTCACCATCGTGGAGTACTACCTCGCGCGCGGCATGAAGATCGACGACTTCGCGCCCAACCTGTCGTTCTTCTTCAGCAACGGCATGGACCCGGAATACACCGTCATCGGCCGCGTCGCCCGCCGCATCTGGGCCCGCGCCATGCGCGAGCGCTACGGCGCCTCCGCACGCAGCCAGATGATGAAGTACCACATCCAGACCAGCGGCCGGTCCCTGCACGCGCAGGAAATCCAGTTCAACGACATCCGCACCACGCTGCAAGCCCTGTACGCGCTGTTCGACAACTGCAACAGCCTGCACACCAACGCTTACGACGAAGCCATCACCACGCCCACGGAAGAAAGCGTGCGCCGCGCCGTCGCCATCCAGATGATCATCAACAAGGAGCTGGGGCTCAACTTCAACGAGAACCCCTGGCAGGGCAGCTTCATCGTCGACAAGCTCACCGACATCGTCGAAGAAGCCGTCTACAAGGAATTCGAAGCCATCAGCGAACGCGGCGGCGTGCTGGGCGCCATGGACACCATGTACCAGCGCGGCAAGATCCAGGAAGAAAGCCTGTACTACGAGCACAAGAAGCACGACGGCAGCCTCCCGCTGATCGGCGTCAACACCTTCCTGCCCAAGGACCACGGCGGCGACATCGTCACCGAGATCGAACTGATCCGCTCCACCGAAAGCGAGAAGGGCCAGCAGATTGATAACGTGGCCGGGTATCAGGGCAACCGCAATGGGTTTGCGGCCGAGGGGCTGAAGTCGCTACAGGCTACGGCCCGCGAGCGGCGGAATGTGTTTACCAGCCTGATGGAGGCAGTTAAGACGCATTCTTTGGGACAGATCAGCCATGCGCTGTATGACGTCGGTGGGGAGTACCGCAGGAATATGTAATTGGTCCTGTCCACCGCACACTGGGAGGCCCGCTTCGGCGGGCCTTCATTTTTTGTGCACTCGGTCGCTAAACTCGGGTGGACGAGGGGGCGGTAGAGGTTGCGCCGGCAGGCGTGGCCATTCGCGCGCTTCAATGAGGCTGAAGGGGACAGTTGATGATCAATGGATTTCGTGTCAAGAGCCTGAAGGCAATCGCCGATTCGGGTGCGCTGCCTTTGGTGAGAATTAACGTGCTCGTCGGCAAGAACAGCGCCGGAAAGAGCAGCCTTCTGCGCTTCTTCCCACTTCTCCGCCAAAGCGTGGAGCAAAGGACAAAAGGTCCGATCCTGTGGTACGGGAGGTTTGTCGATTTCGGCAGTTTTCAGAACGTCATCAACGCAAAGGAGCCTTCTAGGACGATTGAGTTTCAGTTCCAGATGACTCTTACGGGTCGAACTGACCGAGGCTGGTACGACGACCGCTATGTTCCGAGAAGTGATAGCCAAGCGAACATTCACGGGGCGCTCGAGAATGTGCGAGTTTCATTGGTGCTGGGCCAGGGCGCTTCGGATGAGGTTGGCCAGGTCAAAGAAGTTGGTATCGACCTCGGATCGGACTCAATCAAGATTCGATTTCTCACGAGCTCTTGGGTAGAAAGCGTCTCGATAAATGGCGTTGAGGTAAAACTCCCTCCAGAAAAGCGATGGCATTCGAGGCAGGGAAAGCTCCTGCCCATAGTCTCAGTATTGATTGGGCAGAGCGTCGAGGAAGGTAAAGAGACTCGTCAAGTCTACTTCATGGAGGATGAGCCCTTCCTGCAAGACCTGATCGCTGCGTTGTTGAACATTCCCCATGGAAACACGTCTACCGAACGCATGACTCGCGATCTATTGCGGGAGTCGTCCGCTACGACTAAGGCTTATTGCCCGCCCACAACTGCCCCAACAAACTCGCTCGCAAGGAGAGTCGAAGCTCCGGCAAGTAGCGGTAACCCGCCATCGAAACATAGGCGGGTTTCTTATGCCCGAATCTCGGGCATGTGTCCGGCGCAGTGAAGTTCCGCGTCGGGAGGGCGGCTAATACAACACCTCGCAAGAGGAAATACGCCCGCCGACTACTTGCGGCTTCGAACCTCCCGACACCTTGCGCCGAATCCCCGGCGCAAGCCCGGCTGGTTTGCTGGAGACACCGCATGAGCAAGGACACACTCGCCATCCCCGCCGCGTTCCGCGGCTACCTGCTGCCCCGTTCCGCCCACGACTCGTTGATCGCCACGCGCGAAGAGCTGTACATGCTTTCGCACTTCACCGAACCCCGCTGCGACCCCGCCGGCTACTTCGTCGTCCGACCTGAAGGCCTGTGCGCGCTGTTCGGACGCCTGGGACGGTACCTCGACGACGTGCTCTCCACCGTCGTCCTGCACGGGCCGGACTTCGACGACGAGTAACGCGCCCACGGCCCACGCCATCGTGAGCCGACCACGCGTAGCCCGGGTAAGCGAAGCGCACCCGGGTTCTCCGTCGACGCAGCACAAACTCCAACGCAACCCCGGGTGCGGCCTTTGGCCTTACCCGGGCTACCGCGGCGGCGGAGCGCTTTCGGAATCTTCTTGTATGTCGAGCCTCCAGGAATCGCTAGTTTCGTGCTTGGCTTGTGATCACTGCGCTGGATTTCACGACAAGACTGACTCGCCGGGCCTGCCTTCGTTGGAGAACGTGATGACGAGATCCGTCGTTGCTGTGCTTTGCTTCTTCGCGGTGCTGCTGGCCTCCATTCCGCTTCAACAGTGGGTGCCGTCAGAGTGGTACGTGCTGTCCCTGGCGGTTGTTGCCGGATCTGTTTGGCTCGTTGTTCCGTTGGTCGAAGGGTTCAAGCGCAGACGCCGAAAGTAGGTAAGCCACAGGGGCGGCCAGCGTGTTCCCGGCGTAAGGGCGCGTAAGAGCGCCCCCGGTGCGACGTCGGCCTCACCCGGCCTACCAACCGTGCACATCGACACATTGACGCCCCCACGCCGGGGCGAATTAGAGTTACTGCGTTTGCACCCGCAGAAGGCCAGCCGAAGGGCAGGGCGCCTGCCGGTCCGCCCGCCCAACCCGGAGCCACGCAATGACCACCCGCCGTGACCTGCTGAAGTTCAGCGCACTTGCCGCCGCCGCGGCCGCGCTGCCGTCGTTCGCATTCGCGCAGGGCAACAAGCCCGTGGGGAAGGCGGCCAAGCCGCTGAACATCCTCATCCTCGGCGGCACCGGGTTCACCGGGCCGTTCCAGGTGAACTACGCGCTGGCGCGCGGGCACAAGGTGACGCTGTTCAATCGCGGCAAGAAGCCGACTCCGGAGTGGCCGGGAGAGGTAGAGCAGCTGTTCGGCGATCGCAACACGGGCGACCTCAAGTCGCTGCAAGGGCGCAAGTGGGACGTGTGCATCGACAACCCCACCAGCCTGCCGTTTTGGGCGCGCGACGCCGGCAAGGTGCTGGCCGGAAACGTGGGGCACTACCTCTTCATCTCCACCATCTCGGTGTATGCCGACGGCAGCAAGCCCGGCATCGACGAGGACGATGCGCTCGCCGTCTACAAGGGCAAAGACGCGATGGCCGAAACGCAGGAGTCGCTGCGCGCCGACATCGAAAACCTGTACGGCCCGCTCAAGGCACTGAGCGAGGCCGAAGCGCACAAGCAATTCGGCAAGCGCGTGACGATCGTGCGGCCGGGTTACATCGTTGGTCCGCGTGATGAGACCGATCGCTTCACCTACTGGCCGCACCGCGTAGCGCAGGGCGGCGAAATGCTGGTGCCGGGCGATGGCCTCGACCCCGTGCAGGTCATCGACGGCCGCGATCTGGGCGAATGGATGATCCGTCTGGCGGAGGCGGGCACGCTGGGCGCCTTCAATGCCGTCGGCCCGGAAAAACCGTTGACCATGGACGCGATGTTGCGCACCTGCCAGAAGGTCACGGGCGGAAAGCCGAAATACACGCATGTCACGCCGGAGTTCCTGGAAGAGAAGAAGGTTCCGGAATTGCCCATCTGGGTGTCGCGAAAGAGCGGTCCGTATGCGGGCTACGGCGCGGTCAGCAATGCGCGTGCGATCCAGGCCGGGCTCACCTACCGCCCACTCGAAACCACGGTCACCGACCTGATGGCCTGGTTCCGCAGCCAACCGGCCGAACGCCAGGCGACGCTGCGCGCTGGCCTTACTCGCGAGCAGGAAGCGGACTTGCTCAAGGCGTGGCATGCGGGGAAGAGCGCATAGGCGGTAGCGTCATGTAGCCCGGGTAAGCGAAGCGCACCCGGGATCGAGCCACGTCACGCGCCCCGGGTGCGGCCTTCGGCCTTACCCGGGCTACTCGCTGCTCGACACGCATCCGGCAAGCGTGATGTACCTGAGGGTTGGATCCCCGCCTTCGCGGAGATGACGGCGGTCAGGTAGTCCACGACGGGCTACGGGCTTGCATGCGCTGCGTCGCGGCACGCCCCACGCCCCGTCACGGCGCAGTGCCCTAAACTAGTCGCCCCACGCAGCAAACCGTTCCAAGCCCCATGATCACCAACGACGTTCTGCGCAGCATCCGCTACATGCTGGACCTCAGCGATCAGCGGGTCGTGGAGATCACCCAGCTGGCCGATCCGGCATTCACGCTCGACAAGGCCGACGTGCAGGCGTTCCTGCGCCGCGAAGACGATCCCGACTACGCCGATTGCAGCGATGCCGTGCTCGCGCGCTTCCTCGACGGGCTGGTGGTGTACTGCCGTGGCCGCGATGAAAGCCTGCCGGTGCGCCCGCCGGAGAAGCGCGTCACCAACAACGTGGTGCTGAAGAAGCTGCGGGTCGCGTTCGAGTTGAAGGATGTCGACATGCACGCGGTGTTCGAATCCGCGGGCTGGCCGGTGTCCAAGCCGGAACTGACGGCGCTGTTCCGCCAGCCGGGCCATCCCAATTACCGCCCGTGCGGCGACCAGCTGCTGCGCAACTTCCTGAAGGGCCTGACGATGCGCGTGCGCGGCGACTGACGCGGCTTCGCGCTAGAACCGCACGCCCACCGGCAGGTAACGCCACTGGCCGGGCGGCATCTTCGCCAGCGACACCTTGCCGATGCGCAGGCGCCGCATCGCCACCACTTGCAGGCCCACCTGTGCGCACATGTCCGGGATCTGCCCGGGCTGCACGTCTGACCTTGCACGGCGCCAGCTCGCGCCCCTGGTAACGCAGGCCGTGGTTGAGGCGGCGCAGGCCGTACGGCGCGATCTCGCCGGAGACCTCGACGACGTACTCCTGCTCGATCTGCGCGGCGTCTTCGGTGAGCCGGCGCCACACGCGGCCGTCCTGGGTCAGCACCATCAGCCCGCTGGCCTGCGTCTCCAGCGGCACCAGTGGCGTCAGACGAACCAGATGGCGTCGCAGCGGGCGCACTTCGCTCGGATCGTCGGTCCAGCGCGTGTCCGGCGTGACCAGCGCGGCCGCCGGCTGATGGCCGGCGATCGCATCGAAACCAACCGGCTTGTGAAGCAGCACGGTGGCGGGCTCGGGTGCCTCCAGCACGGCGTCCGGATCGAGTTCGACGCGTTCGTCCGTCACCGGGTGCTGCGGCGCCTCGACGACGTGGCCGTCCACCCGCACCCAGCCGTTCTCGATGTAGTGCTCGGCATCGGCGCGCGAACACCCGACCAGTTCGGCCACGCGCTTGGAGAGTCGGACGGGATCGCTCATGGGGGTGCCTCGGTGGGGGCGCGTACTTTGGCACACGTAGCGGGCGCGTACCGGAATGCGGCGGGCTGGATCGGCGCGGAGGCGGCGCCCGCGCGGAAGGGTGGGTGATACGCGCCACTTCGCACCTGCGTGGCCGTCGAGCATCGCGGCATCGCCATAACCCCTCGCGGCGTACACTCCGCGCGACGGGCCAGGTCGACGGCCCCGTGGCCTCCCGGAGGCCGTGAATGCTCAGCGTCGGGCACCAGGATGGCCGCAAGCACGGCACGCCCACCGTGATGCGCCGCAGCGTGAAGTCAGCCGCGTCGGCGTTGCTCGCATTCACGTTTGCAAACGGTGTGCTTCCACCGACGGCATGGGCACAGGAAGCGGACGCGTCACAGCCCCGCATCGTCGAAATCCGCCTCGTCGGCAACGACAAGACGCGCGACAAGGTGATCCTGCGCGAACTCGCGCTGGCACCGGGCGATGTCGCCGACCCTGTCGCGATCGAAGACGGCCGCCAGGCGGTGCAGGATCTGGGGCTGTTCCGCCAGGTCGAAGCGACCACGCATCCCGTACCGGGCGGTGTGGCGCTGGAACTGAAGATGCGCGAGAAGTATTTCCTGCTGCCGATTCCGCGCCTGGACGCCAGTTCCGACCGCGACGTCAGTTACGGCGCGCAGTTGCGCTGGGACAACGTGTGGGGCCTCAACCATCGGCTCGACATCACGGCGGAGAAGGGCGACTTCCCCGAGGAGCGCGACCGGCGCAAGGAAACCAGCGTGCAGCTGAGCTACCGCGCGCCGTACATTTTCGACAGTCCGTACGAACTGCGCACGCGGCTGGAGTGGATCGACCGCGAGACGCCGGTGATCGACCCGCTCACCAACGAGGTCACCGACGACACGTTCGACGAAACCTTCGAGCAGGTCGAAGTGATCGCCACGCGCGACCTGCGCACGGGGCGCCCGCGCGATGGCTGGATCGTCGGCGGCGGACTGTTCTGGAAACGGCAGGACGTGTCCGGCGAGTTCGCGCCGCCGCCCGACGGCCAGGCCATCGCCTTGGTCGGCACGGCGACGTTCGACGACCTGCGCTACCACATCTACAGCGACACGGGGCGGCGATTCTCCGCGCGCATCGAAGCGGCGGGCGAAGGCCTGGGTTCGGACTACGACTACACGCGCACCACCGTGAACTACTTCCAGTCGAACGCGCTCGGCGACACACCGCACCAGACGCTGCACGTGCTGGGCAGCGCCGGCGTGCTGACCGGCGGGCCCGGCAGCCGCAACGAGTTCTCGCTGGGCGGCTCGGGGCGCATGCGCGGCTACGACTCGGATTTCCTCGAAGGCGATCGCTACTACTACGGCTCGGTTGAGTATCTGCGTCCGATCAAGTGGAACTGGCTGCGCTTGCTGGCGTTCGTCGAAGTCGGCGGTTCCGGCGACGATCGCGAAGGTCTGCGTGACGATTCGCCCTACGCCGATGTGGGCCTGGGCGTGCGCATCCGCTTGACCTGGTTCGTCAACATCGAAATCGAGCTCGGATGGGCCTATCCGCTGCGCGGCGGCGAAGGCGCGAACTTCTTCGCTGGCGGCAACTGACGGCGATGCGCCTGCGCGCAGTGGCGGGCCGGGCGACTCAAAGTTGCGAAGCGGGCTGCATCGGCTGGGTGCGGGCGCGACCCGGGCGCTAAGATCATCGCCACCAAGGACTTCCGCAGGGGGCGGAATGAACGGACTCAAGCCTGTGAGCCACCGCCGCAGCGATGCGCTGACGCGGGTCGGCTGGGACCAGCTGGAAGTGCTGCTCGCCGCGTACTACCGCAGCGAGGGTTATGAGGTCGAGCATGTCGGCACCGGCGCCACGGACGCGAAGACCGACGGCGGCATCGACCTGAAGCTGCGTCGCGACGAGCAGTTCATCGTCGTGCAATGCAAGCACTGGAACGCGATGAAGGTGCCGCACAACGCGGTGCACGAGCTGCTGGGCCTGATGGTCAACCACGGCGCGACGGGCGCGATCCTGGCCAACAGCGGCGAGTTCACCAAGGCCGCGATCGAGGCCGCCACGAAGCTCGGTCACGTCCAGCTGATCGACGGTAACGAGCTGCGCATGATGCTGGGCCCGATCCGCGAGCCCGCGCCGGCGTTCGACGTCCGCATGGGCGGCGTCGATGGGGTGGGTTCCGCGATGGCGCGACGCGTCGGCGAGCGCCTGTTGTCCGCCGCCGAAGACCGCATTCGCTACGGCAGCGGTGGAAGAGGGCGGCGCACCGCCACGCGCAGCATTGCGGCGGTGATCGCGGTCAAGCTGCTGGGGGCGGCGTTGTTCCTCGCCTTGATGCTGGTGCTTTATCTGTTCGTATGGCGCACGCTGCAGAGCGCACTGACGCCAGCGCGGCCACCAGTGGTCGCAGCGCCCGCAGCGCCCCCCGTTGCGAAGACGGCCGCGACATCGACGGCCCCGAACCCTTGCCACGAAGTGATCGATGCGCCGTCCGGCACCTACATCGACCACTGTGCGACGACGGTGGCATCGCGCCCCTCCGCCGCGCAGGTGCGCGAGCAGCAACGGCGGGCGGAGGAAGCGATGAAGGTCATCGCGGAGTCGACGCCGGAACTGTAACGAGCGGTATCGAGTTGCCCCGCGCGGCCCTGCTTCTTTGGCATGATCCGTCCACGATCAGGCGCAGGAGGCGATATGGACGAGGCAGGGCAGGGCGTGTCCGAGGGCGGTCAGGCAAGGAAGTGCAGCGCGAACGCGAGGCGCCGTCTGGGTCGGTGCGCGCTGCTGATCGCGCTTGCGTGGTCGGCCGCGGCAGGGGCGGTGTCGGCCGTTGCTCCGGAATCGGGCGGAGCGGGGCCCGTCATTGCGACGGCGGAGGAAACACGCGCCATTGTCCAGGCCGTGCTGGAAGCGGTCGATTTCGCGGGCGAGCCTGCTCCTCCGACGGATGCACAGGAGGCACCGGCGCCTGCGTCGGCGCGCCTGCTGTTGCTGGTCGATGAATCGCTGTGCCTCGGCGACGCACCCGGAATCCGGTGCGATGACCACCTCGTGGATGCGCCGCCCAAGGCACTGGCCGGGTTCGTGTCGCGCGCGCTCTTCGACGATCTGGCGCGGGCCAACGTAGCGCGCGTTCCGCTCGATCTGTCGGGCATTCCGGGCACCGCGCCGGTGCGCCGGAGCGATCTGGAAAACCTGGGCGCCTGGGACGGATGGCCACGGTTCCATCGCGACTTCCCCGACACCAAGGGGTTCATGAAGATCACGCGCCCGGTACTGAGCGAGGACCGGAGCGTTGCGCTGATCTATGTGACCCACTACTGCGGGCCGCTGTGCGCGGTCGGAATGATGCTTCGCCTCGAGCGCTCGGCGCAGGGCTGGCGGGTCGTCGCGGAAAAGGGCGTGTGGGTGAGCTGAGGCCGCCCGCGCCCGTGACCGATAATGCGTCATCGCCGCCTAACCTCCCGCCCATGTCCATCATCCTCACCGACTTCGCCCGCACCCGCCTGTTCCCGCGCGAGCCGCGGCGCAACACGATCCAGGACTGCACGCCGGAGGAGTTCGAGCGGCATCTCAACGACGTGACGCCGCTGAAGGTGCTCGACGGCTACGCGCCGTTCTGCAAGCTGCACGTGCACCGCAACTGGACCTCCACGCGCTGCCTTGCGGTACCGATCACCGACGCCAACCGCCACCTGCTGCGTTCGGACTACGAGGCCCGCACACGCGAGGAACTGCCGGTGCTGGTGCGCTGGTTCGAAGGCCTGGAACCGCCCGTGGCGGACTACCTCGTCGTGATCCTCTACAGCCGCGAGCAGTTGGCGAAGGAGGGCACGCACACCACCGCCGACTGGGGTGTCGTGGGCTGCATGTACACGGCCGAACCCGTCGAGACCCCGATGGCGCCGATCACGATGCTGCGCAACGCGCTGGGCGTGGAAGAGGGCGGCTCCGGCGTGCCGATCGATCGTGAGGCGTATCTGCGCAGCGTGGAGTTCTGGCGGGGGCATGCGAACTGGCGGGGGTGAGCGACGCATGCATCGCCTGAAGGTGCACGGGCCCGCAGGGACATGCCGGGTGCCTGTGTGATGGCCTGGCGCTACCATTCCCTCAGGACTCGACGGGGGCGCGCATGGAAGATCTGGGAGTGGATGCACCGATACGTTCGCTGCGCGAATCCAATGAGGGCCTGACATTCGGATGGCTGTATCGCCGCGTACAGGATCTGGCGGCGATCAGTCATCATCCGCCGGCGTCCAGATTGGAGCGCTGGTCTCTGTGGGCCGGGTTGCTTCTGGCGGGATTGGGGTTGTTGGTGGCCGCACAGTCATGGCTGCCGCCTGTGGTGGTGCTCTGGATCGCGACAGGCTGCTTCATCGGCGAGATCGGTGGGCTGGGGCTTTCCGTCTTTCTTCAAATAAGAAGAGAACTGCCGAGCTTCGTTCGCCCACGTGAAACACACGCCGCAGAGATGGACGTGGACTTCGCCCGATGGCAGGACGTCGTGCATGAACTTCGACGCTTCCCCCGTGCCGAGCGCGAGTCGCGCTTGCGCTTCATCACCACATTGCGTCTGCACATGGGCGAACGCATGGGCATGCTGTTCGGTGGAATACAGCGGCTGGGCGTCTTTCCCGTGCTGGTCGCGCTGTACTTCCAGTTTCGGGACTGGAAATGGGGCGACTGGGCCGGTGCGTTCGACGTAAATCTGCTTGCCGGCCTTCTTGTATGGGCGATGCTGCTGCTGTACGCCGGCGGATGGCTGCTGGTGGGACTTCGGTCGAGGCTCGATTCGATGTGAGCCTGCTGGAAGAGTCGCTCCAAGGGTGATGCAGGCCGTCGCCTGATCTGGCGCTCCAGCCCACGACTCCGGACATTTCTCATGGAGTCGCCTGTCGCGCATGGGCATGCTGCACGGCCGTGCTGCGGATCTCGCTCGCACGGGCATTGCCATCCCACCTGCGTGCACACGGGCGCCCATGAACGACATCGACTGCGGCAGCATCGTCAACGCCGCCACCCGCCTCGTCGAGATGATCGACGGCGGTAACGCCACCCAGGTCTGGCAGCGGGCTTCGTCCGTGGGGCGGCAGGTGCTGGACGCGGGCGCGTTCCATGAAGCGATCATCGACTCGGGGCGGCCGATGATCGCGCCCGTCTCGCGCCAGTGGTCCGAGGTCGTCCGCTACCACGTCGGGGCGGGCGATGCGCAGGGCAATCCGCCGGGACTCTACGTGGCGGTGATGTTCAGCACCACCTTCGCCGGCCAAAGGACCTGCGACGAGCGGGTCACCCTGAGGCTGGACGAAGACGATGCGTGGCGCCTGGTGGGGTATGCGATGCGGTGATGGCGGGACGTGTGCGCTCGGCCCGCGATCAGGGCCGTTCCCTCACGACGGCCCGGTCGTGTCCGACGCCGTGTTTTCCTCGGCCACTTCCACCGACACCAGCCGCTGCTTGCGCGACACCAGGCGATGGCCGCAGGCGAGCGCCGCGCCGTCATAAGCGACCCGGAGGTTGCCGAAGTAGATGGCGCCCTCCGACACCGTGGTGCGGCCGCACTGGCCGCAGGTGACGGCGTGTCCGGGGCAGGTCACCGCCCGCAGGCCGCCGTCCGTGCACGCGACCCGGACATCGGGCAGTCCTTCGATCGTCTGCCCGCCCGCGGTGGTGGTGTCACCGACGACGATGATGTAACGCTTCGGCATTGCGCTTTCCCCGAGTGAACTGGCGCTAGTTGCCGGTGATGCAAAGAGAGTGGCAATGTGACTTTGTCTGACGTGAAGGGGCGACGCGGCCGGCCGGAATTGTCGATGGCCGGACGGTTTCGGTCGCAACCTTTGGTCCGATGCCAACCGCCGGTTTGCATCGGCGCGCCTGCTAAAGTGCGGCCTCGCCCTGCTACCGAGTGTTTCCGCGCCATGACCATGACTGTCATCCCGTATCTCATCGGCACACCCGGAACGCCCTGGGGCGCCGCGGAGAAGGCGGCGTGGCTGGCGCGGCAGGTGCGCCAGCGCAGCTATGCCGACGAGGTGGTCCGGGCCATCGACGGCCTGCGCGCGGACTTCGACGTGGTCGAGTACGGCCGGCTGGACTACGGCGACGAGCACTTCCCGCTGCTGGCAATCAGGAACCGCGACTGGGACGACGCCCTTCCCGTCGCCCTGGTCACCGGCGGCGTGCACGGCTACGAGACCAGCGGCGTGCACGGCGCGCTGCGGTTCGTGGCGCTGCACGCCAGGGAGTTCGCCGGCCGGGCGAACCTGCTGGTGGCGCCGTGCATCAGTCCGTGGGCTTATGAGCGCATCCATCGCTGGAATCCCGATGCGATCGACCCCAACCGCTCCTTCCGCGATGGGAGCCCGGCGCAGGAATCGGCGGCCCTGATGCGCCTGGTCGCGCTGGTGCGCGATCGCGTGCTGCTGCACATCGACCTGCACGAGACCACCGACACCGACGAGACCGAGTTCCGCCCCGCGCTGGCCGCGCGCGACGGCAAGCCCTTCCAGCCCGACGGCGTGCCCGACGGCTTCTACCTGGTGGACGACAGCGAGCACCCGCAGCCGGCGTTCCAGCAGGCGGTGATCGAGGCGGTGGCGAAGGTCACGCACATCGCACCGGCCGACGCGCAGGGGCGCATCATCGGATCGGACGTGGTCGCACCGGGCGTCATCGAATACCCGCTGCGCAAGCTCGGCCTGTGCGCCGGCGTCACCGACGCGCGCTACAAGACCACCACCGAGGTCTATCCCGACAGCCCGCGCGCCACGCAGGAGCAGTGCAACGCCGCGCAGGCGGCGGCGGTGTGCGCGGCGCTGGAGTACGCGCTGGCGCACCGGTAGCGGTTCGCGTTACACGCGCGGCGCATGGCGTCGCGCGCAGGCAGTGCATCGATCCTTTCTTCGAGCGAGTCACGCCATGCCCGATCCTTCCCGCCGCAGGTTCCTCACCGAAACCGCCGTCGCCCTGGCCGCCGCGCCCTTCATCAGCACGAGCGTCACGCGCGCCCGCGCGCAGGAAGCCCGCAAGCTCGGCGTGGCCGTGTGCGGCCTGGGCCGGCTGAGCGAACACCAGATCGCGCCCGCGCTGGCGAAGACGAAGCATTGCCGGCTGGCGGGCATCGTCACCGGCACGCCGGCCAAGGCCGAAGCGTGGAAGGCGAAGTACGGCTTGCCCGCCACCAGCGTGTACGACTACGACACGATGCACCGGATGGCCGACAACCCGCACATCGACATCGTCTACGTCGTCACGCCCAACGCGCTGCACGCGCAGCACACCATCGCGGCGGCGAAGGCCGGCAAGCATGTGTTCTGCGAGAAGCCGCTGGAGATTTCCGTCGAGCGCTGCCAGCAGATGATCGACGCCTGCAAGCAGGCCGGCCGCCTGCTCGGCACCGCGTATCGCTGCCAGTTCGACCCGCATCACCTGGAGTGCATCCGCCTGGTGCGCGAGGAGGTGTTCGGCAAGCCGACGATCCTGCAGGCGGGGTTCGCCATCAACGTGGGCGAGCCGGGGCAGTGGCGCCTGCAACGGGCGCTGGCCGGCGGCGGTGCGTTGATGGACGTGGGCATCTACGCCTTGCAGGCCACGCGCTACCTCACGGGCGAGGAACCGGTGATGGTGTCGGCGCAGGAGACCAAGACCGATCTTCGCCGCTTCGCCGAAGTCGACGAAAGCATGGTGTGGACGACGAAGTTCCCCAGCGGCGTCATGGCGTATTGCAGCACCAGCTACAAGGCGGGCGGCATCCAGAATTTGCGTGTGAATGCCGAGCGCGGCTGGTTCGAACTCGACCCGGCGTTCTTCTACGACGGCAACCACGGGCGTCGCAGCGACGGCAAGGAGATCCGGTTTCCGGAGATCGACCTGTTCGCCGCGGAGATGGACGACTTCGCGCGTTGCGTGCTGGAACAGCGGCCGAGCAAGGTGTCCGGCGAGGAGGGGATGCGCGACGTTCGGATCATGCAGGCGATCTACGAGTCGGCGCGGACGGGCAGGGCGGTGACGCTGGGGTGATCGGCGTGGGCGTAGCCTTGATTCCCGCCGGCCTGGGCCGCGGGAAGACCCGTGATGCAGGAATGACAGCTCAGGAATGACAGCTGAAGGCGCTTTCAAGAGGCGCTGTCATTCCCGCGAAGGCAGGCTCCGCTCCACTTCGGCGGAGCCGAACATCCAACTGTCTGAACTTCATGCTCTCCGTAGAGCAGAACTGGTGTGCTGCAAGTTGGATCCCCGCCTTCGCGGGGATGACAGCTCAGAAGGTCGCGATCTTCGGGCAGATCTCTCTACTGCCCCCACGCCAACCCTTCTCAGCGCACTTCCTTCGGCCACCGGTGGAAGTGGGGCTCTCGAAGCGCATTAGGTCTCTTCCTCTTCCTCTTCCTCGTCGTTCCCACGCCACCACGCGTGGCTCTCCACTCGCTCCGGCGGCGCGTGATCCGGCGTTTCGATGCCGTCGATGCGACGTCCCGGCCCGCGTGAGACCCACTCTTCCAGCAGACGCACCACGGCCGCCTTGCCCTGCGCGCCGATGCCGAGGTTGCGTTCGGCGTTCCATCCGTCCGCTTTCGACTCGCCCGTTTCGTCGTGATCGTGCGGCGTGCCGTAGCTGCAACGCAGGCAGTAGTGCACCAGCGAGCTCGTCCAGTCTTCCACATAGCCGATGCCGGGCAGCGTGGCCTCGGTCAGGTCATTGAGATCCTCAGGCGTTGCGCAGTGCACGAAGGCCACGAACGTGCGGAACTCCGACGACGCCAGCGTGTCGAGCGCGTTGAACACCGGCGCCGTGCGGTCGCCGTTGCCGGTGCGTCGGCGGCCGGTGGGGGCGCCGTCGTGCAGGACGATGTCGAACAGACGGTGGCCGCTCTCCGGCAGCGGCACGTTGAGCAATCGCGCGCGCACGATGTCGATGCGCCGGGCCCACACGGTTTCGCCACGGCCCCAGGCATTCAGGCGGATGCTGATCAGGCCAAAGTCGCTTTCGATGGGACCGTCGCCTTCGGGTATGCCGATGCCGCATTGCGTCCACTGGTTGCGCGCCTGCGCCCAGTCGCCCAGCGCGGTGGCGGCGATGCCGGCGTTCCAGGCCATGCTTTCGTCGAAGCCGCCCTTCAAGGCCTGCGCGCGCAGGTTGTGGTGCAGGCTGTCGGACCACTCGCGCAGGTACTTGTGCGCCAGTCCCTTCATGTAATGCAGGTGCACGGCGTCGGGCTGATGTTCGAGCAGTTCGCCGAACTGTTGCGCGGCCAGCGTCAGTTCGCCGCGGCCGAAGGCCTCGTAGGCCTGCTTTTCGAGGGTTGTCGTCTCGGACGGATCAAAGGCGGTCATGCGCATCCCCATGCATTGGCCGAAAGCATAGCGTGCACCGGCCCGCAGGGCGGGTATCGTGGCGCTCTCCCGCACACGAGACGACCGCATGCTCCGCCCGACCCTGGCCGCCATCGCGCTTCTCCTTGCCGGCGTGACCGGCGCCGGCCATGCGGCCGAGCCGATCATCGGCGCCTATTACCCCGGCGGTTCCGCCGCGCGCTATCCGGTATCGAAGATTCCCGCCGACACCGTCACGCATGTGTTCTACGCCTTCGCGCGCATCGAGGACGGGCGCTGCGTGGTCGCGCCGGACGCGGCCGCGCATTTCAAGGCGTTGGCGGAGTTGAAGCGCCGGCATCCGAAGTTGCGCACGCTGATCTCCATCGGCGGCTGGGAAGCCGGTGGCTTCTCCGATGCGGCGCTCACGGCGGAAAGCCGCGAGCGCTTCGTGTCCTCGTGCATGGCGATGTTCTTCGACACCCACCGCGGCAGCTTCGACGGCGTCGACATCGACTGGGAATTCCCGGTGTACGGCGGGCCGAAGGAGATCACCGCGCGACCGGAGGATCGTCGCAACATGACGCTGCTGGCGCAGGAGTTCCGCGTCCAGCTCGACAAGAGGGGCGCGCAGGACGGAAAGACATTCCTGCTCACGGCCGCATTGCCGGCCGGGCGCATGCAGTCCGACGGCCCCTACGATCCGGCGCGCAGTTTCGACCTCGCCGCGCTGGGCCGCACGCTGGATTTCATCAACCTGATGACCTACGACATGGGCACGGCATTCTCGACCGTGTCCACGTTCAACGCACCGCTGCGCGAAGTGCCGCAGGATCCGTTGCCGGCGGAACTGCGCCGTTACAACAACGTCGAAGGCGCGGTGGAGTTCTACCGCGCGCACGGCGTGAGCGCCGACAAGCTGGTGCTGGGCGTGCCGTTCTACGGCCGCGGTTTCCGTGTGAAGGACGCGGATAACGACGGCCTCTACCGGCCCTACACCGAGCCCTATGCCGCCGGCGACTGGCGCGAGATCCGCGCCAAGCTGCTCGACAACCCGAAGTGGAAGCGCCACTGGCATCCCGTCGCGCAGACGCCGTACCTGTTCAACGCGGACGAGCGCGTGTTCGTCAGTTACGAAAATCCCGAATCGATCGACCTGCGTTCGCAACTGGCGAAAGAGCACGGCCTGCGTGGCGTCTTCATGTGGGAGCTCACGGGCGACGACGAGCAGCACAGTCTGCTGAAGGCGATGGCGCAGCCGTTCAAGTGAGGCGGGCGCGCTCGCAGTGAAACGCGCGTGAAGTCGGGGTCGCGGCACGGGGCGCACAATGGCGCCCCCGCGAACGAGGCGGCCTTCATGTCCGAGCACCCCGATGACACCGCGACCCTGCAGGCGTTGCTCGATCGCCTGGTGAAGTTCCGCCTGCCGCGCGCGATGGCGCTGAAAAAGCGCGTCGATGCCGGCGAACGAATCACCGACGCCGACCTGGACTTCATGAAGCGGGCGCTGGAGGACGCGCAGGACGGGCAGCATTTCGTCGCGCGCAACCCGGAGTTCCATGCGCTCGGCGCGCAGCTCGTGCAGCTCTACGAGCACATCGTGGAGAAGGCCACGGAAAACGAGAAGAACGCCCAATCCAAAGACGGTTGAGCGTCCGCGAACATCGCGCGCTTACTTCGACGCCTTGGGCAACGAGGCCAGCGTCTGCGTCGCCACGGTGTCCAGGTTCACCGCGCCGGCGCCCTTGGCCTTCACCGAGCCGCGATAAAGCGCGCGCCACAGCACGCGGATGTCGGAGGGCTGGATCGCCTCGATCTGCAGGCCGCCCTCGACCGTGTCGACGGTCTTCACCTTGAACGTCGGTACGCCACCGGCGCCGTGTTCGACCAGTTGCGAACAGCCGCCGTGCCCGCATTCCAGCGCGCTCTCGCGGATGCTGCCGCCCTGCGACCTGGTTTCCTTCACGCTCGTCTGCTGCACATCGCGAACACCGACGCGGTAAGCGAAGGCGAGGTCGGCCTTGCGCACGTCGTCGATGCGGCGATAGCCCTTCGCTTGCAGGGCCTTGTTCAACGCTGCTTCCAGCCGCGCGCGCAGTGCCGGGTCCTGCACGCGCTGGTCGAACTCCGCGCTCAGCTGCGCGGGCATCGGCACCCAGGCGTAGGTCGGGCCGGGAAGCGAAGCGGCGGGCTTGGAGACCTCGACGGACGACGTGGGTTGCTTGCGCGATTGCGCGTCGGCGGGCGAAGCAAGCGAGGCGATCAGCGTGCTGCAGGCGAGCGCGATGGCGAGCGTTCTCATCATGACGGCCTTCCCCGGGCGGTGGCGATGGCCGTCATCGTGGTGGCGGGGGCATTAGGGCGGCGTGAGGTGTGGGGCTGTGCATGCGGACACACCCCTCTCCCTGGCCGCCTTCGGCGGCCTGTCCCTCTCCCGCAAGGGGAGAGGGAGGTCTCATGCGCGCGCCGTCGCCCCATCCACGACACGCCCGCGCACGATGCGTTAGCGTGTCCGAAGCAGGCACGGGAGGCCCCATGCGCAACCTGGATTTCAGTTCCTGGCAGGCGGTGCTGTCCACGCTGATCGGGCTGGCGGTGATCACGCTGATCGGCGTGGGCATCCGCCTGATCGTGATGCAGATCGTGCAGGCACGACGTGAGCGCGAGAACCGCCAGATCAACGAGCGCCTGCGCACGCTCATCGCGGCCTACAAGACGCTGGGCGGTTCCTTCACCGGCAACCTAGCGGTCGATCCCACCCACCTGCGCGACCTGCAACGGCGTGGCACGGACGCCACGCCTGGCGTGGAGCCCGGCAGCGCGGAACTGACGTGGCCGAGCTCGGACCGCTCGCGCCGTATCCGCGATGCGGTCGAAGGCGCACTGTCGGACATCCTGCTGCTGGGCACCGACGAACAGGTGCGCCTGGCCGCGCGCGCGGCGGGGGACCTCGTCGCCGGAAGGCAGGTGCACACGGCCGAACTCGTCGTCTCGCTGCGCGACTTCATCCGCGGTGTGCTCGACCTGGATCCCGTGCCGGCGAACCTCGACATCCCGCGACAGGGCCCCGCGCGCCCGTCGTCCAGCACCAAGGGAAAAGGCGAGGGCGCGAAGGAAGACCGACAGGGCGGTCGCGGCGGTGGCGGAGGAATGGGCGGCGGCATGGGCGGCGGCATGGGCGGCGGGCTGGCCGCCGGCGGCCTCGGCATGGGGCTGGGCGCGGGCCTCGCCGACGAAACGCAGGACGACGGCAGCCGTTAGCCCGGCAGCGCCTCCACGGCGGCGATCACCACGTTGCGTCCTTGAGCCTTCGCTCGCTAAAGCGCGGTCGGCCGCTGCGTTCAGGTTCACAAAGTTGCATCGTTCGGCGGCCACGGCGCCCCGACCTTGGCGAGCACCTGGAGTCAGCCCCCGCGTCTGCTCCCTACTTCACCCCGAGACGGGCCGCGACCAGCCTGCATCGCGAACGTTCGTCGAGGCGATGAGCATTGCGATCGAGTAAGGCCGGACATGCTGCGTACGTGTGTGCGCTCAGAAGATGGGGAACGAACTCGAGCGGCACGCACCGAAGACTCTTTCGTGTTGAGCAGCGTGCTGATCACCACGCACATTCTGGCCTTTGCCTCCATGGATGATCGCAATGCCGATGCAGTCGGACCTTCGCTTTCGACTCGCCGTCCCCGACGGCCCCGACCTGGATGTCGTCCGGTTTGAACTGGAGGAAAGTGTCTCTCAGCCTTTCCGACTGGAACTGGACCTGTCCAGCTTCAACGACGCCATCGACACCAACACATTGTTGGACCACGAGGCGACCTTCACCATAGAGCGTGACGGCATCGCCGAACGCACCGTCGTCGGTATCGTCACCGCGTTCGAGACGGACGAAACGGGTTTCCAACGCACCCGTTATCGCGCCGTCGTCGAATCTACGTCTTCAACGACACGGTGCTGGAACTGCGCTGCGGCATGTTCGAGCCGTGGCGGGGGTTGGTTACGTTGTTGTCGGTGACCATAGTTGGAGTGGCTGGATCCTTTTTGCTCATGACAAGCAAAGTGGTGGCCACATTGATCAGTGAATGGGGGACGGTGCCAATATCTGTTTTCTTGGTGACCGTGCTTGCCTTTGTCATATTTGGAGGAGGGGGCGGAGGTATTACTTGGCTCTACTTCAAATACGGCTTCCGCATCAGCCGCCTGGAAATGCTGACCAGCCGGCACCTGCTGATCCGCTTCAACCGCAAGACCCGACAGGTGTACCTGCACCGGCCGAAATACTGCGGCGGTATCGTCACGTTGCCGTGGGACGGCACTATTGGCGAAAACCCATCAGCCAGCGCTACCGAGGCCAGCGGCATAGGTAGGCCACTGATACTGCACTGGGCACCAAAGAACACCGGGTTGCCGCAAATGGAGATGGCCTTCATCGGCCCTCAAGCCCAAGGTAGCTCGGAACTGCGCAACGAATGGGAATTCATCCGCCGCTTCATGGAGGATGGCCCGGACGGTTTGCCCAAGCCGCACATCACCTCGCACTTCCCGTGGCCGTGGCAGGCATTCACCGCGCAGTTCGAAGGTGTCTCTCGCTTCTTCGCCAACGCCAGCCCCGCGATGCAATGGGGCCTGATCCTGATATCACCCGCCTTCCTTGCACTGGGCACGGCGCATTGGCTCAGCCTTCTGCTGTGCTGGAAACCGCGCTGGCCGAAGGTCATCCGCGAAGCGGGGCTGCCCGGTAAACCGACACCACCGTTGACCACCCTGGCCGACTACCCACCCGACATTCAACAGCGCTTGCTCGCCAACGCTGACCAGTGGGAGCTCAAGCCCGGCAGTCGGCCGGAACAGAAACCACGCGTATCGCGCCGGAACAACCGCAACGAAGCAGCCCCCAGCGCCGCAGCGGAAATGCAAGACGAACGCCGTTAGGCCGGCAGCGCCTCCACGGCGGCGATCACCACGTTGCGACCCTGCGCCTTCGCGCGATAGAGCGCGCGGTCGGCCGCTTCGGTCCAGTCTCGCAAGGTGGCATTGTCCGGCGGCGGTGTCGCTACGCCGACGCTGACGGTGCACCGCAGCTCCGGCCACTCGGCGAACCCCAGCGTGGCCACGCCCGCGCGGATCTCCTCGGCGACGACATGCGCCTCATGTACGGGCACGGACAGGGCGATGGCGAACTCGTCGCCGCCCAGCCGGCCGGCGTGGCTGCCGACGGGCGCCGCATGGCGGATCACGTCGGCGATGCCGCGCAGCACGTCGTCGCCCGTGGCGTGGCCGCAGCGGTCGTTGATCGCCTTGAAGTGGTCGATGTCGACCAGCAGCAGCGTCGCGCTGTCCGCGCCGGCGCGGTGGCGTTGCAGCAGCGCCGACGCCTGTTCCTGCCAGTGGCGGCGGCTTTCCAGGCCGGTGAGTGCGTCGAAGCGGCTGAGTTCGTCCAGCCGCGTGTTCTGCTTCTGCACATGGCGGATCAGGCGGTAGGTGCTCAGGCTCACCGCCAGCGTGTGCACCACCAGGATCGGCAGGCAGGCCAACAGCACCGGCATGCTCGTGTGCGCACGAACCGCGAAGTCCGTGACCAGGCCCATCGCCAGCAGCGACATCCCCATGCCCACCAGCGAGCGCAACCACAGCCCGCGCACGCCGGAGTTCACCTTGTCCGCCGTCGCCACCGTGAGCAG